>NZ_JBHMIQ010000022.1:0-112777 GCF_048060315.1 Micromonospora sp. LOL_013
GACCATCCACATCTACCGGGTCCAGCCACCACCAAGATCAACTTAAGCTACGTGGCATTGAGGATGGGCCCTCGTACACGCTGTAGCCAGCGTTGGTGAGGATCAGCATGCCGTCGTACTCGACCGTCGTGTTGGAGAGGGTGTTGCCGATCACGGTGCCGTTGCCCGTTCGCCATTGCCCAGCGCCGCAATGCGCCGCAGTGAGCAGGTAGCGGGCTGCGCCGTTGTTGCCTCGTACACCGAAGCCTGAGGTACAGGCACCGCCATTCAGGATGAGCGCGCCACCCCAGTAGGGCTGGGTGTCCGCGAACCGGGTCGTGAACTCGGCGGGCGACTCGAGCGACACGTCCAGTTTCACGCTACCGGTTAGCTCGTCAGACACCTGGCGCAGATCGGTAGATGCGCGCCTGTCGCCGTCGGCCAGTGTGACACCGACTTCAAGGCTGTTGCCGTCCGGGGCGGGGCCGACGAGCACGACGTGGCCAGACGAGAACTGTTGTCCCGCGAGACGGTCAGCCTCCTTTTCGAGGGTGTGCAGCGAGTAGGCTGCGGCCCGTACCTCGACGTCGATTCCAGCCCGGCGTACCTTCGCGATAACGATCTCGACCGCCGTTGTCAGCTCACCGTGCCAGTAAACAGTCAGGGTGTTGGCGGCGGGATCAACTCGGTCACCAGCGAAACCCGACAGAGCCAGGTCGCCGGCTGCGACCCGGATGGCGTCAGCCGCATCGTTGAGTTTCTCCTGGCGGGCGAAGAGTTGGGCGTACTTGTGCGCTTCGTCTGTGGCCGGTTCTGTTACCGGCGCGATGTCAGACACCTCCGACTTCCCAGGCTCTGCCGAGGCGGGCGCAGGCACGGCTGCGACCAACGCGACGATGATGCCCCCTACCAGGATGCTTCTGATCTTGCTCACAGATGCTCCCATCTCGGCAACGACATGCAAGCACGACCTTACCGACAGTTATCGATACATTCAAACCTCTCAACTGATCTACTGATCGAGGCTGGTCGGGCTGCAGACAGACCTCGTGCGGCCCTGCCGGCCGGGTCATCTGGCGCCTGCTTCGCGGGTCCTACCCGGCCGCGCGACTTCTCGCAGCCGATCAGGATCATGCTCCTCGTCTTCGTCAACGCGATGACCCGGCTGGGTGTCGACTACGTCGACATCTACCGGCCGGCACGACTGGACCCGGAGGTGCCGATCGAGGACACGGTGGGCGCGGTCAAGGACATGATCGAAGCCGGGTACGTGCGGCACGTGGGACTGTCCGAGGTGGGTGCTGAGACGATCCGCCGGGCGCACGCCGTGCACCCGGTCGCCGACCTGCAGATCGAGTACTCGCTGATCTCGCGCGGGGTGGAGGCCGACGTGCTGCCGACGCTGCGGGAACTGGGCGTCGGGATGACCGCGTACGGCGTCCTGAGCCGAGGCCTTATCTCGGGCCACTGGCAGAACACCGAAGCGCGACCGGGTGACCACCGCAGCCGGATGCCACGGTTCTCGGGCGACAACGTCGAACACAACCTGGCCCTGGTGGAGGCGCTGCGGCGGGTGGCCGAGGAGAAGGGCTGCACCGTGGCCCAGCTGGCGATCGCGTGGGTGGCAGCCCAGGGCGGCGACATCGTCCCGCTCGTCGGCGCCCGTACCCGCAATCGGTTGACCGAGGCTCTGCCCGCCGCCCACCTGGCACTTTCCGCGGACGACCTGGCCGAGATCGAGAAGGCCGTCCCGGCTGGCTCGGCACGGGGCGACCGCTACCCGGCCGCGATGATGGCCAACCTCGGCACCGGCAACTGACTGAGCTTGTCACACCTTCAGGACGTCTACGTCGTACGGGACGGCCCGGACGCGCCTCCGGCGGCCGCCGAGCCGCACCACGCCGCGCAGCTGACCGGTGACCGGTGACGGGTTCAGCGCCGATCGTCGTGACGGTTGGCAGCCGGGTCTGCCGGATGGGTGGTGGAGGTACCATAACCATATGGCCTTGAAGAAGACGACAGTAATGGTCGACGAAGACGACCTGAGGATCATCAAGGAGGCTGCCGCGAGGGAGGGGCGCCCGGAGTCGGAGTACTTCCGGGAGGCGTTCCATATCGCGGCGCTGCGGGCGCGTCGTTGGTCGAGAGACTGGGACATACCGGAATTCGGTTTCGGCGGGCCGGTGAGTGACGACGATGTGCGAGCGGCGGTGGCGGAAGCCGAGGACCGCAAGTACGGCTCGTCCGGCCACGCTGCATGATCGTGGTCGGGGACACGTCCGGGCTGGTGGCGGCGTTCAACATTGACGATCCTGAGCATGCCACTGCGCGCAGGGCCTTTGCCGAGGCGTCGGCGACGGTGATCTCGCCATTGGTGTTCGGTGAGATCGAGCACATCATCACTCGGAACGTGGACCGCCGGACGGCCTACGCGGTGCAGGACTGGCTGCTGGGGCAGGAGCGGAACCTGCGGGTCCTGGTCCCGGAAGTGACCGCGACCGTGCTGCGCGGAGCCCGTACCGTCCAGTCGCGGTACGCAGCACTGCGCCTGGATCTCACGGACGCCGTGAATGTCGTGGTTGCCGAGCAGTACGAGACGGATGCGGTGTTGACACTGGATCGCCGGGATTTTCGGGCCATCCGTCCATTGAGCGGGCACACGGCGTTCCGGGTCCTGCCCGACGACCTGTGAAAGCAGGGGGCGCATACTCCCCCCATGAAAGCTACCGGCTCGTCATGGCTGTCGTTGTGGTCCACCGACTCGCTGTTGTCGATCGGATCCCATGGCTCGGTGCTGTCCATCGGCAGCGTCGGCTCGATCGCCTCCGTCGGCAGCGTCGGCTCCGCAGGATCGGTGCTGTCCGTCGGCTCCACGCTCTCGATCGGGTCGGCTCTGTCCTGGCGGTCCCGCTGGTCGGTGATGGCTGACCGCTCCTTCGGAGCCGTGATGGGCACCCGTGAGCGGGCTGGCGCGCTGATCGGCCCGCCTGCGGCGTTGGCAGCCGTGGCGCTGGCAGCCTACGTCGGCTACCTCCTGGCGCGCAGCCGCCAGGACAAAGGTCGCTGATCGCCGCCGCCGCTATACGGCTGATGGAGTGGATCATTCGTACGGTCCGCGCTGCTGCTCAGTGACGGACACTGATGGGTGCGTTCGCTTGGGATGATGACCGAGTGCGAACCCCCTCGTCCGGACGACTCATCGCCGCCGGGATCCTGGCCCTCACCGCACTTCTCCTGGGCGGCCTCGCCGTAATCCTCAGCCGCCTCGGCCTGGAGCGCGCCGATCAGCTCGCGAGCGTCGTCGCGATGTTCATCGGGGTCCTCGCCTTCGGCGCGGCCGTAATCGCTGTGCGTCAGGGCCGGACGATTACGTCACCGGTGCGGACTCGGAGGCAGCGGACCGCCTGGGGCCGCCGTCCGCTCCGCGACGACGTGTGGCGGCTGCTCCAGGACATCGAGGCCGCCGCCGACCGGTCACCGAGCCGGCTGTTGCGCAACCGCCGGAACGAGGTGTCCACCGTCTACGTTCAGCAGCGAGTGGAGCAGCCACAGTCCGCCGAGAGCCGCGCCGACGAACGGCGGCGCCGGCTGAGCCGTTTCGCCGACGAGCGGCTGTTCCTTCCGTTCGACGAGCGCCCCCGGGTGATCCCGGTGCGCCGGCCGCTGGAGAAGGTCTTCGACCAGCACCGTCATCTGCTGATCGAGGGCGGTCCCGGCACCGGCAAGTCGACAACGGCAGCGCAGATCTGTCGTCAGCTGGCCAGGGCCTGGCTGCACGCCGACGAGCACGGGCGCCGGTTGACCGCGAAGCCTTTACTGCCACTGCTGGTCACGGCGCGATCGCTGGCCGCCCACGCTGGCCGGAAGTGGCCGGAAGCACTGGCGGCGGCCGCGTCGCAGGGCCTCGGCATGGCCGCCCGCGACTCGGTCGATCCGGCGCTGCTCGCCGGTCCGGTCGACGGCACCGAGTGGCTGATAGTGATCGACGGTTTGGACGAGGTCCCCAGCGATGAGCGG
Organism: Micromonospora sp. LOL_013; assembly: GCF_048060315.1. Classification (NCBI taxonomy): domain Bacteria; kingdom Bacillati; phylum Actinomycetota; class Actinomycetes; order Micromonosporales; family Micromonosporaceae; genus Micromonospora; species Micromonospora sp. LOL_013. The sequence continues at coordinate 3,997 of NZ_JBHMIQ010000022.1, forward strand.
GAGACCTTCATGGCGGTGCTGTCCGGATGGACGGCCGCCGCCGATCGGCCGTGGCGTCTGCTGATCACGACCCGGCCGCTGGTCGGGCACGCCACGGCGATGCTCGGCGCCGGAGCGATCGGCCACTACACACTGCTGCCGTTCGACCGACGGATGCTCGCCGAGTTCGCCCACCGCTGGTTCGGTCCGTCGCCGGAGGGCGCCGACCAGGCCGCTGGCTTCCTGTCTCAGGTCGCGTCAGCCGGCCTGCACGAAATGGCGGCGGTGCCGTTGATGGCGACCATCGCGATCAACGTGTACGCGGACGATCCCGACTCCCGCCTGCCGCGTAACCGCCACGACCTCTACGAGCGTTACCTCCACTGGCTCCGGCAGCACAACGCGGCCCGCCGTACCTCGGCCCGCACCGCGCTGACCGCCACGCTGGACGGTGACCGCGACAGTTCCGCTCTGGTTGCCGCGCTCTGCGACCGCACGGACGATCTGGTCGAAGAACTCGCGGTGGAAAGGATGCGCAGCCGACGCTCGCTGATCCTGACCGCGACGGACTGGCTGCGCCGCGAGGCCGGTCAGGTCAGCGGCAGACCACCCGAGGACATGGCGGAACTCATCTCCGAGGTGCTGCTCAGCACGGGACTGCTCAGCCGCCGGGACGCAGGACCGGACTTCATCCACCTGACGTTCGCCGAGCACTTCGCCGCCCGGAGGTTCGCCGCCGCGCTGCCGGACCGTTTCGACGCGGACGACGCGGGATGGCGCCGCGCGCTGCACCTCGCGGTCCGCGACGAGCCGGGCGCGATGGCGGTGCTGATCAGGTGGACCAGGTTTCATCCAGGCGACGGGGACCTGCTGAGCTGGCTGCTCAGCGGTGGGGCAGCCGACCGGGCCACCGCGGTACGACTGGTCGCCGAAGGCGCAGCGGCCTCCGACCGGCAACTCGCCGCATGCCTGGACTCGCTCCCCGACCAGCTGTGGAAGGCTGCACCGCCCGACGCGGTCGAACTGGTCGCCCCCCTACGCCGCTTCCCGGACACCCCGGTCCTCGTCGGCTGGCTCGCCCGACACGTAGAGATTGCGAAGCCGGGCTCGGCGGCGTGGGCCGCCCTCGCCGCCCTGCTCGCCGACCGGGATCGTTCACGACGGCCGGCCCTGGAGGCAGAGCTGTTGGCCCAGGCCGGCGGGGGCGATTCGTTGACCGCACGGCTGGCCTCGGTGATCGCCCTGGAGAACATCGACTCGGACCAGGAAGCGGAGCTCGCCAGGCTGCTCGCGGACGCCCTGACGACGACCGGCGGCACCATTTCGCAACGGGTCGCCGTCGCGAGCCACCTCATCGACCGGAAAGGCGATCCGAGAGACCGAGCGATCCAGGTCATGCGGGAAACCCTCGGCGATGTCGCCGCGCAACCGTACGAACGACGGGTCGCGGCCGAGGCCCTGGCCCAGTGGGACCACGCATCCCGTCAGCTGATTCTCGCCGAGCTTCGCGTCACTCTCGACAAGCCGGGGCTCGGCGTCTATGGGCTATCCGCTATAGCGGAGACCATGCTCGCTGTCGACCAAATCTGCCGGGCCGAAATCGCTGGTCGCTGTGGGTATTTTCTCTCCGAGATGAACATCGAGGACGACGAGCGCATCCAGGCCGCACGGCTGTTGACCGAGCTGGGGCCAGAGTATCGCCCGGACGGGATCCGGTGTCTGCGCCGCCTGTCATCCGCTGACGATGTGAGTCCTGACATTCGCATGCTGGCCGCCCTGAGCCTGGCACGAGTGGGCGAGGACCACTGGCCTGAGGTGATCGAAGCAATATGCCGCGCACTGTATGACAGCGGCCGGTCGCCCCGAGGCGCCAGTTCAGCTTGGCGCCTGCGGAAGATCGAACATGACCTCCGGGATCGGATCGTGGACGCTATCGAAAGAATGACCAATGAGTCAACACTCGATACCGCGACTGCGTCCCGCATCCGAGCTTTAGCCGTCGATCTCGACCCTCTTTTTCAGCCCGACGCAGACGTGGTCCTGAGACTCGCAGCCGGCCACTCATGGACCGTCAAGGAGACAACAAACCTCCTCGCACAGTCCAGCGATTGTTCCCTGCCGGTCGCCGCCGATTTCGATCGGCAGTTGACACGGCTTCTTGTAAGCCCTGAGGCAGACCTTCCCGACGAAACAGTACACGCCTCGACGCGCCACATACGCGCGGCTCGCGGTCCTGACCAAGTTGTCGATTCGTCGCTCCACCGATTGATGACCGGGTCGTCGACACGGATCGAAGCACGTCTCGATGCAGCGCTTGACCTGATAGACCATCCAACGCACCGTGCAGCCGCGAAAAAAGCTGTGCTCGACCTCCACATCCTCCACGTCCCGCCCTCGCAGCGGTGGTGGCTGTTCCGGGCGTACAGCAATCTGGTCAGCCTGCACGCTCCCGCTCTCGGCGTCCTGGAGAAATACGCACGAGATCCGCGTACAGCGCCGACATATCGGGTGAACGTGATCTCACTACTCATCGACCGGGCGCCACAGCGGGCGGCGGAGTGGCTGGCGCTGTTACGGGACATGCTGTCGGAGCGGACCAATGACCTACAAGATCGCCGCTCGATCGCGAGCATTCTTGCGGAGAACCGGGCGGTGGCCGATGCCGTTCAGGTGTTGGAGTCGGCCGCATCTGACGTTTACGCCCCGAACGAGGAACGCGTCAGCGCCCATGCCTGGTTGGCGCAGACCGAGACGAACGGAACCGGCCGGTACCGCGCTGGCCTGCTGTCGTTCTTCTCCGACCGGCACGAGCCGATCGAGTGCCGGGTACAGGCGCTCCAGGTGCTCCTGCACCACGGGGACGACCGGTACGTTCCCCCACTGCAGCTGGCAGACGATCTGCTGTGGACCACACTTCCTTGGATATGCGACGCCCAACGTACAGCCGAAATTCTGATCCGCTCGTCGTGGGGGCGCGACACGGCCGTGCAACAGGCGATCGGTGACCTACTTCTTCGATCGCTGGCGCAGCCAAATCTCCTCGGCGGCTATGTCCCGCCCGACACCGTCCGTCGACTGGCCCGCATCGACGGTGCCATAACGGCGGTCCGCGCCTCCCTGGCAGCCCAGCCGCCGACAACGACGGCGGTAGTCACCGCTGCAATAGCTCTTCCAGAGGAGGAATCCGTAGCGCTGACCGGGATACGGCGAATCCTGGACGAGCCCGCCGCGACGCCAGAAGACCGGGCCCAGGTTCTGGAGCTGCAACTCGACCTGTCGCCGGCACACCGCATACCCGCCATAGACATACTCCATGCCGCAGTGCGCCCGCCCGGCGACGACCTGGTGCCGCCACCGATCGATCCGGTCGACGCCGCCCGGTTGCTCTACCAGGTCGTCCACAGCAGAGCCGAGGCCGGCGCGGCGCTCTCGGCGGTCGTCGGCGACGGCAAGGAGACCTGGCGCCGCCGCCGCGAGGCCCGAGCCATCCTGGCAAAAGACGGCGGTCCGCACGGGCTCCGGCACGCCGACCTGTCGTTCCTCGCGGAGTCGTGTGACGAACAGCTGTCGTTAGCTGACCGCTGCACCGCCCTGATACGGCGATCAGACGAGGTGCCGGGCACCCTGGCCGACACCCTTGACCGGCTCCGCCGCATGCTGACCGCCGCTGACACCAGGACCACCCGGACCGCCGTCTTACTGGCCATAGTGACTGTCGATCCCGAGCAGGACGAGCCGCTCACCGAACTCCTCGCGCTGCTGACCGCCAGCGACACCCCCTTCGGCACCGTCATCGAGATCACGCAAACGCTGGCTGCGGGCACGCCCGTTCAGCGACTTCGCGCTGGCCTGGCGATGGAGGAGATCCTCGAACGTTCGGATATCACCCCGGCACGCCGGGCCGCGCTGCTCGCCCTACTGGCGCGGATGCTCCCGGACACCGTACGCAGAGTGGTGACCGAGGCGACCGGCATCGCCGCCCACCCCGACCTGCCCCCGATCGTCCGAATCCGAGCGGCCACCATCCTGCTAGGCCTCAAATCGGGCGCCGCCGCGCGGCCGGCACACGACGTGCTCCACGACCTGCTGGACAACCCAGGCACGCCCGGCTACCTCCGGGTGCTCGCCGGTCAGACCTTGCTCGACGCGCCCGGACCACGGCGCGCGGAGACTCGGGCACGCCTACTGGAACTGGACGCCGCCCCGGACGACCGCCTGGCAGCAGCTGTCGCGGTGCTGCGCACCGACGGTCCGGAGCCAGCCGTTCGCCTATGCCCACGGGAGCCGTCGGCGTCCATGCGCATGCGAGAGCTGCTGGCGCTGCCGGGTGCCAAGCCTTACACGATCCTGACCGCCGCGCGGGCGCTCGGCGGCACGGGAGTCTGGGCGGACCGCGCAGCCGCCGCAACGACGATGCGCCAGCTGGCCGACAACCCGGCAGCACATCCGTACGTGCGGTTCATGGCGCTGGCCGCGATCCCCGAGATGGACTTCGCGGAAGCGGGCGCATGCGCCCGCCGCCTGCTCGCCGTGATCACCGACGACGAAAGCCCGTTGGATCACCGGCGATGGGCGGCCGAAGCTTTGGCCGAGACGGCGCGTTCACACCAGCGCACCGCCCGCGACGCGCTCCGGACGCTCGACGGCGACCACCTCGATCCGCGCGCCCGCCGCCGGCTGCGCCGGTCCGTAGCCTCCATCTCCAACGGCTCAGACTGGATTCCCCAACAGGGGCCCACCCGGGCCCGGACTGCTGCCTGGTAGCCGGCGAGCGGCGGCGGGCTCGGAGGTACACCCGGCGGCGGGGTGCGGCTCAGCGCTTGACGGTGGCGACGAAGGCGGACCAGGCGGGCGGGTCGAAGGCCAGGGTGCCGCCGGTGCGGTCCTTGGAGTCGCGGACCAGCACCCGGCCGGGCAGGTTGTCGGCGACCTCGACGCAGTCACCGCCGGAGGCGTTCGATCGGCGGGACGTGCGCCACATCGGCTCGGTGGTCATAGCTCCCTCACCATCTGCCGGATCAGATCCCGGGACTGGGCCGCGTTCAGGGCGAGCGCGTTGACAGTGTGCCACGCCCGATCGAGCCCGGTCACCCGCGCCGGCTCGGTGACAAGCCGGCCCTCGAAAATATCCTCCATGTATCCAGCGAGTGCGCCGTTGTCGAGCGAGGCGAGCACGAACGACACCGACCGACCGATGTGCATGCCGACCCCGTCCGGCACCACGTGCACGAAGGTCCGGTGGCGCTCCGACTCGGCCAGCAGCCGCTCCAACTGCGCCTTGGCCATCGCCGGGTGGGCCGACCGCAACGCGGCCACGTCCATCATGAACACGCAGATCGCCGGATCCTCGCGGCCCAGCACAACGGACTGGCGCTCCATCCGGACGGCGAGCAGCTCGTCGACCTCGCGCTGACTGCGTAGGCCGCTGTCCAGCACCGACCGGGCGTACTCCTCGGTCTGCAGCAGGCCGGGGACGAGAGACGACTGGTAGTACCGCAGGGCGGTGGCGGACTCCTCCAGCTTGGCCCACGGGCGGAACCACACCGCCTGGGCCATCCTGCGCCGCTCCCGCTCCAGCTCACGGGCCTCGGCCGCCTCGGCCGCCGACTTGCGGACCCGGTCACCCGAGCCGAAGAACTCGTCCAGTCGCGCGGCGGTGTCCGGTTGCGGGACCAACCGGCCCTGCTCGAAGGCGGCGATCAGTGAGCCGGAGACCAGGATCGCCTCACCGACCTGATCCTGGGTGACGGAACGCTCGCTGCGCAGCTGACGGAGGATTTCCGGAAGTGTATTCACGGTGCACACCTTTCGGATACAGGTGATTGTCCGGTAGATGAGTGCGGATTGCCGCTGACCTATCTTCCGCTGACTGGGTTGAGAAGTCCAGGGTGGAGTGGAGGGAAATTCGACTCGACACTCCACCCGGGAGGGTGAACGATGCCGAGAAACGACGGGATCGGCGGACTACCGCGACAACTACGCCGGCTGCCCACCAACGCGGGCCCGCAGCACACCACCGCACACGACGACGTGATCACCCACGCCCGACGGCTGGTCACCCGGCACATGCCCCGCCGCAACGACGGCTGCCTGCCGTGCGGGCAGGTGTACTGCCGGCCGTTCCGCAAGGCGCTGGCCTACCTCGACCGGCACCGGGATCCGGCGGCCAGAAGAGTCCGTGCGGTACTCCAGCTACACGGCCTGCAGCCACCGGAAATGGTGCCGGAAAGGATGGACGACAATGAGCAACAGTGATCTTCCGGTCGAGGTCGGCGACGTGATCAAGATGTCGGAGACCGATTACCGGTACGGCATCAGCGCGCTCCGACTGCGGGTGCAGCACGTGGGCGACGTTTCGATCGAAGACGGGATCCGATGGGTGCAACTGATCGGCGCACAGATCAACTTCGACGGCCGGGACGGCGTCACCCGACACGTCCAGGCCCGGCTGGTGGCGCTGCTGCGGCCGGGGGCGGTGATCCGACCGGTCCGGCACCACCGGCCGGCACCACCGACACATCCGGCGGGCAGCCACGCCGATCCGGACCGGCCGGTCTGACACCGCAACCACGTGAGCCGGGACCACGTGACACCGTAGGCGGGTGAGGCGTACCAGGTGGTGGGCGGTCGGGGCGGCGGTCGGCGCGGTCGGCGGGGCGGTGACCGTGACGGTCACGGTGGTCGCCGGCCCCGGTCCGGGACTGCGCGGGTACGTCAGCGAGTCCGGGGTCGGCGACGGCGGCTACGTACTGGCGTACCAGTCGGGGCTGCTCGCCCTGGCGGTGAGCCTGCTGCTGCTCGCCGGGGCGCTGCGCCCGGTCCGCGCCGCCGCCGGGCTGCTGGTCGCGGCGGCCGGTGCGACGACGGTCTCGGCGACCGTCTCCTGCCGGGACGGCTGCCCGCTGCCGCCGCACGACCCGGTCACCGCGACCGACCTGGTGCACGGCGGGGCCAGCATCGTCGCCGTCGCCTGCTGCGTCTTCGCGATGATCGCCGTGTTCTGGTCGCCGGTGTCGACCTGCCCGCTGCGTCGGCTGGCGCTGCTCGGGGCCGCCGCCGCGCTGCCGCTGTCCGCCGCGGTCGGGCTGGGCATGCTGCTGGTCGGCGGTGGGCTGCTGGTCGGCACGCTGGAGCGGCTGCTGTTACTGCTGATCGTGGTGTGGTGCGTGGTGACGGCAGGACAGGTCATCCGCGACCCCGTCGCGCTCGCCAAGGAGCGGGGTCGTAGCGGCCGGTGGCGGCGCGGGCGGCGACGGCCAGCAGGTTCAGGTTGCCGGACCAGCCTTTGATCTTGGTCGGCACCGCTCCCGCCGGGTAGGCGCGGGTCACCGGCACCTCGCAGACCCGCAGCCCCAGCCGGGCCGCCCGCACCGGCAGGTACGCCAGCAGCTCGTACGCATCGAACACATCCCGGAACACCCCCACTCGGGGATCTGCGAGCAGCCGGGCCGAGTGGCCCCGGAAACCGTTGGTCGTGTCGGTGTACCAGGTCCGCGCCCCGGCCGACAGCATCGGTGCGTGCAGCAGCCGGATGCCGAGGTACCGGGACCAGGGCGTGTTGACCGCCACGCCGCCCGGGACGAAGCGGGAACCCTGCACGTAGTCGTACCCGGCGTCCAGCCGGTCCCGGAACCGGCCGATCGCCTCGACGCCGTCCTTGCCGTTGCCGTCCACGGTGACCACCCCGTGGTAGCCGTCGTCCAGGGCTGTGGCGAAGGCCATCCGCAGTTGCGCGCTGAGCCGGCCCGGACCGCGCTTGACCAGCACCGACCGTACGCCGTGGGCGGCCAGGAAGTCGTCGGCGAGGGAGCCGTCGGTGCTGCCCCCATCGGCGATCAGGACGTCAAGGCCGTGCCCGTGGTCGTGCATCCGGCGCAGCTGCGCCCGCAGCCGGTCACCCTCGTTGATCACCGGCACCACCACCGCGTACCGGCTGCGCCGGGGGGCGAAGTCGCGCCGGTCGTGGCTCGGGATCCGCCGGTCGTGGTCTCGGGCCAGCGGTGGAACCTGGTCGCATGGGACCTGATCGCCTGGGGCGTCGAGCTGCCGGGTGCCGGTCATGACCGATCACCGCACAGTGCCACGGCGTACCGGGCGGCGCGATCGACGGCGGCGACCGGTTCGCCGTCCGACGGGCGCATCTCCACACTCAGGTACCGGTCGTAGCCGACGGCCCGCAGTGCGGCGACGAAGTCGGCGTGGGCGCGGTCCGGGGTGCCGACCGCCGCCAGGTCGGGCTCGCTGAGATGGGCGTGGCGCAGCAGCGGGGCGAAACTGTGGGCGCAGGCCGCCGCGTCGTCACCGGCCAGCGCCATGCAGGCGGTGTCCAGGTGCAGCCGCAGCCCAGGTGAGTCGACGGCGGCCACCAGCCGCGCCGCCTCCTCCGCCCGGACCAGGTAGTCGGCGCCGTACTCGGCGGGGTTGGCCTCCAGGCACAGGCTCGTCCCGGCGGCGTGTGCCCGGCGGGCCAGCCGGCCGAAGACGTCGGCGGCGATCCGGTCCGCCGTCTCGTCCGGCAGGCCGTTGCGTCGGCGGTTGCGCGGGCTGCCGAAGACCAGCGCGGTGGCGCCCATCGCGGCGCACAGGTCGATCACCCGGCACAGGTACGCGACGAGATCCTCTCGGCGCGGCCCGAACACCGTCAGCTCGGGGCGTCCGTACAGCAGCGACTGGGCGGCGACCACCGGCAGCCCGGCGCGGGCCCAGGTCCGCCCGTACGCGCGTGCCTGGTCGAGGGAGACCTCGGTCAGGTCCGGCCAAATCTTCGTGGGCGCCACCTCGACGCCGGCGACTCCCGCGTGGCGCAGCAGGTCGGCGACCTTCTCGTCGTCGGCTGGCTGCCAGGCGATGTTGCTCACCGCCACTTTGATGGTCGGCTCGGACATCAGACCGCCACCCGCTCTCCGACCGGACGCACGCCTTCTCCGGCCGGGCGCGCACCTGCCGCCCGGTCCTCGGCGAACTCCCGCAGCCGGGTGATCGTCTCGTCGCGACCGCTGACGTATGGCCCGTCGGCACCGAACACGGCGGCATGCCGGGTACGCATGTCGTAATCGACCCGGGCCACCGTGTCGCAGGTCAGGGTGCGTCCGAAGACCTGCTGTGCCACGGTCTGCGCGGCGATCGGCTCGGTCGCCAGGTTGACCACGCTCAGTCCGGCGGCGACGGCCCGGTCCAGGTCGGCGGTGAGTCGCCGCAGGTCGTAGAACTGGAACGTCGAGTCGCGGTGGCAGAACTCCTCGGTCCGCCCGGTCGCCAGGTCGTAGACGAGGTTCTTGCGCAGGTCCGGCCCGAACAGGGCGGGCAGTCGGACCACCAGGCTGCGCGGGTAGTGCCACTGGACGAACTGTTCCAGCCGGATCCGGTTGCGGCCGTACGCCTGCGGGTGGTCGGCCGGTTCGACGGACGTCGCCTCGTCGACGCCCTGCGGCTGCTGATAGACGTCGATGGTGGAGATGAGGACGGCTTCGTCGGCCGTCGTGGTGCGCAGGTGGCTGGTCAGGGCGTCGATCGCGGCGCGGTCGGCGTCCGGGTCGGCGTTCGCCCGCCATTTGACGCCGGGGGCGGCGCTGATCACCAGCCGGGTGAACCGCTGCCCGTCGATGGCCGCGACGGTGGCCCGGTTGACCTTGAGATCGTAGGCGCGTTGTCGGGCCAGGTTGCCGCCGACGAAGCCGGTGTGGCCGACCAAACCTGCGAGCATGACTCACCTCTCACTTAGCGACAAATCGGGATAAGATGGATGCTAGCTTTCTGCCGTGGGTAGAGGGGGCATTTCTGTTGATACGCTCATATTCGGCGCAGGAGTCTTCGGGCTGTGGGCCGCCCGGCGGCAACTCGCCGACGGCGGGTCCGTCGCGGTGGTCGACATCGACCGGCGCCCGCTGGTGCGGGCAAGCCTGATCAACCAGGCCCGCGGCCACAACGGCTACCACTACCCGCGCAGCGTGTACACGGCGCTGCGGTCGGCCAGCTACTACGAACGGTTCCTGCGCGACTTCCCCACCGCGGTCAACCACCGGTTCCGCAGCGTGTACGCGATCGCGGCGGAGGGTTCCTTCGTGGACGCCGCCTACTTCGAGAAGTTCTGCGCCACCGTCGGAGTGCCGGCCAGCCGGATCGACCCGGCCGAGTTCTTCCTGGCCGGCACCGTCGAGGCGGCGTACGGGACCGACGAGTTCAGCTTCGACGCACCGGCGCTGCGCACCGCACTGCTGGCCCGCCTCGAGGCCCACGCGGACCGGCTGCGGTGGTTCCTCGGCGACACCGTGGTCGAGGCCGGACGCGACGGTACGGTCTGGCGGGCGACCCTGCGGTCCGGCACCCGGGTGGAAGCCGGCGCGGTCGTCAACGCGACCTACGCCGGCACCAACGCCCTGCTCGCCACGTTCGGCCTGCCGCCGGTGCGGCTCAAGTACGAACTGTGCGAGATGGTGCTGGTCGACGCCCCGGCCCACCGGGACGCGGCGGTCACCGTACTGGACGGTCCGTTCTTCTCGTTGATGCCGTTCGGGCACACCCCCTGGCACAGCCTCAGCGCGGTGGCCTACACCCCCCGGCTGACCAGCACCGACACCCTACCGACCTTTCCCTGCCAGCGCCGGACGCCGGGCTGCGCGCCGGGCGCCCTGGCCAACTGCGGGACCTGCCCCGCCCGGCCGGCCAGCGGCTACCCGTACATGCACACCCTGACCCGTCGGTTCCTGCCGACAGCCGGACAGCTACGCCAGGTCGAGAGCCTGTGCACGGTCAAGACCGTGCTGCGGACGGCGGAGGTCGACGACTCCCGTCCGACCCTGATCCGGACCGAGAGCGTGCACCCTCCGTTCATCACGTTGTTCAGCGGGAAAGTCAACACGATCTACGACCTGGATGAGGCGCTGTGCCGTACCAGACCTTCGTGAGCTTCGTGCTCTACTGCCGCGACGACCCGGATCTGGACCGCTTCCTGGCGCAGCTGGGGCCTTGGCTCAGCGAGCACTTCGACCTGCACGAACTGGTGGTGGTCGACGACAACTCCACCGTCGACCCCACCCCGTTGGTGCGCGAGTACGCGGACCGGTACCAGCTCAACGCGGTGATGGTCCGGCTGGCCCGACGGCACGGCGTGGAGGCCGGGATGAAGGCCGGGCTGGACCGGGCGATGGGCGACTGGGTCTTCGAACGGGAAAGCCCGACAGTGGACTTCCCGTTGAACATCCTCGCCCGGATGTACGAACGCGCCACCACCGGCGGCTGCGACATCGTCACCGCCAGCGGCGACGACGGGCCGCTGCGCAGCCGGATGTTCTACCGCCTGGTCAACCGGTACAGCGACCTCGACACCCCGCTGCGTACCGAGCGTCTGAGACTGACCTCCCGACGCACGCTGGCCGCGATGCTCGCCATGCGGGAGAAGGTCCGCTACCGCAAGGCCCTGTACGCGATCCTCGGGCACCGGCACGAACACCTGCGGTACACCCGGACCACGGTGGACACCGCCGCACGCCGGCGGCTGGACCGGGAGACGTCGAGCCTGGCCTTCGACATTCTGCTGTCGTTCTCCGACTTCGGGCCACGGGTGGCACACCGGCTGTCCCTGACGTTCGGCGCCCTGTCGCTCGCCGGCATCGCGTACGCGGTCGCGGTGTTCCTCGTCAAGTCCGACCCCATCGAAGGGTGGACCACCCTGGCGATCCTGGTGTCCGGCGGATTCACCGGTCTGTTCCTGATCCTCGGGGTGCTCGGTGAGTACCTGGCCCGGATCCTGGTCGAGGTACGGGCCCGGCCGATGTACGCGGTCCGCGACGTGGTGGTCTGCCAACCGGCCGAGGCACCAGGGCGTACCGCCGGACCACCAGGGCCGTACCTGCACGATCAGGTGACCGGCGCACCGGACGACCGCCCGGCCGCATCGGCCCGTCCGGCCACATCGGACGACCCTGCGGCGACGATCGGGGCGGGGGCGTGAGCACGCTCACCCGGCTCACCGGGCGACCGACCGAGGACCCGACCAGCGACCCGGTCGACGCCCGGCGGACCCTGTCGGTGCCCGGCTGGCTGCCCGCCGCCGGCTGGGCGACGCTCGTCGGCGTACTGGCCGTCCTGCTGCTCTACTACTGGGACGGCCCGCCGTACAACCCGGACTCGTGGCGCTACTACGAGCTGTCCCAGACCCTCGGCGGCGACTTCTTCCGGATCGCCTCCCGGCACAGCTACCAGTCGCCCGAGCCGTACTCGATGGGCTGTGGTCCGCTCTGGCCGATTCTGGTCGGGGTCACCGCCGCGCTGAGCGGCACCGGCCCGCAGGCCGGGCTGCTGGCCGCCGCAGGCTGCGTGCTGGCCATGGCGGCGGTGCTGTCGGTGATCGGCCGACGCGTCGGCGTACCCGGACTCGGGCCGGTCGTCACCGTGGGCCTGCTCGGCTTCGTGCCGTTCCTCGACGAGATGCTCACCGCGCGGACCTTCCCGCTGGCCGGGCTGCTGCTCAGCCTCTTGCTCCTCGCGCTGGTCAGCACCGATCGGCGAGCGGCGCTGGCCTGGCCGGCGGCCGGGGCCGCCGCCGGCGGCCTGGTGCTCACCCGACCGGACACCCTGCCGGCTGTGTTGCTCCTGGCGGTGCTGCTGGTCGTGATCCGCCGCCGGGACTGGCGCTGGCTGCTGCCGGCCGGCCTGCTCTTCACCCTCGTGATGTCGCCGTGGGCGGTCTACGGGCTGGTTCACTTCGGTACGCCGTTCCCGGCGGACAACCGCATCATCGCGCTGGCCGTGCCGCAGCTGTACGTCACCGACGTGATCGACGTCGACCAGCTTCCGACCGCCGCCGACGACCCGATCGGCTGGCTGGCCCGGCTCGCCGGCAACGCGCCGGCGGCTGTCCTGCAGGCGGCCAAGGCCGCGGTCTGGGCACCCACCGTCGTGACCACCACCGTCGCCGCCGGCCTGCTGCTCCGCCGCGGCCGCAGACTGCAGCTTCGCTGCGGCCGCATCCCGCTGCGCCATGGGCCGCGATGGCTGCTGGTCGGCCTGGCCGCGCTGGCCACATTCACCGCACAGGTCGCCTTCTCCGAGCTCAGCACCGGCTACCTGAGCCGACGCTATCTCAGCCTGGCCGTGCTGCTGACGCTGCTGACCGCAGTCGTGCTGATCCTGCGGGCCCCGGTCCCGGCCCGGCTGACCGGGCGGCGGACCGGGCATGCCGTCGGCGTGCTGCTGCTGACGCTGCCGGCCGGCTGGGCGCTCGGACACCAGCTCACCACCGTGCCGGCGGACCCGGAAAGCCTCACCGGCGGCGTCGTCGAACAGGAGCTGCGGCGCTGCCGCAGCGACGGTACGCTGACCATCGTCACCAGCACGGAGGTCGGCCGACACAGCGCCCTGACCGGCCGGCGGACGGCGTTCTTCCCGGACAACTTCGCCGACATCCCGGTCGCGCAACGGCGCGACTGGATCGCCACCTGGGGAGTCGACCAGCTCTACCTGCTGCCGCTGCCGGCGGACGCCGATCCGCGGACCGTCCGGCGACACGACGAGCCACGCTCGTTGCTCGCCACCGCCGCCCGGGTGACCCCGGATCCGTGTGCCACGGCGGGCCGGCTCTACCGGGTGTCACTCGGCTAGGAACGTGGACCTGGCTTGTCGTGTGGTCGCGCCGTTGATCGACAGAGGCAGCAGGTGCCAGCCGCTGGGGACCAGATGCAGGGTGGCCTGCGGGATGGTCGTGGCGGCGTGGCGGGCGTGGGCCGGGTCGGCGTCGCCGTCGTGGGTGCCGTGCAGGATCAGGGTCGGACAGGTGATGCCGGCGGTGGTCGAGTCGTCCAGCCTGGCCCATTGCCGAAGGTCGTTGTCCAGCCCGGCGGCGCGGTCCTCGAACGGGGTGAGCGCCGCCATGACGGCTTTGGCGTATGCCAGACGCTGGTCGTCGGCGAGGATCCAGTCGACGGTCGCGCGGCGGGCCTGCCGGTCGAGGGTGGACTCCTGGCGGACGAAGTCGTGCAGGGCTGCGCGGGGGAGGCGTTGGACGAGTTGGGCGGTCAGCCAGGTGCCGAGCGGGCTCGGATAGATCGTCTTGGCGATGGGCGATATGGCGGGGGTGTAGTGACGGGTGACGGCGGATTCGAGGATGAGCGCCTCGGCCCGTTCCGGATAGCGGCGGGCGAATTCGATGGCGATCGGTCCGCCACCGCTGATGCCGTAGACGACGACTGATGGACCTGCCTGGCTGGTTGGCTGGCCGGCACCAGCCGGTACGCGCATGCGCTGCGCCGCCCAGACCGGACACCCCGGCCCGCTCCGCCTCCCCCAACCTTGTTGGGCGTTCGTCCTGGACGAACGCCCAACAAAGTACCACCGCTGTCGGACGCGGTTCCGTGGCCGCTGGACGGGCAGGCGTGGCTGGCTGGACGAGTAGGAGTGGCTGGACCGTGCCGACGCCGCGGACGGCAGGGCTCAGAAGAGCACGGTGGCGAAGGAGCCGACCCGGCGGAAACCGCACCGGTCGTAGACCCGACGGGCCGCGGTGTTGTAATCGTTGACGTACAGACTGACGGTCGGCGCGACCCGGCGCAGCGCGTCGCGGACCACCGCCGCCATCGCCGGGGTGGCCAGCCCCCGGCCGCGCCACATCGGATCGACCCAGACCCCTTGGACCTGCGCGGTGTGCCGGGTGACGACGGCCAGTTCGGCCTTGAAGACCACCGTGCCGTCGACGATCCGGGCGTACGTGCGACGGGCCCGGACCAGCTCGCCGACCCGCCGCCGGTAGCCGCGCCCGGCGTCCTCGGCGACCGGGGAGACGCCGACCTCCTCGGTGTACATGGCCACCGCCGCCGGGAAGAGCAGGTCGATCTCGTCGGGCCGGACCAGGCGTACCCCCGGGTCAGCCGGCACCGCCGGCGGCCGGTCGGCGATCAGCAGCGGCTGGTCGGCGCGGATCTCCCGGGCCGGACCCCACTGCCCGCCGATTCGCTCCCACAGCCCGAGTACGGCGTCGGCCCGACCGACGATCGACGAGCAGACCCGTTCCTCGATGGCGAGCCGGTCGGCAAACGCCGCGACCGCAGCCGGCGAGGCGTGCACCGGGGTCAGATGCCCGCCGAGCCAGCACAGCGACTCGAGTTGGCGGCGCGGCCCGTAGCCGAAGACCCGCCCGTCCGAGCGCCACCAGGCCAGTCCGCGCGCGGCGATCCGCTCCGCGACCTGCGGCGCGGCATAGGGGTCGAGGTCGAGGATTCGCTCCACCGCCCCACGCTCGGTCTCCCCGAGCTGCCGCACCGGTACCGTCAGCACAGTTACCAGCCTGCCAGATCCGATGCCGCCCGGCAGACCCGATCCGGGCACGGATGGTCAGGCGCTGCCGGGCACCGGGGGTCAGGCGCTGCCGCGCACCACCAGTTCGGTCGGCAGGATCACTGCGGCGTGTGAGTCGCCGGCCAGGTGGCCGAGCAGCAGCCGGACCATTTCGGCGCTGATCCGCCCCAGCGGCTGGCGGATGGTGGTCAGCGGCGGCAGCGACGCGGTGGCCACCTCGGAGTCGTCGAAGCCGCCGACCGCGACGTCCTGCGGCACCCGACGGCCGGCCCGGTGCAGCGCGGCGATCGCCCCGGCGGCCATCAGGTCGGAGCTGACGAAGACGGCGTCGAGGTCGGGGGCCTGGCGCAGCAGCTGCTCCATCGCCGCCTCTCCCCCGGCCCGAGTGTAGTCGCCGGTGACCACCAGCCGGGGGTCGGTGTCGCCAAGCACGTCGTGGTAGCCGGCGAGGCACTCGACCCCACCCGGGGTGTCCAGCGGGCCGGTGATGGTGGCGATCGTCCGGTGCCCCCGGGAGCGCAAATAGGAGACCATCTGCCGGGCGCCGTCGCGGTCGTCGGCGGCGACGTAGCTGACGTCGCGTTCGTGACCGAGCGGTTTGCCGCAGACCACGAACGGCAGGCCCCGCCCCTTCAGTTCGTCGATCAGCGGGCTGCCGGCGTGGGTGGAGACCAGCAGCGCGCCGTCGACGTGGCCGGCGGTGACGTAGCGGCCGACCCGTTTGCGGTCCTCGGAGGTGCCGGCGATGGTCAGCAGCAGGGTGATGTCCCGCTCGGCCAGCGCCTGGGTGCAGCCGCGCAGCAGGGCGTTGAAGTTCGGGTCCTCGAAGAGCCGGTCCTGCGGCTCGGACAGGATGAACGCCACCGAGTCGGACCGCTGGGTGACCAGGCTGCGGGCGTGCTGGTTGACCACGTACCCGGTCTTGCGAACGGCCCGTTCGACGGCCTCGGCGGCCGGGCCGCTGACGTTGTGTCCGCCGTTGAGCCACCGTGACACGGTCCCCCGGGACACCCCGGCGACCGCGGCGACGTCGTCCATAGTGGGGCGGGCCCGCTCGGGGCGGGCCCGGTTACGCTCGGTTCCGGCCACGGTCACATTGTCTTCCTTAGGCCTTGATCGATCCGGATAGCAGGTCGATCCGCCAGTACCGCTGCAGGGAGAGGAAGAGCGCCACCAACGGAATGATCGACAACAGCGATCCGGTGATCACCAAACTGTACAGGGCCGGGGTGGTCGAACCCCGGTTCAGCAGGGTGTACAGGCCAAGGGTAACGGGAAACTTGTCGTCGTCGGCCAGCATGATGAACGGCAGCAGGAAATTGTTCCAGATCGCCACGAACTGAAAGAGGACACCGTGATCAGGCCGGGGACCATCATCGGCACCGCCACTTGGCGGAAGATCCGGAACTCGCCGGCGCCGTCGGTGGGGGCCGCCTCGATGACGGTGTCCGGCACCGCCGCCGCGTAGATCCGGGCCAGGTATATGCCGGACGGGCTGATGATGCTGGGCAGCAGGATCGACCAGTAGGTGTCGGCCGGCCCGACCTTGGCCAGCAGCAGGTACTGCGGTACGGCGAGGATCACCCCGGGCACCAGCACCCCGGCGAGCAGCGCGGTGTTGGCCACCCAGCGCCAGAACTGCCCACCCCGGTACGTCATTACCAGCGCCGGGGTGAGCAGCAGGATTTGATCCGCCAGGCGATCTGCAGCTCCGAGCAGCCGTCGATGCGGGCCGACTCGTACAGCTCCGGCGAAATGGCCCGCAGGGCGGTGAACAGCACGATCATGTTAAATTCGCCGCCACCCCTGAGCGCGATGTTGACGACCGCTTGGAAGACCGTGCCGGTGTCGAGCAGGTCGGGCTGCGGCCCGCCGAGCCAGTCGAGCATGTCGTTGAGCGGGCTGGTCACGGGCAGGTAGAGGAACCCCCAGAGCAGGCTGGCAATCACCGCCGGGACGGCGTACGGCAGGAAGATCGCGACCCGGCTGAAGCGTTGCAGGCCGCGCCGGGGGCGGTCCAGCAGCAGGGCGAACAGCAGCGCCAGGCCGAGCATCACCGGCATCAGCAGCGCGCCGTGGCCGAGGACCCGCAACGCCCCGGTCAGCAGCGTCGGGTCCGCCAGCGCGGCCCGATAGTTCGCCAGGCCGGCGAAGACCTCGCTGCGCGAGCCCCGGCCAGCCCGAGGCCGGAGACCTGCACCTTGTGCAGGCTCAGGTGGACGGCGCACCCGATGGGCAGCAGGAAGGTCAGCACGAACAGCGGCGTCACTGAACTCATTCGGCGCTCATTCGGCGATCGAGAAGCCGTCAGATGGTGACAGGGGAAAACAGCTGTGAGCGCTCACGGTGTTGGTGCCCTACGTGCTGTGTCGAAAGCCACATCGGGGCTGACTCCGCTGCTGTGGCATGTGAAATCATGTCGGTGTTGTGTTGGGAGCGCGCACAGTTTCGGAGTGTCACATGGTGCAGAGACCACCGATCCCCCGGCTGGACCGGCTGGCGTACGGCGGGGACTACAACCCCGAGCAGTGGCCGGCCGAGGTCTGGCCGCAGGACGTGGCACTGATGCGCGCGGCCGGAGTCAACCTGGTCAGCGTCGGGATCTTCTCCTGGGCGCTGCTGGAACCGGCCCCCGGCGAGTTCGACTTCGGCTGGCTGGACGAGGTGCTGGACCTGCTGCACGACGGCGGGATCGCCGTCGACCTGGCCACCCCGACCGCCGTACCGCCGGCCTGGTTGCGTCGCGCGTACCCGGACGCCCGGCTGGTCGACCGCACCGGCGCGGTGCTCGGCGGCGGCGCTCGGCAGTCGTTCTGCCCCAGCTCACCGGCGTACGCCCAGGCCGCAACCCGGATCACCGAAGCGATCGCCGCCCGGTACGCCGCCCACCCGGCGCTGGTGCTGTGGCACGTGCACAACGAGTACGGCGGCGCCAACGCCCTCTGCTACTGCACCGGCTCCACTCAGGCGTTCCGCGACTGGCTGCGGGAGCGCTACGGCGACGACCTGGCTGCGCTGAACACCGCGTGGGGCACCAGCTTCTGGGGGCAGCGCTACGGCGACTGGGCGGAGGTCGAGGCACCGACCGCCGCGCCGACCGCCGTCAACCCGGCCCAGCAGCTGGACTTCCTGCGGTTCTCCTCCGACGCACACCTGGCCAACTTCCGCCGCGAGCGCGACATCCTGCGCCGGCACACCCCCGACGTGCCGGTGACCACCAACTTCATGCTGGCAAACTGCAAGACGTTGGACTACTGGCGGTGGGCCGACGAGGTCGACGTGGTCGCCAACGACCACTACCTGCAGGCCGAGCGGGCCGAAAACGCGATCGAGCTGGCGATGTGCGCCGACCTGACCCGCTCGGTGGCCGGCGGTCGGCCGTGGCTGCTGATGGAGCACTCCACCTCGGCGGTCAACTGGCAGCCCCGCAACATTGCCAAACGCCCCGGCGAGCTGGCCCGCAACAGCCTCGCCCACCTGGCGCGCGGCGCGAGTCGGTGCTGTTCTTCCAGTGGCGGGCCGCCCGGTTCGGGGCGGAAAAGTTCCACTCGGCGATGGTGCCGCACGGCGGCACCGGCACCCGGATCTGGTGCGAGGTGGTCGCGCTCGGCACCGAGGTGCTGCCCCGCCTCGACGAGCTGCGCGGCACGACGGTGGTCGCCGACGCGGCGATCCTGTGGGACTGGCAGTCCTGGTGGGCCGTGGAGCTGGAGTGGCGTCCCTCGGTCGACCTGGACTTCCGGGAACGGGTCGAGGCCTGCTACGAGCGGCTGTGGCGCGACCGGTTGACCGTCGACTTCGCCCACCCCGAGGCTGCGTTGGACGAGTATCCGCTGGTGGTAGTGCCGAGCCTGTACCTGACCACCCCGGCGGCGGCGGAGAACCTGCGCCGCTACGTCGCCGACGGCGGGACTCTGCTGGTGTCGTACTTCTCCGGCATCGTGGACGCCACCGACACCGTCCACCCGGGCGCGTACCCGGGCGCGTTGCGGGACCTGCTCGGGTTGACCGTGGACGAGTTCCTGCCGCTGCGCGCCGACGAGTCGGTCGAGCTGGGTGAGGGCCGGACCGTGCTGGAGCAGAGCCTGGCCGGGCCGGACGGCCGGTTGACCGGTGATGTGTGGGCCGAGGCGGTGGAGCTGGCCGGGGCCGAGGCGGTG
Source organism: Micromonospora sp. LOL_013 (assembly GCF_048060315.1). Lineage (NCBI taxonomy): Bacteria > Bacillati > Actinomycetota > Actinomycetes > Micromonosporales > Micromonosporaceae > Micromonospora > Micromonospora sp. LOL_013. The sequence goes on from NZ_JBHMIQ010000022.1 coordinate 23,424, forward strand.
CTGCGCTACACCGACGGCCCGGCGGCCGGGGGTCCGGCGGTCACTCGGCACCGGTACGGCGCCGGCACCGCCTGGTACATCTCCACCCGCCTCGGCGCCGCCGCGCTCGCCCCGGTCATGACCCAGGTGTACGCCGACGCGGGCATCGCACCGCCGGCCGGCGTCCCCGACGGCGTGGAGCTGGTCCGCCGGACCGGGCCGGCAGCCGACTACCTGATCGCGATCAACCACTCCGCCACCGACGCCAAGGTGCCGCTCCCAGCGGAACTGCCGGGCACCGGGGCGGAGCTGATCACCGGCGCGAGCTGCGCCGGGACGGTGACGGTGCCGGCCGGACAGGTACGGGTGGTACGCCGGGGGTGACGACACCTGATGACAGGGATCGGCGGTGATGATTCTGGGAGCGCTCTCAGTACTTCATCGTTGCGACGGCTCACACCGGGCACATCACCACTCCACAGCGGACCGGTGCGGCCGTAAGCGCTCCCAGGGCTTGTCCCTGTCGAGGAGGGCGCACACCGATCCGGCGTACGCGGCAGTCGTCGACACCAGGATGTCGGACGTCATCGGCTTCGTTGCCCCATTTGCGCGACAGCGCGCGGATCGCCGACTGGCAGTCGGGCGGCGGGCGGTCAGTCGCTGGTCACCAGATCCGCCGACCGAGTTACCCGTCGGCCCAGCTGAGCGTTTACCCACCTGTCGCCTGCCTCGCGGACCAGGAACAGGAGCACCAGTGGAACTACGACGATCACGCCCGAGCCGGCAGCTGGCTCAGGTGCTCGTGGTCATGCTCGCCCTGCCGTGTGTGGCGCTCGCCGGCCGGGGTGCCTACGACGCCGGGGTCACTGGTGTCGGATACGCCCGGTCACCGGGTCAACTGGCGTCGGACCGACGTCTGCACCACGACTTCGAGAAGATCCGCCGCGAGTTCGTCGCGACCGTGCCGCCGGGCAGCCGAGTGCTCATCGATCCGCCGCTCAAGCATCTCTGGCTGCAGCGTTTCAGTGAGTTCACCGCGCTGGCCGGCGGCACCGTGGTCACCAACCGCCGGGACGCCGAATACCGGGCCAGCCTCGTCCACCGGGACACCACGGTGGGCCGCCGGTTCGACGTCGAGCTGACCGTGCTCCAGCCGACGGTGCCACAGCCGGCGGTGCTCGACTGATGTCCGCCGATCACCTGCTGACGGTCGCGCTCATCGTGGCAGCAGGGCTGCCGCTGACGTTCACGATCGTCCGGTCCATGCCCGTCGCCCTGCTGCTCGCTCCGCTCGCCACGGCGCTGGTCAGCACGGTCGCGGTAGTGCTGATGCTGGTCTTCGGCGCCAATTTCCGCAGCTGGCTGGCAACGGCCTTCATGATCACCTGGGCGGCCTGCGGCTGGTGGCTGCGCCGACCACAGCCGGCTCCACCCACCGTACCTTCGCTGGCCGGCGCACCGTGGCTGGCCGTCGGCGTCACGGCCGGTGTGCTCGCCGTACCGTTTCTTCTCGTCCTGCACCCGCCGACAAGTTGGGACGCGCACTCGATCTGGTGGCTGCACGCCGGGTACTTCACCTACGACGCAGAGATCGCCCGAGCGGCGATGGCCAGCCCCGGCTTCGCCTTCTCGCACACCGACTACCCGCCACTGGCCTCCGCACCGGTCGCCGCGGCCTGGAGCCTGTTCGGCCAGAGCTACCGGACCGCGCAGGTGGTGTCGGCCGTGACCACGTTCTCGGCGGTCGCCGCCGCCGTCGTGGCGGTCGCGACCGCGTTCACCCGGAGCCGACCCTGGCTCGCCTGGCCCGCCGGGGTCGCGGTCGGACTGGCGACCTGGGCGACCGGAGCGGAGTACGTGGCCGCCGGCTACGCCGACGCCCTGTGGTCGGCGTGTCTGGTCGGTGCCGCCGCGGCTCTGCTGCTCGGCCGCGATCCGTTCGCCCGTCCCGCTCTCGGGCTGGTGCTGCTGACCGCCGCCGTCCTCAGCAAGAACGAAGGACTGGTGGCCGGCGGCATCCTCGCCGCCCTGGTGACGGTCCGGGAACGCCGTGACCTCGGCCGGGCGCGGCTGGTCTGGCTGCCGGTCGGGTCGGGCCTGGCCTGGGTCGGGCTGTCCCGCCTGGTGGGTTCGACATCGGACATCGAGCAGGCCGAGCCGCTGGGCAGTTTGTTCGGCGACACCGCCCGCCTGACCAGCCGCCTGCCCCCCACCCTCGACGCGCTGTGGGAAACGGTCGGTCCGCTGGTGGCCGTGGCCGTCTGCTGTTCGCTGGCCGGGGCCCTGCTGGTCCGTCAGCGACGTGCCGCGCTCGGAGCCGGGTCGGACCTTTGGATCTGGCTACTCAGCTGCGGGTACGCGACGACGCTGGTGGCCACCTATGTGACCGGGCCGTCGGACGTCGACTGGTGGCTGGGCGCGTCGGCGGACCGGGTCACCGTCCCGATCGCCATGCTCGCCTGTCTGAGCGCAGTGTCGTGGCTGCTGGCAGCCGTGAGCGACCGCGACGGGCCGGTCGGTACGCCGGAGCGGTCGGGAGAGTCCGCGGCCGGTGACCACCCGCCTGCGGCTGCGGCCTACCAGGCGGCCGGTGCGTAGTCCTTCAGGAAGCAGCCGAACAGGTCCTCGCCCTGCTCGCCACGGACGATCGGGTCGTACACCCGGGCCGCGCCGTCGACCAGGTCCAGCGGCGCGTGGAAGCCCTCGTCGGCCAGCCGCGTCTTCGTCGGGTGCGGCCGTTCGTCGGTGATCCAGCCGGTGTCGACGGCGGTCATCAGGATGCCGTCGGTCAGCATCTCCCGCGCGCTGGTGCGGGTCAGCATGTTCAGCGCGGCCTTGGCCATGTTGGTGTGCGGGTGACCGGGCCCTTTGTAGCCGCGGCTGAACACTCCCTCCATCGCCGACACGTTCACCACGTACTTGCGCCGGGCAGCCGCAGCGGCCATCGCCGGTCGCAGCCGGCTGATCAGGATGAACGGGGCGACGGAGTTGCACAGCTGCACCTCCAGCAGCTCCACCGCGTCGACCTCGTGCACCCGCTGCACCCAGCTGTTCACCGGGTCGAGGTCCGGCACCAGCCCACCGGCGTCGATCGCGGTGGCCAGGGCGATCCGGTCCGGGGTGGCCGAGCCACTGGTCAACGCCAACGCGGTGAGCGCCTGCGGGGTGATCGCCGACGGCTGCGACGGTCCGGCGATCGCCGTCGCGGTGGTGCCTCGGCCACCGACCGAGGCGAAGCTGACGATCTCCGGCAGCGGCCCGTCGGGCAGTGGCGCCGACTCCGCGGCGACCAGCTGGGCGTACGCGCCGGAGCTGCGCCGGACGGTCTGCGCCGCATTGTTGATCAGGATGTCCAGCGGACCCTGCGCGGCCACCGCATCGGCGACCGCGATCACCTGGGCCGGGTCGCGCAGGTCGACGCCGACGATTCGCAGCCGGTGCAGCCACTGGTCGCTGTCGTCCATGGCGGCGAACCGGCGGGCGGCGTCCTGCGGGAACCGGGTGGTGATCGTGGTGTGCGCGCCGTCGCGCAGCAGCCGCAGCGCGATGTACATGCCGATCTTGGCCCGGCCGCCGGTGAGCAGCGCCCGGCGGCCGGTCAGGTCGGTACGGGCGACACGGCGCTCGTGGTTGAGCTTGGCGCACGGCGGGCAGAGCTGGTGGTAGAACGCGTCCACCTCCCGATAGCGCTCCTTGCAGATGTAGCAGGCGCGGGGCTGGCGCAGGATGCCGGCGGTGGCGCCGACGGTCGACGACACCAGCGGGACGCCTTTGGTCTCGTCGTCGATGCGCCCAGGTGCCCCGGTGGCGGTCGCGGCGGTGACGGCCCGGTCGGCGGAGAGGACGGCGTCGCGTCGCTCGGCCCGCCGCTGGCGCTTCACCGACTTGTACAGCTTCGCGGTGGCCCGCTGCACCCGTACCACGTCCGGATGGTCGGACGGCAGCGCCGACAGCGCCTCGATGACGTCGAGGCAGACCGCCAGCTGCGCCGGGTCGACCCCGGCCGCAGCCGGCTCACCAAGCGGCCGTACGTCGTCCACCGTCATTGGATTCCTTCCGTGGATACTCCGGCGTTGCGGCCGGGAAGCAACCGGAACTTCTGCGGAGCAGGGCAGGGAGAGCCGGTCCGCCACCAAGGTGGACCGGCGTGCACCCCACACGCGACCTCACGGCTCACGACCGAATCGTTAGACTGTGGACTGCGTCCAGGACCGTGAAGCGGGCGTTCAGATACCGCTTCCACCCCACCCCCGGGCAGGCCGCCGAGCTCGCCCGGAGGTTCGGTTGCGTCCGGCTGGTCTACAACATGGCGCTGGCCGCCCGCACCGAGGCGTGGGCCCCGCGTCGGCAACGGGTCACCTACAACGCCACGTCGGCGATGCTCACCGCGTGGAAGAAGACCGACGACCTCGCGTTCCTCAACGACGTCTCCTGCGTCCCTCTGCAGCAGGCGCTGCGGCACCTGCAGACCGCGTCCACCAACCTCTGGGCGAAACGCGCCCGGTACCCGACGTTCAAATCGCCCTGCGACGACCGGATCGAGCCGGCCCCGGCGTCGGGTGCTGTGGTGGGGGTCGATGCCGGCCTCGACAGCCTGTTCACCCTGTCCAGCGGGGAGAAGATCCCCAACCCGAGGCACGAACGCCGCGACCGCGATCGGCTGGCCCGCGCCCAGCGGAACCTCGCATGCAAGGCCAGAGGCTCCGCGAACCGGGCCAAGGCCCGGCTGACGGTGGCCCGGATTCATGCCCGGATCGCCGACCGCCGCCGCGACCACCTGCACAACTCACCACCCGGCTCGTTCGTGAAACCCAAACGATCGTGATCGAGGACGACTGGTACGGCCGGGACCTGGTGGTCGTGGACCGCTGGTTCCCGTCGACCCGACGGTCCTCGGGCTACGGCGAACTGGCTGAACCCCTGCCGTTGGCCGTCCGGTCGTGGACCTGCCGGTGCGGGCAGGCCCACGACCGGGACATCAACGCGGCCCGCAGCATCCTCACGGAGGGGCTCTCCGTGATCGCCTGTGGAGGCGGTGTAAGACCTCACCGGGAGTCCTCCTCTCGAACGGGGCGGTCGGCGACGAAAGAGGAACCCCCCTGGAGCGTCACCGATGCGACCTGAAACTCTACGCACCGGGCCGCGTGAGCCGCGAGAGCGTTGCGCCGGGAGACAGCGGCGTTGCGCACATCAAGGAACCACTGTCGCCGGCGAAACCGGCCATTGACGACGCTCTGTGACCCAGCTCACTCAAGGTGAAGAACCATCGTGGGGGCGCGGATCGTCTTGCCTGTTGTGGGACGGAGCTTGGACGCACTCGACGAGGGTGAGCTGCTGCGCCGCATCACCCGGGGCGATCGGCGGGCCTTCGACGAACTGTACCGTCGGACGTCGCCCTGGTTGACCGCGCGGCTACGCCGCAGGTGCGCCGACGACGACATGGTCGCCGAGGTACTGCAGGACACCTACCTGGCGGTATGGCGCTCGGCCGGCAGCCAGGCTCAGGACGCGGCGAAGGGCAGTGCGGTCGGCTGGCTGTGGACCATCGCCGCCCGCCGGCTGGTCGACGCGTTCCGCGCCCGCGCCCGCCGGGAACGGGTCCCGGCGGTGCAGACCGCCGCCACCGTCGCCCCAGCCGCTGAGGACGAGGCACTGGCCGGCCGAATGAACGCCGACCTGGAACAGGCGCTGCTGGCCCTGCCAGCCAACCTGCGGCAGGTACTGCGCGCCATGGTCCTCGACGGTCTGACCACCCGGGAGACGTCGGTGCTGCTCGGCATGCCGGAAGGAACCGTGAAGACGTACGCGCGACGGGCCCGGATCGCGCTACGGGAGGCATTGTCATGACCACCCACCCCACCCCCACCCTCATCTCCCGCTACGCGTCCGGTGACCCTCGGATCGACGAGGCGACCGTCTGGGCAGTCGAAGCCCACCTGGAGTCCTGCGCACCCTGCCGGATGCAGCTGTCCGACAGCGTCGGCCCGGCCGACCGGCAACTGCTCGACCGGGTGGCGGTCGGCGTCGCGGCCGGGATCGAGGCCGGCCCGGCACCGGTACGCCGTCGCCGGTTGCGGCGTTCCGGGTTCGCCGCACGGATCCTCCCCTGGCTGGCCACCGCCGGCGCGTTGATGCTGATCGCGGTTCTGTTCGAGACGACCTTCGCCAGTCTGCCCTCACTGGTGCTGCTGGTCGCTCCGGTGACTCCACTGCTGCCGGTGGCTGCGGCGTGGAGTCGCCGCACCGACCCGGCCTGGGAGTTGATGGCGACGATGCCCCGGACCGGGCTGCCGTTGCTGCTGCGCCGCACCCTCGCGGTACTGACCGTGGTCGTGCCGGTACTCGCGGCGGCCGGCTGGTCGACCGGGCAGTCCCCCGCGCTGTGGCTGCTGCCCGGTCTGGCCTTCACCGCCGGCGCACTCGCGTTGGGCGGGCTGGTCGGGGTGGACCGGGCCGCACTCGGGTTGACGGTCGTCTGGGCGGTCGGGGTGATCCTGCCCAGCCTGGTCGGTCAGCAGCTCCCGGTCATCCTGAGGTCCGGCAGCTGGCCCGGCTGGGCGCTGGCCACCGTGGCGTTGGTGGCCGTGACGGCGGTGCGGGCAGGCGACCACAACCGGCTGTACCTCGGCCGGATCTCGTCCGACCGGTCCTGACTCCACCCGCCGACCGGGCCGTACGCACGTGCGGCCGATCGGTTCCATTTCCCACCTGGCGGTGATCTGCCAGGTACCAAGAGTGTCCACTCAAGGAGAGATTCATGATTCGTGCGGTCAGCGCGGCAGAGACCGCACCCTCCACGTACGCGTGGGCGGTGCACACCGAGCGCCTGGTCGTTCGGGCCGGCCGGCACCTTGCCGTCAACGGGCTGGACCTGGCGCTGGGCACCGGCGTACACGGCCTACTCGGCCCGAACGGCGCCGGAAAGACGACCCTGATACGGGCCCTCGCCACGGTGCTGAAGCCGGCCGGTGGCCGGCTGGCCCTGCTCGGCGAGGACGTGACCGGCCGGGCCGATCTGCGCCGAGTCCGCCAGCGCCTGGGTTACCTGCCACAGCATTTCGGCTTCTATCCGCGCTTCACGGTACGGGAGTTCGTCGAGTACATGGCCTGGCTCAAAGAGATGCCGAAGGCCACCGTTCCCGGTGCCGTGCAGCGCGCCGTCGACCGGGTCGGTCTGACCAGCCGGGCCGACTCAAAGTTGAAGACGCTCTCCGGTGGAATGCTGCGCCGGGCCGGAATTGCCCAGGCGATCGTCAACGATCCGGAGGTGCTGCTGCTCGACGAGCCGACCGTCGGCCTGGATCCGGAGCAGCGGCTGGACTTCCGGGAGCTGCTGCGCGAGGTCGGCTCGGACAGCTGCGTGCTGGTCTCCACCCACCTGGTCGAGGACGTCGCCGCGGCCTGCACCGATGTGGTGCTGGTCAACGAGGGCCAGTTGGTCTGGCAGGGCACCCCGGCGCAGCTGGCCGAGCAGGGCAGCGCCGGCGACGCCGGGGACAGCGCCACCGAACGTGGCTACTCGGCGCTGCTGCGCGCGTACCGGGGGAAGGTCCCGGCATGACCGGGCGGATCATGCGGACCGAGGTACGCCGGTCGGCGGTACCCGCCCTCGCCGGACTGCTCGTGGTGGTCGGCGCGTCCGTCACCCTCGCCTCCACCCAGTCCTTCGCCGGCCGGTGGACGCAGCTGGCGATGTACGGACGTGGTTCGCTGCTGCTGTTGTTCCCGCTGGCCCTGGCTGGCGGCGCGTGGCTGGGCCGGCGTGACCGGCAGCACCGGGTCGGCGAGTTGTTCGCCACCACCGTACGGCCGCGCTGGCGACGGACCCTACCGCTCACCGTCGGGTACGCCGCCGCCATGATCGCGGTGTACCTACTGGTCCTCGCCATCGGGACGTTCTGGGTGGCGCCGACGGCCGGTTACTTCCCCGGTACCGTCCTCGGCATCACCGCGGTCGGCGCGCTGGCGATGGTCGCCGCCAGCTGGTTGGGCCTGGCCGCCGGCCGGGCCGTGCCCTGGATCGTCACCGCGCCGGTCCTCGCAGTCGTCGGGTTCGCCGTGGTCGGTCTGATCCCGGACTTCGTCACGATGTCCAACCTCGACGAAAACTTCGTCAAGACCCGGCCGGACCCGTCGGCGTTGCTGCTCATCCCGGCGGCGCCCAACGAAATCGACAATTTCCAGACCATCCCGACCTCGGTCAGTTTGCTGCAGGCGATGTGGTTGACGGCGCTCGCCGGCACCGCGCTGCTGCTGATCGGCGCGGTGCGCCGTGGTGTGCTCGCCCTGGCGGTGCTGCCCACCGTCCTCGGTGCCGCCGTGGCGATCCCGCTGCTGCCCACCAACGGATACACCGGGGCGGCTGTCGTCGACCCCGCCGCCGTCGAGCTGGTCTGCGACGACGACGGCCCGCAGGTGTGTGTCCGCAGGGTGCACGCGGCGGTGCTGCCCGACGTCGTCGGACCGGTCCGGGAGACGCTCGCGGCGCTGGGGGCCAAGCTGCCGGATCCGCCTACGCGTGCGGTGGAGAGCGACCAGCTGGCCGCCTGGGCCGCACCCGAGCAGACGGCGGTCCGCAACGACTCAGACGTGCTGGTCTTCGATACCCCGGACATCAGCCGGACGGGCCGGGCCGATCTGTCCAGCGGGTACTTTCAGGCGGAGTTGCTGCGGTCCGCGTGGTCACAGGAGTGCGAGAGCGACGAGCCTTACCTGGTGTTCAAGCCGGCCCCGTACCTGGCTCAGGAGGTTGCGGTGGCCTGGTTGGTCGGCGAGCCGCCGCAACCGCAGAGCTGGTGGTCTCCGGAGGACCGGCAGCTGGCCGACGCGTCGTACCGGGCGCTGACGGGTCTGCCGGTCGAGCAGCAGCGACAGGTCGTCGGGCAGGCCCGCGACGCGGCTCTCGACTGCGACTTCGACCGGATCGAGGAGCTGTTGCTGGCAGGTGACCAATGAGGTGGCTGAGCCTGCACCTACGCGCCCGTCGAGTGCCGATGGCCGCCGCCGTCGTCGTCGGTGTCATCGCGCTGACCTGGGTCAGCTGGCCGGTCTTCTCCGACGGACAGACCATCAACACCCGGATGATCAGTGTCACCGTGATGCTCGCGGTCGTCGCGATCGGCACCACGCTCAGCGGCGCCGACGACGCCCTCGACCACACCGCGTCGGTCAGCTGGCCGACCCGCCGGGCCGCACATCTGCTGCTCTTCGCCGCCGCGGTGATCGGGCTGCTGCTGGTCACCACGCTCACCGACGCCCGGTTCGAGCCGCTCGGTGTCGTCGCCCGCAACACTGCCGGGCTGCTCGGGCTCACCGCACTCGGTGCCGCGCTGCTCGGTGCCGCGCTGTCCTGGATCGCTCCGCTGGTCTGGACCATCGTCGCGATCATGCCGTGGATGGGGCCCAGTGGACAGTTGCGGATGCAGCTCGGTGCGTGGCTGATCCAGCCGGCCGGGACCTCCGCCGCCACGGTCTGCGCGACACTGCTGGCGGTGGCCGGGCTGGTGGCGTATACGGTACGTGGCTGCCCGCTGCGGCCTGCGGCGGAGACGGTGCCGCACAACTGAGTGGCGACTGACCGGCGGCGGTTTCCCGCCGCCGGTCAGCGGTGGCCGGACAGCAGCCGCGAGTTGTACCGCTCGGTCGCCCGCAGCGCCAGGACCGGGCCGGCCACCAGATATGCCACCCAGGTCATCGGCAGGGTGATCAAGCCGATGACGATGAACGTGAGCAGGACGTTGATCCAGAAGAACACCCAGAACGAAACCATCAGTACGATGCCGGTGGCCATCTTGCCGGCGTAGATGTTGCCGATCCCGAAGATGCCGAACAGGCCGGGCACCAGTTCCAGGGCGACCGCCGCGCCGGCCGACTTCGGCACCGCGGGGCCGGGGACGGAGGCGTAGCCGCCCGGTTGGTACGGCTGCCCCGAGGTGGGCATCGGCTGCTGCGGCCCCGACTGGTATGGGTTGGGGTAGGTCACCGGCTCAGTCTCCCAGCTCCAATGGAGATCAGCACCGTACGTTCGGTCGTCCGCCGCCGGTCTTCCGTCGCTGCTCAGTGGCCGGCCGGTGGCCGGTCCACCGGGCCGTCAGCGGATCGAGATCAGCCGGATCGCAGTACGCAGCAGCACGACGGCGGCGCCGGCGACCATGACCATCCCGATACCGGGCATCAGCTGCCCCCAGCTGCCGGTGGTCGAGCTGAGGTAGATCAGCCGGGCAGCCTGCCAGCCGATGATGACGGCGACCGCCAGCCCGGGTAGCAGGGCGTGTGCGACGGCCACCTTGCGGTACGGCAGCAGCGCGCCGGCTACGGCGATGAATCCGGCGGACAGCGTCCACAGGCCGGGTCCGGCGGTGCCGGAGAGCGGCCCGAAAGGTGTGATCACCCAGGGGAGCAGCGAGCCGACCAGCGCGAGCAGACCGCCGATGATCATGCCGAGGCTGCCGGCGTGCAGGATGCGCCGACGGGCGGGGGCGGCGGTGGATGCGGTGTCAGCCATGACCGGATGCTAGGCCGGGATCCCTGGTGTGCCCCAGCCGGCAATCGGTGAGTGGTCGAGCGGGGCCGCTGGACGGCCAGATAGTCACCACAAAACGCGCGAACCGGGCGACGCTCCCCCGCTCGTCCACGACCGCCGACCGCTCGCAGGCCCGGGTAGACCGTTCACCGCCCCAACCCGGCGTAAGGCAGATCAACTATTGCCTGTCCGGGCCGGGTCACGTTCTCTTCCCAGATTAAGGGTGTGACCGACCGCACAAGCCGTCGGGCGGTCCCGACTGACCGACGGAGGTGCGGATCGGACAGCGGCACAGTCGCGGCACGGTGGCCTGCCGGTCGCCGCGCCACGACCCGTCACCTGCCGTTCCCATAACGACTAGGAGGCCCCACAGTGACTGACGTAACCCCCGATAAGAACGCCGGTGGCGGGGAACCGCCACCGACGACGTCACCACCGGACAATGGTTGGCGCCAGGAGTACTGGCGCAAGAACCTACGCCTCATGGTGATCCTGCTCGCCATCTGGTTCGTCGTGTCGTTCGTCTGCGGAATCCTGCTTATCCAGCCGTTAAACAACATCGAGATCCTCGGGTTTCCACTGGGGTTCTGGTTCGCCCAGCAGGGATCGATCTACACCTTTGTCATCCTGATTTTGGTCTACGCGAAGATGATGGACCGGATGGACGACCAGTTCGGTGTCAGTGAGCGACCGGCGGAAGGGGGAGAGAAGTGACCCAGATCCAGGGCTGGACGCTCGGCTTCATCATCCTCACCTTCGCCCTCTACCTCGGCATCGCCTGGCGCAGCCGGGTGAAGGAAACAACCGGCTTCTACGTGGCCGGTCAGGGAATCCCGACCGTCGCCAACGGTGCGGCCGTCGCCGCCGACTGGATGTCGGCCGCGTCGTTCATCTCGATGGCCGGCCTGATCGCGTTCCTCGGTTCCGACGGCTCCATCTACCTGATGGGCTGGACCGGCGGCTACGTACTGTTGGCCCTGCTCATCGCCCCCTACCTGCGTAAGTGGGGCAAGTTCACGGTCCCGGAGTTCGTCGGCGACCGCTACTCGGAGACCGTCCGGACGATCGCCGCCGTGGCCGCGATCATCGTCTCCTTCACGTACGTCGTCGGACAGATGCGCGGCGGCGGCATCGTGTTCAGCCGGTTCCTCGGGCTGGACATCACCGGCGGCGTCATCGTCGCGGCGCTGATCATCTTCGCGTACGCGGTGCTCGGTGGCATGAAGGGCATCACCTGGACCCAGGTGTCGCAGTACACGGTACTCATCATCGCCTACCTGATCCCGGCGATCGCGGTGGCACAGCAGATGACCGGGCTGCCGATCCCGCAGGTCACCTTCGGGCAGATCCTCGGCGAACTCAACGCGCTCAGCACCCAGATGGGGCTGAGCCAGTTCACCGAGGCGTTCTCCGCCCGACCGCAGATCGACGTGTTCCTGGTGACAATGTCACTGATGATCGGTACCGCTGGCCTGCCGCACGTGATCATCCGGTTCTACACGACGAAGACGGTCCGGGGCGCCCGCTACTCGGCGTTCTGGGCGCTGTTCTTCATCGCGTTGCTCTACACCACCGCACCGGCGGTGGGCGCATTCACCAAGCTGAACCTGCTGCAGGACGTCAACGGCGTGGCGGCGGACTCGCTGCCCAGATGGATCGAGAACTGGGCGGCGACCGGCCTGGTCACGGTCAACGAGAACGCGCAGACGATCCAGACGGTGAGCAACAGCCCCACGTCCGGGGCGGACCTGATCGTCAACAACGACATCCTGGTGTTGGCCAGTCCGGAGATCGCCGGCCTGCCGGCACCGATCGTCGGCCTGGTGGCCGCCGGCGGCATGGCGGCCGCAATGTCGACCGCCGCCGGTCTGCTGCTGGTCATCTCCTCGTCGTTCTCGCACGACCTGTACTTCCGCCGGGTGAAGCGGGACTCGACCGACCAGCAGCGGCTGCTCGCCGGACGGATCGCCATGGGTCTGGCGGTCCTGATCTCGGTGTACGCCGGCATCAACCCGCCGGCGTTCGTGGCCCAGGTGGTGGCGTTCGCATTCGGTCTCGCCGCTTCGACCTTCTTCCCCGTCATCGTGCTCGGGATCTTCTGGAAGCGATGTAATGCGGTCGGCGCGGCATCCGGCATGATCGCCGGTCTCGTCTTCACCGCCAGCTACATGATCTACACCCTGGAGGTCTTCGGCACCTCGGCGAATCCGCACATCTTCGACATCAGCCCGGAGGCCATCGGCACCATCGGTGCGATCGTCAACTTCATCGTCACGATCGTCGTGTCGAAGATGACGGCACCGCCACCGGAGGAAATTTCCGAGATGGTGGAGAGCATCCGTTACCCGGCGGCCCGCCGCGCCGTGTCGGCCGGCTCCACCGGCGACGCGGCCTGACCCGGACCGTCATCTACCCCTGACAGCCCCGGAGGGCGGGCCCCGACAACGACGTCGGAGCCCGCCCTCCGGCCGCTCCGGGCCACGCTGACCCGACCGCCGCACCTCGGCTGTCCGGACGGCCCCATCCGGACAGCCGAGGATTCAGCGATCCGCTCCGGTCCGGGGCGATGGTTGCCAGAGTTGGGGCGTGCACGACGACAGCCCGCACCCGCATCCGACCGCCGGCGGTCTCCGCCTGGTGCGCCGGAACCCGCTGGTGACCGGCGACGTCAGCTGGATGGAACTGTTCGTCGACCTGTTTTTCGTGTTCGCTTTCCTGAAGATCACCACCTTGATGGCGGCCAATCTGACCGCAGTCGGCATGCTCCACGGGGTCATGGTGATCCTGCTGCTGTGGCACTGCTGGACCCCGGTTGTCTGGCTCGGCAACGTGGTCCACCTGGACCGGGGCGGTATGCCGCTGATGATGGCCGGCATCGCCACCATCCTGCTGGTGATCGGCGTCTCCGTGCCCGAGACGTTCCTCGACACGCCAGGCAGGCTGCCGGGGCCGGTCATCGTGGTGGTCGGCTACCTGGCGATCCGGGTCGGCGTACTCGCGGTCCTCACCCGGTCCCGCTGGTCGGAAGGTCCGGCCGGACGGCGTCCGGCCGCGATCGCCTGGTTGACGCTCGCCGCGTCGGCGTCGGTCCTGCTGACCTCGGCGCTGCTGCCGCCGCACCTGCCGGCCCGGTTCGACGCCGACCTGGTCCGGTTGGTCCTGTTCGCCGTAGCGCTGTCCATCGACTTCGTGGTGCTGACCACGGTCGGTCGCGGCAGTTGGCAGCTCGTCTCCGCGTGGCACCTGGCGGAACGGCACGCGCTGATCGTCCTGATCGCGCTCGGCGAGACGATCATCTCGGTCGGCACCGGAGGCGCGGTCCGCGCCGACATCCCGGTCACCTGGTCGCTGCTCGCCGCCGCCACGCTCGGCCTGATCGTCGTGTCGGCCCTGTGGTGGACCTATTTCGACCTCGCCAAGATCCTCGCCGAACACGCCCTGTCCCGGCGCGCCGGTGCCGGTCAGACCCGGATGGCCCGGGACGTGTACAGCGGACTGCACCTGCCGATGATCGGTGGGCTGATCTTCTTCACTCTCGGACTCAAACACGCGATCGCCACCATCGGCGGCGGCCCCGAGCATCCCTGGACCTCCGGCAGCTCCGAGCACCCCTGGGACACCGCCGACGTGGTCATCCTGTACGGCGGGGTACTGCTCTATCTGCTGGCGCTGGTCGCCTTCGAATGGCTGTCCGGACGCCTGCTCGGTCGCAGCCCGATCCTCGGCATCGCTCTGCTACTGGGTCTGCTCCCGGTGGCCACCCGGGTCCCGGTGCTGGGCGCTTTGGCGCTGCTGGCCGTCTGCGTCGTGGCGATGGTGGTCGCCGACCGGACCGTGTTCCATCGCCGGCACACCCAACTGCACCGGCTGGCCGAATCCGAGACGTCCCGGCTGCACGGGGTCACCCCCCGGGAACTCTTTCTCGATCTGGTCTTCGTCTTCGCGTTCATCCAGGTCACCACCCTGATGACCCGCAACGCCTCAGCCCTGGGCATCGTCCGGGGGCTGACCCTGCTGGCGCTGCTGTGGTGGGCTTGGACCTCCTTCTCCTGGCTCACCAACGCGGTCCACACCGAGACGGTCCTGGTCCGCTGCACCACGATCGGCATCGCCGCCTCGATCCTGGTGATCGGCATCGCCACCCCCCAGGCCTTCGAGCCGGCCCCGGGAAGTCTGCCCGGTTCGCTGATCATCGTCGCCAGTTATCTCGCCAGCCAGCTCATGCAGACCCTGCTGATCCTGCAGGCGTCGCGCACCGAGCCGGTGCTGCGGGCGCTCGCCCGGCAGAACGCCGTACCGTCCACCGCCGCGCTGCTGCTGCTCGCCGGGTTCGCCGTGGTCGAGCTGGCGTCACCCGAGCGGCTGGCCGCGAACCCGGCCGTCACGCTGCTCTGGGTCGCCGCGCTCACCATTCAACTCGCCGGCAGCTACCCCGTCGGGGTGAAATCCTGGCGGCCCCGGTCCACCCGGCACTGGGTGGACCGGTACGCGCTGATCATGCTCATCGCGTTCGGCGAGGCAATCATCTCGGTCGGCCTGGCCGTCGCGGACCAGCCGGTCTCCACCAAAGTCATGGTCATCGTCGTCACGTCGGCGGTCGCCGTCGGAGTTCTCTGGTGGCCGTACTTCACCACGATCGACTCGGCCCGGCTCGCCTTGGAGGCGCAGACCGGCGTCGACCGGGCCAAACTCGCCCGGGACGGGTTCACCTACCTGCACCTGCCGATGGTCGCCTGCGTCATCCTGATCGCGTACGGCCTGCACCAAGCCGCAGTGCCGCACGACGACACCGGCACCCGGTTCGGCCACTACGCCTTCTACTGGGGAGTGGGGTTCTATCTGCTCGCCAACCAAATGTACTGGTGGCGGACCTGGCACGCACTAAGCTGGTACCGGATCGCCAGCGCCAGCGTGGTCATCGTGCTGGCGTTTCCGACCGCCGCACTGCCCGCCGCCTGGACGCTGCCGGCGCTGACCGTGTTCGGGCTGATCTCCGCGGCGGCCGAGTTCCTGCGGGTCGGCGACCTGCGGACTCAGCCGCCCCAGCCGACCCGCTGACGTTCGACGGGGGCGGCCGGCGGGCTGCCAGCGGTGGATCGGCCGCGTTCTACTGGCCGACCGCCCCATCGATGCATTCCCGCAACAGGTCGGCGTGGCCGTTGTGTCGGGCGTACTCCTCGATCATGTGGATCAACACCCAGCGCAGCGAGATCGGGCCGCGCCGGGCGGAGCCGGTGACGTCCAGTCCGGCGGCGTCGGCGACGAAGCGTTCGGCGTACTCGATCTCCTCCCGCCATGCCGCCCACGCCTGGGTGACGGCCGCCGGGTCGGCGACGGAACCGTCGAAGTCGTCGTTGGGTGCGGTCTGGGAGTAGAAGCGTGGCGGGGCGTCCTCGCCGGCCATCACCCGCCGGAACCAGTACCGTTCCACGTCGGCGAGGTGCCGCACCAGCCCGAGCAGCGACAGCGCCGACGGCTGCACCGACCGGCGAGCCAACTGCTGCGGGTCGAGTCCACCGCACTTCAGTTCCAGGGTCCGACGGTGCCAGTCGAGAAACCCGGCGAGGGTGGCCCGCTCGTCGCCGAGCCGGGGCGGAATGGCACGCGGATCGGCAGCCGGGTCGGTGAACATGTCGATCGTCATGTCGGCCATCATCGACGGGCTGCTCCGGCACGGCCAGCAAATTCGGCTTGACCTTGGAGCGCGCTCCAAGGTCTACCGTCGTCATCATGACCACGGGCACCAGAGTCGAGATTCTCGACCGCACCAGCTGCGCCGCCGGGGCGGGCGACGCGTCCGGGACCGGTGGATCCGGGGCCGACACATTCGAGACGGCGGTTGAGCGGCCCGGCCTGCGGGTCGCCGCCCTCGCCGCCGCTGTCGGCGTGTCGCCGGACACCGTCCGCTACTACGAACGGGCCGGGCTGCTGCACCCGCCGGAGCGGACCCCCACCGGTTACCGGGTGTACGGCGCCGCGGCGGTCGACCGGCTCCGGTTCATCCGGGGCTGTCAGCGGCTCGGGCTCCGGCTGCGGGAGATCGCCGATCTGCTCGCCGTCCGGGACACCGGTGTTTGCCCGTGTGAGCCGGCGGAGCAGCTACTGCGCCGCCGAATCGCCGAGGTCGACGTGGAGCTGGCCCGGCTGACCGCGCTACGGGCGGAGATGGCCGAGATGGCCGAGAAGCTGCCGACGGCGGCCTGCCCGCCGCCGGTACCAGGGCGATGGTGCCCACCGGATGGGGACGGGAGGTGATCACGATGCTGGAGCTGACCACGCGCTGCGACTGCGAGCCGGACTGCTGCGGGCCGGACTGCTGCTGACCAGTCGGCCCTCAGGGCCGGGTGGGTACCGGGCCGGTGGGTGCCGCCGGGTGTGTCGGCGGCACCCACCGGGTGCTGGGAAGATGTTACGAGGCGGTGCCGGTCACCGACGAACCGTTCCGTACGACGGTGTAGGTGATCGTCGTGCCGCTCCAGAAGTGGAAGGTGAGCGTCACCGGGGAGCCGTCGTTGACCTCGGCGAAGAACTCCGACGTCAGGGTGATGCTGTTCGCGGCGTAGTTCGGCCGGAAGGTGACGTCGAACTCCTTGTACGACGTCCAGTTGTGCGGGCCGGCGTTGGAACCGTCCGCGTACCGCGCCTCCATGGTGGCCAACTGGTCACCGCGGAAGGTCGTCGGGATGTTGAACGACGAGGTGGTACCACTCGCGTTGCTCAGCACCGGCGGGTCGGACGAGATGATGTTGATTCGCCACGGTACGCCGGACGAGAAGCGGGCGTGCAGGGTGGCGTTCACCCCGTACGCCCGGTTGCCGACCAGGCGGGTGACGGTGGACGCGGTCAGCGTCAACTGATTGCCGCTGACCGTGTAGTCGGTCCCCCGGACCAGGTCGGTGTTGCCCTGCCGCAGCCCCTGAAAGGTCAGCCCGTTGAGGTTCAGCGCGAGGGTCTTCGCGGTGACGCCGCCGGTCCGCGGCACGAAGATCATGTCGCTGGCGGCGGTGCCGGAGCGGGTGGTCCAGGCCGACTTGATCTGGGCGATCAGCTCCGGGTCGCTCCACTGGAAGCTGGTCCGGCCGAGGTGCTGGCCGTTGTCCCACAGTTGGGTAGCGATGCCGCGGGTCCGGGTGTGGTAGCCGAAGAACTCGAAGAACTTCAGTTTCTCGCCCTGCTGGATGGTGCCGGTGTGCCGGTCGAAGCCGAGCAGGCCGAACTCACCGATGACGACCGGGATGTCCCGGGAGACGAAGGTGTTCTGTACCCGGTTGAGCGAGTCGATCACGTCCTGCTGGGCGGTGGCGTCAAAGCGGTAGCCACCGGCGACGTTGACGCTGAACGGCCAGTAGCCGTAGTAGTGCACCGTGGCGATCAGGTTGGGGTCGTTCAGCGCGGTGAAAGTGCTGGCGAGCTCGTCGAGCCGGGCCTGGTCGGATGAGGTGTGCAGGGTCGGCAGGATGAGCAGCCGGGTGGCGTTGTTACCGCCAGAGTTGCGGACGATCTGGTGGAACCTGCGGTTCAGTTCGTCGAGCAGCTGGGCGTTCTGGGCATCGCCGGAGCTGTTGCTGAACTGCGGCTCGTTGACGCTCTCGAAGTGCAGCTTTGGCGACGAGTCGCGGAAGGTGTTCGCCAGCTGGGTCCACAGCGCCGAGTAGCGATCCAGGACGCCAGTACGGTTGCTGGGCATCGTGTTGATCCACTGCCACGAATCGTGGTGCAGATTGATCATCACGTACAGGTCCTCGGCGAGGGCCCAGTCGACGATTTGCTTGACCCGGGCGAGCCGGGTGGGGTCGATCGTGTAGTTGGGCGCGCCGCCGTGGTGGTGCGTCCAGGTCGTCGGGATCCGGATGCTGTTGAAGCCCTGCGACTTCACTGTGCGGATCAGGTCCCGGGTGACCAGCGGGTTGCCCCATGAGGTCTCACCGCTGCCGCCGACGTTGTCGCCGGTCGCGTCGAGGGTGTTGCCCAGGTTCCAGCCGGGCTGCATGGCGTCGACGACGTCCTGCGGGTTGCCGGGCGGACGCGGGGTCGCGGTCGGTGTCGGGGACGGCGGCGCGGTGGTCGGCGGCACCGTCGGCGACGGTGGGTCGGTCGGCGGCGGCGTGCTGGGACCCACGCTGCCGGTGCAGGTGACACCGTTGAGCGCGAACGAGGTCGGCGCGGTGTTGCTACCCGACCAGGAGCCGTTGAAGCCGAACGAGACGGTCGCGTTGGTGCCGAGGTTGGCGTTGTAGCTGACGTTGGTCGCGGTGACCTGGCTGCCCGAGCTGGTGATGGTGGCGTTCCAGGCCTGGGTGACCTGCTGTCCTGACGGGAAGGCCCAGGTCAGCTGCCAGCCATTGAGCGGGTCACCCAGGTTGGTGACGTTCACGCTGGCGGTGAAGCCGCCGGGCCACTGGGCGGGCGCCGAGTAGACCACCCGGCAGCCGGCGGCCGCGTGCGCGCTGGCCGCGACGGCGACGCTACCGCCGACCAGCGCGGCGGTCACACCGCCGGCGATCAGGCCAGCACGCCACCGTCTGCCGCGAGCCGTCGTTGTCTGTTGAGTCATGTCGCTCCTCGCCGTGGGGTGTGCCTGCGGGTCAGGCACGGAGGGACGGGCACCGGCGGTCGCAACGAGCAGCCAGCACCAGCGAAGTGGCCGCAGACTAAGTCGGGAGCCTAAACTTTGTCAATCGGCGTACGCCGATGAGAATGTCGCCGGAGGTGCACCCCCCACCAATCCGCCGCTGCCGGCAGACGCCCCCCTGACCGGCACAAAGACGATCCCGTTGGCGGACCGACGTCCGCCAACGGGATCAGAAACGACAGCCGGCCCCGGGCCGGCGCGCGTCACGCCTCAGTGCACCGTGACCGTCGGCCCAGGAAGAAGCTCACGCATCTCCTCCGGCAACTCGGCACCCGTCTCCTCGGCGATCCGTAGCGCCTCCTCCACCAGGGTCTCCACGATCTGCGACTCCGGCACCGTCTTGATCACTTCACCCTTGACGAAGATTTGACCCTTGCCGTTGCCGGACGCCACCCCGAGGTCGGCCTCCCGAGCCTCACCCGGCCCGTTCACCACGCAACCCATCACCGCCACCCGCAGCGGCGCCGGAAACCCGTCCAGCGCGGCGGTCACCTGGTCGGCCAGGGTGTACACGTCCACCTGCGCCCGCCCGCAGGACGGGCAGGAAACGATCTCCAGGCCCCGCTCACGCAACCCGAGCGACTCCAGGATCGCCGTACCGACCTTGATCTCCTCCACCGGCGGCGCGGACAGGGACACCCGGATGGTGTCGCCGATCCCTTCGGCCAGCAGCGCGCCGAACGCCACCGCCGACTTCACCGTGCCCTGGAACGCCGGGCCGGCCTCGGTCACCCCGAGGTGCAGCGGATAGTCGCACTGCTCGGCCAGCAGCCGGTACGCCCGGATCATCACCACCGGGTCGTTGTGCTTGACCGAAATCTTGATGTCCCGGAAGTCGTGCTCCTCAAACAGCGAACACTCCCACAACGCCGACTCCACCAGCGCTTCGGCGGTCGCCTTGCCATGCTTGGCCAGCAACCGCTTGTCCAGTGAACCGGCGTTGACGCCGATCCGGATCGGGGTTCCGGCCGCCGACGCCGCCTTGGCGATCTCGGCCACCTTGTCGTCGAACTGCCGGATGTTGCCCGGGTTGACCCGTACCGCCGCGCAGCCGGCGTCGATCGCCGCGAAGACGTACTTCGGCTGGAAGTGGATGTCGGCGATCACCGGGATCTGCGACTTACGGGCGATCGTCGGCAACGCGTCCGCGTCGTCCTGCGACGGCACGGCGACCCGCACGATCTGGCAGCCGGACGCGGTCAGCTCGGCGATCTGCTGCAGGGTGGCGTTGATGTCCGAGGTCACCGTGGTGGTCATCGACTGTACGGAGACCGGCGCACCGCCACCCACCGGCACCGGACCGACCATGATCCGCCGGCTGGCCCGGCGCGACGCCAACGGCGGCGGCGGCACTGCGGGCACGCCCAGACTGACTGCGGTCACTTCAACTCACCTCGAGAACAGCGTGATCGGGTTGACCACGTCCGCGGTGATGGTCAGCAGCGTGAACGCGCCACCGATCAGCAGAACCGCGTACGTGAGTGGCATCAGTTTGAAATAGTCGACCCGGCCCGGATCGGGCCGGCCGAGCACCGCGTACAGCCAGGACCTGGCCTTCTCGAACCAGGCAATCGCGATGTGCCCGCCGTCCAACGGCAGCAGCGGCAGCAGATTGAACACCCCGACGAAGAAATTCAGCGAGATGAACAGCAGCACGAACAGCTCCCAGGCGTCGTTGGCCACCGCCTCCCCGCCGAGCCGGCTGGCACCGACCACGCTGATCGGGGTGTCGATGTCGCGCTCCGCGCCGGTGATCGACGCCCACAGCGCCGGGATCTTCTCCGGGATCCGCATCATCGCCTCGACGGTGCCGACCGCCATCTGGCGCAGGTAGTCGCCGGTCGCGCCGAACGCCTCGATCGGCCCGTACGTCACCATGCCCGGCTTCTCGATCCGCAACCCGACACCGAGCGCGGCGACCGTACTCAACGGGCCTTCGTCGGTGCCCAGCTCGGGACGCTGCACCGCGGCGAGCTCCGCCTCGACGGTGCCGGTCGTCCCGTCCCGCTCGTAGCGGACGGTCGCCGGCCCCGGATCGGCACCCCGGATCGCCTCCAGCATGTCACCCCAGGTGTCGACCGGGGTGCCGCTCACCGCGAGGATCCGGTCGCCGTCGCGCAGGCCCGCCTGCGCGGCCGGGCTGGCCGGGTCGCCGGCCTCGCAGGCACGGGCCACGTACTCGACGACCACACAGTCGGTGACCGCGACCACCGCCGGCTCCTGACGGGCCTGCTCCTCGGTGGCGGGGAAGTCCGGGTTCGGCAAACCCATGAAGACCGCAGCCAGCCAGAGGGCGACGATCGCCAGCCCGAAGTGGGTCACCGAACCGGCGGACATCACCACCGTCCGCTTCCACACCGGGAAGCGCCACATCACCCGGGACTCGTCGGCGGGTGCCACGTCGTCGTCCTGCGGGGTCATGCCGACGATCTTGCAGAAGCCACCCAGCGGGATGGCCTTGAGGCCGTACTCGGTCTCACCGCGCCGGAACGACCAGATGGTCGGGCCGAAACCGACGAAGTACCGGGTCACCTTCATCCCGAACTTCTTCGCGGTCACCATGTGACCGGCCTCGTGCAGGCTGACCGAGATGAGAATCGCGAGGGCGAAGAGAACCACCCCGAGCAGGTACGCCATCAAGCTCCCTCCGCCGATGCACCGATCAGCTCATGCGCCCGGGTTCGCGCCCAGGATTCCGCAGTGAGCACATCGTCGACCGTACCCGGTTCACCAAAATCCGGTGCCGACTGCAGCACCCGCTCCACCGTGTCGACGATGCCGAGGAACGGTAGCCTGCCGGCGACGAACGCCGCCACGCACTCCTCGTTCGCGGCGTTGTAGACCGCCGGCCGGCAGCGGCCGTCCGCGCCGGCCTGCTTGGCCAGCGCCACCGCCGGGAACGACGTCTCGTCGAGCGGGGCGAACTCCCAACTCTGCGCCCGGGTCCAGTCGACCGGGGCGGCCGCCGCCGGCACCCGGGCCGGCCAGCCCAGGGCCAGCGCGATCGGCAGTCGCATGTCCGGTGGGCTGGCCTGGGCGATCGTTGAACCGTCCACGAACTCCACCATCGAATGGATCACCGACTGCGGGTGGACCACCACCTCGATCCTCGGGTACGGGATGCCGAACAGTTCGTGCGCCTCGATGATCTCCAGGCCCTTGTTCACCAACGTCGCCGAGTTGATCGTGATGACCGGGCCCATGTTCCAGGTCGGGTGGGCCATCGCCTGCTCCGGGGTGACCTCGGTCAGCTCGGCGCGCGCCCGCCCCCGGAACGGGCCGCCGCTCGCCGTCACCACCAGCTTGCGCACCTCGTCGGCGGCACCGGAGCGCAGGCACTGGGCGAGCGCCGAGTGCTCGGAATCCACCGGCACGATCTGGTCCGGGCGCTGGATCGCCGCCCGCACGATCGGGCCGCCGGCGATCAGCGACTCCTTGTTGGCCAGCGCCAGGGTCCGACCGGCCCGCAACGCCGCCAACGTCGGGGCCAGCCCCCGGGAGCCGTCCACCCCGTTGAGCACCACGTCGCACGGCCACTCGGCGAGTTCGGCCATCGCCGACGGGCCGGCCAGGATCTTCGGAATTCGGAACCCACCGGTCGGGTAGCCGCGCCGGGACGCCTCGGCGTAGAAGGCGAGCTGCAGGTCCTGCGCCGCCGAGGCCCGGGCCACCGCCACCACCTCGACCTGCAACTGCAGTGCCTGTACGGCGAGCAACTCGACGTTGCCGCCGCCGGCACCGAGCCCGACGATGCGGAACCGGTCAGGGCTGCGGGTGACGATGTCGACCGCCTGGGTGCCGATCGAGCCGGTGGAGCCGAGCAGGACGATATCCCGTGGGGAGGAAGTCACCGACTCATTGTCCCGTAGCGGCGCAGCCGCCCGGACACCGCGTCACCGTACGCCGTCGTCGGCCTCGTCGAGCAGATCGGCCGGATCGATGGTGAACTCGAACGGCTCCTTCATCACGAACGTGGTCCCGGCCGCAGCCGCCGCCACCGGCCGGTACTCCCCGTCGCTCAGCTCGTGCAACACCAGCGCCGGCACTCGGTTCCGAAGATCCACTCGGAGGAACCAGGCAACGCCGGCTGCGGCGTACTGCCGGGGCCGGTCGATCACGTCCTTGCGCCGGTTGCCGCGCGACACGATCTCGCCCAGCAGTACGGCGTCCGCCACGTCAACGGTCGTCCTGCCGCCACCGGACGTCCGCAGCACGACCAGGTCGGGTATGAACAGGTCAGCCCCGGAAACCACGTTGATCTCCGGATAGGCCCATAGGCCGGCCCTGCGCGCAGCCCGATGCAGCAGGTAGGAAAGCTCCCGCTCGACCGACTGGTGGTCAACTCCGGCATATGGTGTCACGATCACGCTCCCGCTGAGGACCTCGACCTTGGGACCATTGGTCTCCGGCAACAGGTCAAGGGCGAGCTGCGCGGTCCACGGCTCGTCGAAATCGCCGAGTACGTCGAACGACGGCTCACGCCGCGGCTCCGGATCGGGCACGAATGCCGGCTGTGCCAACGTGCTCACCCCTTTCCGCGGGACGTGATGCACCGACCAGACTAGCCGCGCCGCCCCGCCACGGCGGCGCACCGGGCCATGTCGGCAAGCCAACCGCCGCCGGACCGGACGGCCACCCCGCGCCGGCCGACCGCCCGTACGGGAGTGGCGACCGCCCCGGTGGGGAATGCTGAGGGACATGGTCTCCCGAGGTCGCCGGCTCGTCCGGGCAGCGTTCCGGCCGCTGCGCGGGCGGGACCTGTCATTGCACGCCGCCTCGATCACCTTCTTCGGCGCGATCGCGGTCGTCCCGGTGGTGCTGCTGGCGATCTGGCTGACCGGACTGTTCGCCGGTGCGGGCCGGATCCGCCGGCTCACCGACCCGGCGATCGACACCCTGCCCGGACAGCTCGGCGCCGACCGGGCCGCCGCCGCCCTGATCGACGCCGGCCTGCACCTTACCCCGGTGCTGGCGCTGGCCGCCGTGCTGCCCGCCTCGCTGTACGGCGAAGGGCTGCGCCGAGCGTTCGTGTCGGTGGCACCACCGCCGGAGCCGGCCGAGTCGATGGTCGGCTGGCGGGGCCGGGTGCTGCTGCTGCCGCTGCTCGGCGCAGCACCGGCGCTGCTGCTGCTGGTGCTGCTGGCCCTACCGTCGGCCGCCGGGCTGTTCGCCCGGGGCGGCTGGGCCGGCGCGCTCGGGGTGGTGGTGTCGTTCCTGGCCGTCTGGCTGGGGCTGAGCCCAGTGCTGGTGTGGGTGTTCCGGGTGGTCGGGCCAGGCAAACCGGACTGGCTGGCCACGGTCGCGGTCGGCTCGTTCACCGCCGCCAACCTGTCCGGTTTCCTGCACGGGTTCATCCTGTTCTGCTCGCTGCCGCTGGACCTCGGGGTGCCGTTCGGCGGGCTCGACCAGGTCGGCGCGGCGGTCGCGGTGCTGCTCTGGCTCTACCTGCTGCACGTGATCGTGCTGGCCGGCTACTCCGCCACGCTGGCGTTCAGCCGGTGGCGCCGTCGGCGCCGGCACCGGAGCCGACCGATGCCAACTGCGGCTGCGCCGGGGTCTCGTGCAGCCCGAACCGGCGGTACAGCCGGCCCAACGGACCCGGCGCCCACCAGTTCCACCGACCCAGCAGCCGCATCGTCGCCGGCACCAGCAGCACCCGCACCAGGGTCGCGTCGACGACGATCGCCACGATCATCCCAACCCCGATCAGCTTGATGAACGAGATGCCGCCGGTGGCGAAGCCGGCCACCACCACGATCAGCAGCAGTGCGGCGGCGGTGATGATCCGTCCGGTGTGCTGCAGCCCGGCGGCGACCGACGCGGTGTTGTCGCCGGTGCGGTCCCACTCCTCCCGCACCCGCGACAGCAGGAACACCTCGTAGTCCGTCGCCAGACCGAACAGCACCGCCAACATCAGGATCGGGTTGGTCGGATCGATGAACCCGGTCGGGGTGAAGCCGAGCCAGTCGGCGAAGTGCCCGTCCTGGAACACCCAGACCACCACGCCGAACGAGGCGCCGATCGACACCAGGTTCATCAGTACCGCCTTGACCGGCAACACCACCGAGCCGAACGCCAGGAACAGCAGCACCATGGTGGCGGTGGCCATCAGCAGCGCCATCCACGGCAGGTAGCTGCCGAGGCTGTCCAGCATGTCGATGTCTGCGGCGGTGCGGCCGCCGACGAGGACCTCGGCCCCGGCCGGGGGCGGCAGGTGGCGGATGGCCCGAACCAGTGCCTCGGCCTCGTCGCCGGTCGGCTCGCCGACGTAGCTGACCCGGATCAGCGCCGAGGTGTCGCGTACCGCCGCGATCTGGGCACCGGTGGCGCCCGGCAGCCCGGCGATGTCCTCGGCGAAGGCCTGCACCAAGTCGGGGCCGGCGCCGGAGACCAGCACCTCGATCGGGCCGATGCTGGCGCCGTCGGGGAACTCCCCGGCGATCGTCTCGGCCACCACCCGCGACTGCGCACCGGCCGGCAACACCCGCTCGTCGAAGCCACCGAACTCGGCCCGCAGGAACGGGGTGGCCAGCAGCAGCAGCCCGACCACCACGACGGTGGCGTAGCGCACCGGACGCCGCATCACGCTGCGGGCGATCCGGGCCCAGGCGCCGGCCCGGCCGGCCTCCCCCGGCGGTGGCGGCACCGCCCGGCGGCGCCACGGCAACGGTACGGTGAGCGCGTTGATCCGCGGGCCGAGCACCGCCAACAGGGCGGGTAGCGCGGTCACCGAGGCGAGCATGGCGACCAGCACCGCGGCCATCCCGCCGAAGCCGATCCCGGTCAGGAACGGCTGCGGGAAGATCAGCAGGCTGATCAGCGAGGTACCGATGATCAGGCCGGAGACCGCGACGGTACGCCCGGCGGTGGCGACCGTGCGCACCAGCGCTTCCGGGGTCGGGTGGCCGGCGGCCAACTCCTCCCGGAACCGGCTGACCACGAAAAGCGCATAGTCGATCGCCATGCCCAGCCCGATCAGGGTGATCACGTTGATCGCGAACACCGAAACCTCGGTGGCCAGGGTGAGGGCCCGGACCGCCACGAACGCGCCGAGGATGGCGAGCACGCCGACCAGCAGCGGCATCGACGCCGCGACCAGCCCACCGAAGATCAGCACCAGCAGCACCAGCAGGATCGGCAGGGCGATCAGCTCGGCCCGGGTGATGTCCCGGATGGTCTGCTCGTTGGCCTGGTCGAGGAACGGCACGGCACCGCCGGCCCGAGTGGTCAGCCCCGGCGCGTCCAGCAGCGGTCGGATCTGCTCGAAGGCGGCGGTCTTGGCGTCCTCGTCGTCGCCGGCGAGCTGGACCAGGGCGTAGGTGGCCAGCCGGTCGGTGGCGACCAGCGCCGGTGACTCGGTGTCGTAGTAGCTGGTGACACTGGTCACCTCCGGCCGGGTGGCCAGCGACGCCAGGGTCTCGGTGACCGGCTCGCGGAACGCCGGGTCGTCGACGGTGGCCGTGTCACTGCGGTACAGCACCAGCACGTCGACGTCCTGGTTGCCCAGCTCGGCGTTGATCCGCTCCCGGGCCTGCGTCGACTCGGCCGCCGGGTCGGCGAAACCGCCACCGGAGACCGCCCCGAACAGGCCGGTCCCCCAGGTCACTCCGACGACGACCAGCAACGCGGCGGCGGCCAGCACCACCCATCGCAACCGGACCACGGTCCGTCCCCACCATGCGAACACGTCTCGACTATCGCAGGCCCATCATGGACGCCGCACGGCGACTAGGGTCGGGACATGGGTACGTCACAGTCTCCGGCACCGCGACCCGACACGTCGGACCGCGCGGACCTGCCCAACACGGCCGGCCTGCCGGCCCGGGCCGACGTGGTCGTCATCGGGTCCGGGCACAACGGTCTGGTCGCGGCGGTCCTGCTGGCCCGGGCCGGGCTGAACGTGCTGGTGCTGGAGGCGGCCGAGGTGATCGGCGGCGCCACCCGCACCGAGCAGCCGTTCACCCGGGTGCCAGGGCTGCGCCACTCGACCGGCTCGTACCTGCTCGGGCTGATGCCGCCGGAACTGCTGGCCACCCTCGACGTGACCATCCCGGTGCTGCGCCGCGACCCGCACTACTTCCTGCCCACCCCGGGTGGGCCGGGGTCGCCGTACCTGCTGTTCGGCACGGACCGGGCCGCGACCCGGGCGCAGATGGCGGCGACTCTCTCCGCCGCCGACGTGGCCGCCGACGACGCCATGCAGGCCGAACTGGCGGCGCTACGCGACGACCTGGCACCGGCCTGGCTGGCCGAGCCGCTGCCGGTCGAGCAGACCGCGCAGCGCTACGTCCGCCCGGCGCTGCGGCAGGTCTTCATCGACCTGGTCCGCGGCTCGGTCGCCGACTACCTGGCCCGCTTCGAGTTCCGCTCCGAGCTGCTGGTCGCCATGTACGCCGTCACCGACGGGCTGAGCGGGCTGACCGCCGGCCCGGACGACCCCGCCACCGGCCACAACTTCCTGGTCCACAACATGTGCCGGCTGCCCGGCGCGGATGGCACCTGGATGATCGCCGCCGGCGGGATGGGCACCGTGTCGCGGACCTTCGCCGACGCCGCCCGAGCCGCCGGGGCGCGGATCGTCACCGACACACCGGTCACCGGGATCACCGTGGACGCCGGCAACGCCAGCGGCGTCGTCGTCGCCGACGGCCGGTCGGTCGCCGCCGAGGTGGTGCTCGGTGCCTGCGACCCGTACCGGCTGCTGGAGCTGGCCCCCGACGGCGCGCTGCCGGCCATGTTGACCGACCGGATGGCCGCCACCCGCCGGCCGGGCAGCACGTTGAAGGTCAACCTGGCGCTGACCGGGCTGCCCCGGTTCAGCTGCCTGCCGGACGCCGCGCCCAGCCCGTTCGGGGCCACCATCCATCTGCTGCCCGGGTCGGCGTCGCTGCTGCCCGGCGGCGGCGAGTCGCCGATGACCGCGCTGCGGGCGATGTGGGCCGATGTGCGGGCCGGCCGGCTGCCGGCCGAGCCAACCATCGAGTGGTACCTGCATACCACGGCCGACCCGTCACTGCGCGACGCCGCCGGACATCACTCGTCGGCGTTGTTCGTCCAGTCGGTGCCGTGGCAGCCGACGGGTTCGTCGTGGTCGACCGAACTGCCCGGGTACGTCGAACAGCTGCTGGCCGTCTGCGACCGGTACGCGCCGGGCACCAGCACGCTGGTCGCCGACGCGGTGCCGCTCGCCCCACCCGGCATCGAGGCGCACTTCGGCATCACCGGAGGGCACATCCACCACGTGGACAACACCGTGTCGTTCACCGACCGGATGCCGTACGCCACCGGGCTGCCCGGCCTGTACGCGGGCAGCGCCGGCTGTCACCCGGCGGGCAGTGTGATCGGCGCCGCCGGGCACAACGCCGCCCGGCGGATCCTCACCGACCTGGGGCGCGGCGGACGTTAGGCGCGGCGGTCCCCAGGCCGTCGGCGCCAGGCAGGTGCTAGGCCTGCGCCGCCGGCTCGCCGGCCGGGATCTGGCACTCCGCCGGTGCCGGAGTGCCCGCCCGGCGGGCCCGGATCTCGTGCCCTACGCTGGTCAGGCACCGCCCGCTGGTCAGGTCGAACCGCCAACCGTGCAGCTGGCAGGTGAGCTGATCGCCGTCGATGATGCCGAACCGGGTCAGGTCGGCCTTCAGGTGCGGGCAGCGGCGCTGCACGATCCAGTCACCGATCTTGACGTCCTCGGCGTCCGGGCGTTGCTCGGCGTACCAGCCCTCGGCGTACTGCAGCCGCTCAGTGGACAGGCACTTGAAAAAGGCGTAGACGAACTCGTTGTACTGGCCGATCCGCGCGGCGGAGAACCGGCAGGACAGGAAGAGCGAGTTGACCCAGTCGACCTCGCCGGTGTGCAGCAGGTGCTCCACCAGTGCCCGGTCGGTGCGGAACCGGTAGCGGACCTTCTCGTCGGCGTACGGCCGCACCTGCTTGCCGGGGAAGTCCACCACGATCGACTCGACCGACTCGCCGTCGTAGTCGACCAGGTCGAACCGGACCGGGCCGCCGACCCCTTTGGCCAGGTAGACCGACTCCTCCAGCAACGGCTCGATACGACGTTTCATCTCGCCCAGTACGTCAATCTCCGGGTGCCGCCAGGAGGCCTTCTCGGCCTCGATGACCGGGCGCTTGCGCTCCCGCATCTCAACCAGGTGGGCCTGCTTGTTGGCGAAGAACTCGTCGACCGGCTGCGGGTGCGTGGTGCGGCAGTCGTCGGCGGTGACCTCGGCGACCGAACCGGGCAGGAGCACCACTCCGTTGGTGCCGCCGACCTTTGTGTACTCGGACAGGAAGACCTGCTGGTCGGGGAAGATGTTGCCCTCGTCGCCGTGGATGTCGTTGAACTGCCACAGCGCGTCGTCGAGGAAGCAGGGCGGCCCGGCGATCGGAAAGACGTACGATGCCTTTAGATCATCGATGTACCGCCAGGTGCGATCGAACTGGCGCTCCCGTTTCTGCTTGCCGAAGGCGGTCTTGGCGTTGGTGGGCAGCTCGTAGACCATCGGGTACCAGATGGCGCCGGAGAACTGCAGCAGGTGGGCGTGCACGTGGCCGAGTGCGGCGAAGACCGACAGATCGGTGGGACGGGCGTCGTTCTGGTTGAGCAGTCGGATGCCGTCGTGTTCGACCCACAACGACGAGTCACCGATCGGGCCGTCGGTCGGGCTGGTCAACGCCTGGATCATGACGTTGAGGCCGCCGTCCAGCTCGACCACCTCGTTGGTCTTTGTCCGTAGAAAGCTGGTGAAGCCGAGCTCACGCAGCTCGTCCTCCAGCTCCGAGGTGGGGTACTCGGGCAGCAGCACGGTCGCCTTCTTCGACACGAAGTGCTTGAGGTGCGCCGCG
Organism: Micromonospora sp. LOL_013; assembly: GCF_048060315.1. Classification (NCBI taxonomy): domain Bacteria; kingdom Bacillati; phylum Actinomycetota; class Actinomycetes; order Micromonosporales; family Micromonosporaceae; genus Micromonospora; species Micromonospora sp. LOL_013. The sequence continues at coordinate 53,399 of NZ_JBHMIQ010000022.1, forward strand.
TCGAAATGGTCCCGGTGCAGGTGGGAGACGTACAGATAGTCGACCTGTCCGAGGGATTCCCAGTCCAACTGGGAGTTGTCCGGAAAGGGAAACCATGAGGCGAAGTAGGCCGGGTTGACCCACGGGTCGCACAGGATGCTGCCCGCAGCCGTGTCGATCCGCATACTGGCGTGCCCGGTTCCCGTCAGTCGCACCGTACAGACCCCCTCGGTCACAAGCGATGTGTACGCCGGAAACGCTACCGGAGGCAGCAGTCGCCCCGGCTGGCGACGTCCGGATCCACCAGCTCCCGCACGGGTCCCACGGCGGGGTCGCGATGCCGCGCCCGCCGGCACCATGCCAGACTGGGCGGGATCCATGCGAGTGACCGGGCTCCGTTCAACGGAACGGGCCGGTTCGAGAGGAGGACCAGCCGTGGCCGGAACCGAGCCGGTGACCTCACCCGACCAGCACAAGCCGGGCCATCGCAAGTTGGGGCGGATCGGTGCTGTCGTTTCAGCGTTGGTGTTGCTCTCCATGCTGATCGGCAACCATGAGGGCCGCGTCGAGGACATCTGGCTGATCGGCCTGGCCGTTGGACTGCTGGCCATCGTTGTCGGCGACGCCGTGCTACGACGCAACGGCTTGCGTTCCTGACCGGGCCCGGGCCGCACCGCTGGCGCTGATCCGGCGCCTGACCGCTGGCGCTGATCCAGCCAAGGGCGGCCGCAGCCGGCGGTCACCGGCCGCGCTGCAGGATGTCCTGTACCTCCTTCAGTGCGGCGTCGACCTCGGCCTCGAAGTAGCCGCCGGTGACCAGCCCGAACTGCACCGTGTCGAGTTCCGCCGTGTCCACCGGCATCGGTCCCCGGCCGGCCATCGCGGTAAGGAGTTCCTCGAACAGCCGGTCCACCTGCGCCGGGTCGTAGCCGCTGCCGAACCGGCGGACCTGGAAGGTCCGCCGGATCTGGTCCACCCGCTGCAGGCTGCCACCACCGGACGGTCCCGCCGGTCCGCCCGGCAGGTGGCCGGGGCTGCCCGGCCCACCCGGGTAGCCGGCGACGCCTGGCTGACCCGGCATCGCCGGGCGGCCGCCCGCCATGCCCTGGTGGCCACCGCCGGGAGGGCCGCCCATGCCGGGGTGGCCGCCAGCCATCCCAGGGTGGCCGCCGGGGGAACCACCCATGCCGGGATGGCCGGGGTGTCCACCTGGCGGCGGACCGGACGGGCCAGATCGCCGATCCGGGAAGTAGACCTCGGCCGTCATGTCGGCCTTGCCATGCCGGCCCTGCTCGAAGCCGTCGAACCGACCGTCCGGGCCGGGACCGAAGCCGCGGTGCGGCCCGCCCGGTGCCGGGACCGGCGGGCCGCCTGCCGGAGCTCCCGGCGGGTAGCTGCCCCGGGGGTCCTCGTAGCGGCCGTAACTGCCGGTCGGCTGGTCGGCGTAGTGGCCGTACGGATCGGGGGCCGGCCCCGGCTGACCGGGCATCGGCCCCGGCTGACCGGGCATCGGCCGCGGCGGCAGCGCGGCGGCGGCCGACGGCACGGGACGATCGTCACGCCCGGCCGGGGTCAGCCGGTCGGGGCGGCCGGCACGGGTGTCCGCGCCACGACCGGCTGGGCCACGCTCCTCCAGCTCGGTCAGCTGTCGTTCCACCCGGTCCAGGTGCAGGTCGACCTGCCATTCGTCGTAGCCGTTGAACCGGACTCTGAATACGACATCGTGCACTTCCTGTGCGGAAACCGGTGACCCCACCGGCTCGCCGGCGAGTGTGGCCTCGACACGGTCGAGGAAGGCATCCACTTCGTCGACCTTGTAGCCCCGACGAAGCGCCCGGCGCCGGAAGCGCTGTCCCTGACTCGCCACTACGTCTCCTGATTCACTCGCTGATCACACCGGTAGCTCACGACGCCGTCTCAGCGGCCACGAGCTGCCCGCATGCTCCGTCGATCTCCCGGCCCCGGGTGTCGCGGACGGTCACCGCGACGCCGGCTGTACGCAGCCGACGAACGAATTCCCGCTCGATCGGCTTGGGACTGGCGTCCCAACGACTGCCCGGAGTCGGATTGAGCGGAATAAGATTCACATGGGCCATGCGACCAGCCAGCAATCGACCCAGCAGATCGGCTCGCCATGGCTGGTCGTTCACATCCCGGATCATCGCGTACTCGATGGACACCCGCCGACCTGTACGGTCCGCGTATTCCCACGCGGCGTCCAGGACTTCGGCGACCTTCCACCGTTGGTTGACTGGCACGAGTTCGTCGCGCAGATCATCATCGGGCGCATGCAACGACAGCGCAAGAGTTACCGATAGGTCTTCCCCGGCGAGACGGCGCATCGCCGGCACCAGTCCGACGGTCGAGACGGTCACATGCCGCTGCGACAGGCCCAGCCCTTCCGGTGGTGGCGCGCAGAGCCGGCGGACGGCGGCGATCACCCGGCCGTAGTTGGCCAACGGTTCGCCCATCCCCATGAAGACGACGTGCGACAGCCGGGGCGGTGACCCGGTGACGCCACCCGCCGCGGCTACTCCCGCGAGGTGGACGACCTGGTCGATGATCTCCGCGGTGGACAGGTTTCGGGTCAGCCCGGCCTGACCGGTGGCGCAAAACGGACAGGCCATCCCGCACCCGGCCTGGCTGGACACGCAGACGGTCACCCGGTCCGGGTAACCCATCAACACGCTCTCCACCAGGGCTCCGTCGTGCAACCGCCAGAGCGCCTTGCGGGTGGCACCGCTGTCACACGCGTCTTCGCGCACCGGAGTGAGCAGGGTCGGCAACAGCCGCTCGGCGACCCCGGCCCGGACGGCGGCCGGCAGATCCGTCATCGCCTGCGGGTCCCGGGTCAGCCGGCCGAAGTAGTGCGTCGAGATCTGCTTCGCCCGGTACGCGGGCTGGCCGAGCCCGGCCAGCAGCGTCTGCCGCTGGCCGAGATCGAGATCGGCCAGGTGCTGGGGCGGCAGGGCGGGGCGACCGTCGGACGCGGCGGTCACCGGACGGCTCGGGGTCAGTGGCAGACTTCTCATGGCAGGACCAGTCTCCCACGATCCCGCCGTGGCCAGCTCGCCACGGTGGGCGAATCGACCGGCCACCCCCTTCTGAACGACCGCTCAGCCGGCCAACGCGATCAACGACAGCACGAGGTAGGAGACCGGCAACGCGAACAGGATCGAGTCGAGCCGGTCCATCAGCCCGCCGTGTCCGGGTAGCAGGTTGCTCATGTCCTTGACCCCGAGATCCCGCTTGAGCATGGACTCGCCGAGGTCCCCCAGCACAGCCGCGACCGACACCGCCACGCCGAACAGCGCCCCCCACAGCGGCATGACGTCGAGCAACAGAAACAGCAGCACCGCGCTGCCGATCCCGGCGGCGGCCACCGACCCGGCGAAGCCTTCCCAGGACTTCTTCGGGCTGATCGTCGGTGCCATCCGGTGCCTGCCGTAGAAGACGCCAGCGGCATAGCCACCGGTATCGGAGAGGATCACCGCGGCCAGGGTGACCAGAATCTGCAGGTCGCCGTCCGGCCGACTGGCCAGCAACGCGGCGAAACCGCCCAGAAACGGGACGTAGACCGTGATCAGCGTGGCCGTGGCCGCGTCCCGCTGATACCCGGACGGTCCGTCGCCCAGCCGCCAGATCAGCATCGCCAGGACCGTCACCAGCAGCCCGAGCGCCAGAGCATCCGGGCCGATCCGCCAGGCCAGCACGGACATCAGCGCGCCACCGGCAAGCAACGGGGTCATCGGCGGGCGGGCGCCGCTGGTGCGCACCGCTCGGATCATCTCCCAGGTGCCCAGGCTGACGGCGGCCAGCAGGACGACCAGGAAGGCTGGCCGCCACAGGAACAACGAACCGAGCACCACGACGACCAGCCCGAGGCCGACGCCGATGGCGGCCGGCAGATCTCGACCGGCTGACGGCCGACGGTCGGCAGCCGGCGATGCGTTCCCGGTTTCGCCGGACGGATTCTGACCGGCCCGACGAGAGCCGGTCGGCTCCGGCAGCGGCTGATCCGGGTCGGAGCGCTCGGTCGCCGGCCGGGCCGGACCAGACCGGCCGGATCGACGGCGTCGCGCGCCGGCCCGCCGACGCGCTGCCGAGCTGTCGGGCCCGACCTGCGGGTCCGGGTCCGTCGACGGCTCTGTCTGCTCGCCGTCCCGGTACCCGGTCGACCAGTGACCGTTGCCGTGACCGTTGCCGGTCGGCGCGCCGGCTTGGGGCAGACCGCCGTTGCCGAGGTGGGAACCGGCATTCGGGAAATCCCCGGTACCGGTGTACGGCCCAGTGGGGAGGGGACCGCCATGGGCCGCACCCCCGTACGCGGCGCCCCCGTAGCCGGCGGTACCGTAACCGGCGCCGGGCACTCCGTTCGGGCCGCCGTACGGCTGGGACCGCTCGGCCAGCGGGTGGCCGTTACGGGTCTCCGGAGCTGACGGTTCGGGCGCGGCGCCGGGGTGCCGCGCCCTCGTTCGAGCGTCCGGTTGATCGCCGCCAGCGGTCTCGGGGTAGGACATCAGACCTCGAGCAGCTCGGTTTCCTTGTGTTTGACCAGATCGTCGACGCTGGACACGTACCGGTGGGTGAGATCGTCCAGTTCCTTCTCGGCCCGGCGTCCCTCGTCCTCGCCGGCCTCGCCGTCCTTGACGATGCGGTCGAGTTCTTCCTTGGCCTTGCGACGGACGTTGCGGATGGCGACCTTGGCGTCCTCGCCCTTGCCGCGCGCCACCTTGATCATCTCTCGCCGGCGGTCCTCGGTCATCTGCGGCAGCAGGATCCGGAGCTGGGTCCCCTCGTTGTTGGGGTTGACTCCGAGGTCCGAGTCGCGGATCGCCTTCTCCATCGCGGCGAGCTGCGACATGTCGTACGGCTTGACGATGGCCATCCGCGGCTCGGGCACCCCGACGGATGCCATCTGGGTGATCGGCGTCGGGGTTCCGTAGTAGTCAAGCACGATGCGGGAAAACATCGCCGGAGTGGCCCGACCGGTCCTGATCGCGCCCAACTCCTCCTTGGCGTGCTCGACGGCGCGCTCCATCTTCTCCTCTGCTTCGAGCAGAGTCTCCTCGATCACCTGTTCCGTCGCCTCCTTCTGATGGTCCGGTGTCCCTGCTGGCACCTGCCGGTACGGATCCGCCGCACGGTCCGGCCGGTTAGGTCGTGATCAAGGTACCGATGCGCTCGCCGGCGACTGCGCGCACGATCGTGTCGTCGCCCTGCGCGCCGAAGACCAACATCGGCAGGTCGTTGTCCATGCAGAGGCTGAACGCGGCGGCGTCGGCGACCCGCAGCCCGCGCCGCAGCGCCTCGGCGAAGGTCACCGTGTCGAGCTTGCTGGCGGTCGGGTCGGTCCGTGGATCGGCGGTGTACACCCCGTCCACGCCGTTCTTGCTCATCAGCACCACGTCGGCGTGGATCTCCAGGGCACGCTGCGCCGAGACGGTGTCGGTGGAGAAGTACGGCATACCGGCGCCCGCGCCAAAGATCACCACACGGCCCTTTTCCAGGTGCCGGATCGCCCGCAGCGGGATGTACGGCTCCGCGACCTGGGCCATCGTGATGGCGCTCTGCACCCGGGTCTCGACGCCTTCCTTCTCCAGGAAGTCCTGCAGGGCCAGGCAGTTCATCACAGTGCCCAGCATGCCCATGTAGTCGGCTCGGGCCCGGTCCATACCGCGCTTCTGCAGCTCGGCACCGCGGAAGAAGTTACCGCCGCCGACCACCACCGAAACCTGGACCCCGAGCCGGGAGACAGTGGCGATCTGCCGGGCGATGTCCTGCACCACATCCGGATCGACGCCGATCGCTCCGCCGCCGAATACCTCTCCGGACAGTTTCAGCACCACCCGCCGGGACCGACCGGGTGGGGGCGCGGTCGGGTCGTCCGCCGCCAGCGTGTGTCCACTCATTACCTGCGTCATCCGACCCGCCCTTCGTTAGCTGCCCTCAGCGCCGCCGTACTCACCCTCGTGCCCACACTACGGAACGAGGAGGCCGTGGTGCCTGTCACGTACACCAACGGCCTCCTCTGTCGATCGATCGTCTCGATCCTCACCGGGGACCTGCCTGCGCGGCCGCCGACCGGCCGACGCGCCGACACCCGGCCCGGACCGGGTCAGGCCTGGCCGACCTCGAACCGGACGAACCCGGTCACATCGATGCCGGCCTCAGCCAGCACCTTCTTGACCGTCTTCTTGTTGTCCGCCACCGAGGCCTGCTCCAGCAGGACGAAGTCCTTGAAAAAGGCGTTCACCCGGCCCTCGATGATCTTCAGCATGGCCGCCTCCGGCTTGCCCTCCTCGCGGGCCGTCTGCTCGGCGATCCGGCGCTCCGACTCGACCGTCTCCGCCGGCACCTCCTCACGGGTGAGGAAGCGCGGCCGCATCGCGGCGATCTGCATCGCCACACCGCGGGCGTCGGCGTCGGCCGCCTCGTCCTCCTTGCCGGAGTACGCCACCAGGACGCCCACCTGCGGCGGCAGGTCCTGCGCCTTGCGGTGCAGATAGACCGTGACGGTGCCGTCGAGCCGGGCGAACCGGTTGAGCACCAGCTTCTCGCCGATCTTGGCGGACTGTTCCTGAACCGCGTCGGCGACCGGCCGACCGTCCGGCAGGGTGGAGCTGAGCAGCGCCTCCGCGTCGGTGGCCTTGATCTGCTCGCCGTGCTCGACCAGCAACTGCGCGAAATCGATGAAGTCGGTGTTCTTCGCGACGAAGTCGGTCTCGCAGTTGAGCTCCAGCAGCGCCGACCCGGCGTGGGCCACCAAGCCGTTCGCGGCGGTGCGGCCGGCCCGCTTGCCGACGTCCTTGGCACCCTTGATCCGCAGAATCTCGACGGCCTTGTCGAAGTCGCCCTCGGCCTCCTGCAGCGCCTTCTTGCAGTCCATCATGCCGGCGCCGGTGAGGTCGCGGAGCTTCTTGACGTCCGCGGCGGTGAAGTTGGACATGACTCTCTCTTCAGTCTCGTCAGACGGCTTGGGTGGTCGTCATTCCGCAGCGGCGGCAGCGGGCTCGTTTTCCTTGCCGGCCGAGGGCTCGTTCTCCTTGTTGGCCGGCCCCTCAAGCAGCTCGCGCTCCCACTCGGGCAGCGGCTCGTCGGTGGCCACGGCGCCCGGCTCCGGCTTCTCCTCGGCACCACGCGACTTGCCGGAACGGGCAATCAGACCATCCGCCACGGCGGTCGCGACGACCCGGGTGAGCAGCTCGGCGGAGCGGATCGCGTCGTCGTTGCCCGGGATCGGGAAATCGACCTCGTCCGGGTCACAGTTGGTGTCGAGCACCGCGATCACCGGAATGCCCAGCTTGCGGGCCTCGTCGACGGCGATGTGCTCCTTCTTCGTGTCGACGACCCAGATCGCCGCCGGCACCTTCTGCATGTCCCGCAGGCCGCCGAGCGTACGGCTGAGCTTGTCCTTCTCCCGGGACAGCTGCAGGGTCTCCTTCTTGGTGTAGCCCTGCGCGGTGCCGGTCAGGTCCAGCGCCTCCAGCTCCTTCATCCGCTGCAGTCGCTTGTACACCGTCTGGAAGTTGGTCAGCATGCCGCCGAGCCAGCGGTGGTTGACGTACGGCTGACCGACCCGGGTCGCCTGCTCGGCGATGGCCTCCTGCGCCTGCTTCTTGGTCCCGACGAACAGGATGTTGCCGCCGTCGGCCACCGTGTTACGGACGAAGGTGTACGCCTTCTCGATGTAGTCGAGGGTCTGGCGCAGGTCGATGATGTAAATGCCGTTACGCTCAGTGAAGATGAACCGCTTCATCTTCGGATTCCAGCGCCGGGTCTGGTGCCCGAAGTGCACACCGCTCTCCAGCAGCTGACGCATGGTCACCACGGCCATGGTGTCTTCTCCCTGTACGTCCCTGGTTGTCACGCCGGCCGGCGGCCGGGCGTCCTGGCGCCCGGTCGGCGGTCATGGTGGGCCTGAATGATCAGGACCAGGGGACCGTCGCCCCCACGGCTGTCGCCGGGGAGAAGGGCGCGCGAGGTCGACCGCACGAGGCGGTCGCCGGTTGTCAAGTGTACGCCCTGCGCCGGGTCACGACCCGGCCAGCCCGCATGGTTCAGCCCGCGAGTCCGGCCACCACGAACAGCAGCAGGCCGACCAGCAGATGCGCGGTCGGTGGACGCAGCCACGCCTCGACCGGGGAACCCACCTTGGTCGCCCCGGTGGCCAGCGCGTAGAGACCGATACCGAACGCGGGCAGTCCGATCATCAGCGCCGTACCGGCGACCACCGCGCCGACCTCGGCCGGATCGGCCAGCGCTCCGTCCAGCAACAGCCGCAACGCCGGCACCTCGAAGATCATCACCAGGACGGCGAACAGGATCCCCAGCGCAGGACGTCGACTGCGGTACACCCCGTCGCTGACTACGCTGCCCACCGGTGCCCGCCGGCCGCCGTACTCCCCCATCGACGGTGGATCACCGGCCGGACGGGGGGTGACCGGCGGCATGAGCCCGGTGGGAATGTCGACCGAACTAGCCGACTCGTCCGGCCGCGCCGGGTCGGACCGCCGACCGGGGTCGGGCCGCCTTGCGGACTCGGACCGCCGGCCGGCATCGACCGTTGGACCCGGCTCCGACCGGGGCTCCGGGGTCGCGAACGGTGGACCGCTCGCCGGTCCGGGCAGTGCCGACGCCGGCGGAGCAAACGGCGGTGCCGACGCCGGTTCCGGCGCCGCGCGCCGCCGGCCACCTTCCGTCGTATCCGCCCGGGCAGCCCGGGCTGCCCGCAGTTCACCGGTGCTGTCGCCACTGGCGTACCGGCTGGTGCCGCCGAACGGATCGTCACCGAACCGGTCGCTGCTCGACTCGGTGGATTGCCAGGACGGATCGACGTAGGTGCGCTCGGAGTACCACCGGGGATCGGGGTCGTCCGGATAGTTTCGGTTCGGGTCCACGGACAGGGACCGTATGTCACCGCAACCGCCGCCGCCACTCGGGTCCGCTCCACTGACCTCTCGGGCGATCTTGTACCGGTGCTGGTAGACCGGCGCTAGCAGGTCGGCGGCCGGTGCCCTCGCGGCATCCACAGCAAGCCCGCCGTCCACAACCACGGCGTACCGCACCGGGCGTGAGCCAGCACCGCCGGGCACTTTGCCGGACATGACCAACATCAGGCAGGCCGTCGGCGCCTACGGCGAACGCTGTGCGGTACGGCACCTCGTTGACGCCGGGCTCATCGTCATCGAACGCAACTGGCGCTGTGCGGCCGGCGAGATCGACATCATCGCCCGGCACGCCGACACCATCGTGTTCTGCGAAGTGAAGACCCGACGCAGTGACCGCTACGGCGCGCCGGAGGAAGCGGTCACCGCGGCCAAGGCCCGGCGGATCCGCCGGCTGGCCGCTGGCTGGCTGGCCGCCAACCCGGGACATGGCCGGCGGCCGGTGCGATTCGATCTGATCTGCGTGACCGTCGGTCGGTCCGGCGCGGCCCAGGTCCGGCGCCTGACGGCGGCCTTCTGACCAGCATCGCCCGACCCGTCGGCGTCGCCCGGCAGCCGCCGCCTAGCAGCCGGCGTCAACCGGTTTCCGCGTTGTCCACAACGGGACCTTCGTCCACAGGCGCGCCCCTGCCCGGCCCGGCGGCCCGGTCGTGGACAGCCACCGTCGTGCCATGAGAAACGACATCCATCGCCCGCCGCGCGCCGACGACCGACCACCACCATCCACGGAGGACGACCGACCGCTGGAGACCGGACGATGAGCTACGCGAAGGTGCTCTGCGTCGGCCTGGTCGGCGTCACCGGGCATCTCGTGGAGGTGGAGGCCGACCTCGCCGCCGGGCTCCCCGCAGTGATCATCTCGGGGTTGCCGGACACCACCCTGCACGAGGCACGGGACCGGGTACGCGCCGCGATCGTCAACTCCGGGCAGCACTGGCCGAGCCGGCGGATCACCGTCAACCTGCTACCGGCGACGCTGCCCAAGATCGGTTCGGGGTTCGATCTCGCAGTGGCCACCGCGTTGCTCGGCGGCACCGGAGAGCTGCCGCTTGCCCCGGTCGACGGCGTGGCGCTGCTCGGCGAGTTGGGCCTGGACGGCGCGGTACGGCCGGTGCGCGGCCTGCTGCCCATGGTGGTGGCAGCGGCCCGGGCCGGGGTGACCCAGGTGGTGGTGCCGGCCGCCAACGCGGCCGAGGCGGCGGTGGTGCCGGGGGTGCGGGTCAAGGCCGTCGACACGCTGCACCGGCTGATCGCGTTCATCCGCGGCGCCGACGAGCTGCTCGATCCCCCGCCACCGAAGCCAGGCGTCGTCCAGGCCGGTCCGGACCTCGCCGACGTCGCCGGGCAGGCGTTCGGCAAGCGGGCCCTGGAGATCGCCGCCGCCGGCTGCCACCACCTGGCGCTGATCGGGCCGCCCGGTGCCGGCAAGACCATGCTGGCGGAACGGCTCCCCGGTCTGCTGCCGCCGTTGGACGACACGGCGGCGCTGGAGGTCTCCGCGCTGCACTCGATCGCCGGAGTGCTGCCACCGGGCAGCGCCCTGCTACGCCGACCGCCGTTCCAGGCCCCGCACCACTCGGCGACCGTCGCATCGCTGGTCGGCGGCGGTTCCGGGCTGGCCCGCCCCGGCGCGGTCTCACTGGCCCATCATGGTGTCCTGTTCCTCGACGAGGCACCCGAGTTCCACAGCCGGGTGCTGGATTCGTTGCGGCAGCCGCTGGAGAAGGGGCGGGTGCTGATCACCCGTGCCCTGGGGGTCACCGAGTACCCCGCCCGGTGCCAGCTCGTGCTCGCGGCCAATCCGTGCCCGTGCGCCCGGCCGGCGGGCGATCAGTTCTGCGAGTGCCCGCCCGTGGTACGGCGCCGCTACCGCAACCGGCTGTCCGGTCCCCTGATGGATCGCATCGACCTGCAGGTGAGCCTCACCGCGCTGCGGGCCGTGGACCTGATGACGAACCAGCCGCCGGCGGAACCGACCGCGACGGTGGCCGCCCGGGTGGCCGCCGCCCGTGAGGCCGCCCGGCAGCGCTGGGCCGGCCAGGGCTGGCGGACCAACTCGGTGGTCCCCGGGCCCGCGTTACGACGCCCGCCGTGGCGGCTGGCCGCCGGCGAGACCGCCGCACTGCGGCGGCGGCTGGACGTCGGGGCGATCTCCGCCCGCGGCTTCGACCGCATTCTGCGACTCGCCTGGTCAATCGCGGACCTGGACGGACGGTCCCGGCCGGACTCGACCGACATCGACGAAGCCATCCAGCTGCGGACGGGCGAGCTGTGATGCCGGGCACCGAACCGGCCGGCAGCCGGCTGGCCCGGATCGCGTTGACCTGGCTCGCCGAGCCCGGAAACGAAGCCGTTCACCGGCTCGTGGCGGCGGTCGGTCCGGTCGAGGCGCTGGCCCGGCTACGCGGCGGGTGGAGTCCGGACGAACCGACCCGGACGGCGAGCTCCGCGCGGCTGGCGACCGCCGATCCGCTGCAGGTGGCCGCCGCCGCTCTCGACCGGGCGGCGCGGGTCAGCGCCCGGCTGGTGACGCCGGAGGACCCGGACTGGCCGCGCCAGGTCGAGGACCTGACCCGGCTGGCCCGTCGCCCCGACGGCGGGTCGGGCGGTGCCGGTTACCGGGGTTCCCGCGACGGTGCGCCACCGCTGGCCATGTGGGTACGCGGGCCACGGCCGCTCGCCGAGGCGCTGGCCCGTTCGGTCGCCGTGGTCGGTTCCCGGGCACCCAGCGAGTACGGACGTCACGTCAGCATGGAGTTCGGCCACGGCCTTGCCGAGCAGGGTTGGACGATCGTCTCCGGAGGTGCGTACGGCATCGACGCCTGCGCCCATCGCGGTGCGCTCGCCGCTGGCGGCTGCACGGTAGCGGTGCTGGCCTGCGGGATCGACCGGCCGTACCCCGCCGGCAACACCGCGATGTTCGACCAGATCGCCGAGTCCGGGCTGCTGGTCAGTGAGTGGCTGCCCGGCGCCGAGCCGCTGCGGCACCGGTTCCTCACCCGCAACCGGTTGATAGCCGCCGCGACGGCCGGGACCGTGCTGGTCGAGGCCGGTGCCCGTAGCGGAGCCGCCCAGACAGTCCGGCGCGCGTTGGCCCTGGGCCGGGCGACCATGGTGGTGCCGGGGCCGATCACCTCCGCCGTGTCGGTCGGCTGTCACGAGATTCTGCGCGACCACCCGCAGGCCCGGCTCGTCGCCGGGGTCGCCCACGTGCAGGAGGAGATCGGCCGGATCGGTATCGACCTCGCACCACCACCACGCGGGCCCGAGCGTCCCCGTGACTCGCTCGACCCCCAGGCGGCGCGGGTCCTGGAAGCGGTTCCCGGCCGTGGCTCGGTCGACCTGGACGAGCTGGCCGGCCGAGCCGGCGTCGACATCCGCACCGCCATGCGTAAGGTCTCCGCTCTGCAGGCCCGAGGCCTACTCACCGGCGCGGATGGGCGTTACCGGTTGCCGCCCCGGTCCGCCACCGGGGTCGGTCGGCGTGGCGACTTGACCGATCAGGCCGCCGGGCCGACGGTCGGGGGATGAGCGACGACGGCAGCCGGGGCACCGCCGCGCGGCACGCCGGGTTGCCGTCCGGCCTGCGCGACGCCGTGGACGCCTTCGCGCGGCACCTCGCTCTGGTCGACAACCGTTCGGCCCACACCGTACGGGCGTACGTCGGTGACGTCGTGTCGCTACTCGACCACGCAGCCCGGATGGGGGTCCACTCACCCGCCGGACTCGACATCACGGTGTTGCGCAGCTGGCTGGCTCGGCAACGGACGTTCGGCGCCGCCCGCGCCACGCTGGCCCGGCGGGCGGCGGCCGCCCGTGCCTTCAGCGGCTGGGCACACCGAACCGGATTGACCAGAGCCGATCCCGGTGCGGCGCTGGCCAGCCCTCGACCGCACCGGACGCTGCCGGCGGTGCTGCGGGTCGAGCAGGCCGCGCAGCTGATGCCGGACGGCGACGGCACCGACTCGGAGGCTCAGCCGGCCGGGAAACAGACCCGGGAACCGACCGGCACCGGTCCGGACGGCCCGCTGCGGCTGCGCGACCGGCTGGTTCTGGAGCTGCTGTACGCGACCGGGGTCCGGGTGAGCGAACTCTGCGGGCTCGACCTCGCCGACCTCGACCCGGGCCGACGGGTACTCCGGGTGCTGGGCAAGGGCGGCCGGGAGCGGACCGTGCCGTACGGGGTGCCGGCCGGGGCGGCAATCCACGACTGGCTGGCCCGGGGGCGACCGACGCTCGAGTCGCCCCGCTCCGGCGGGGCGCTACTGCTCGGCGCGAAGGGTGGCCGGCTCCAGGCCACGGTGGTGCGCCGGATCGTCGCCGCGGCTGCCCGCGACGCGGGCTTACCCCGCGTCACCCCGCACGGACTGCGCCACTCGGCGGCCACCCACCTGTTGGAGGGTGGCGCCGACCTGCGGTCGGTCCAGGAGTTGCTCGGGCACGCCTCGCTGGCCAGCACCCAGCTCTACACCCACGTGTCGGTGGAGCGATTGCGGGCGGCGTACCGGCAGGCACATCCGCGGGCCTGAGGCTGCCGGCCCGGGGAGGGGCCGCTCGCCGGACCGGGCCGAGACGGCTCGCCTAGAATGTGCCGTTGGCATCTCCCCCCTGCTGAAGCAGGGAGATTCGACCCTCACGGGTCGAGTTCCCTGCTTCGCAGACCACAGCCGACCCGAATCAACGGCAAGGGACAGAGTACCGCCCATCGGTCTTACACAGACTCCACAGACGTTACTTCCCACCAGCCCGGAGGTAGGCCGACCGGCTTGGTTGTCGTCGGAAGGGCAACGCCTCGTTAGCACACCTGTCCGCACGCCGGGTGCCCTGGCGCGCGGGTACTGGACGTCGATCCGCCTCGGCGACGAATCGACTTCCCCTGTCCTGCTCCGCAGGAGTCCGTTTCCTCCCCGGCCGGACGGCCGGAGTATCCACGGAAGGCATCTGATGAGCGGCGGCCTGGCCCCACCCGAACCGCTACCCGGCGCACGGATGCTGTTCTCCCTCGACCCAGCGGTCACCCACCTCAACCACGGCGCGTTCGGCGCGGTCCCGGTCTCGGTACAGCGGGTGCAGCAGCGGCTACGCGACGAGATGGAGGCCGACCCGCCGCGGTTCTTCACCCAGGGTCTGCTGGATCGGATCGGCCACACCCGCCGCCATCTGGCCGCTTTCCTCGGCGCCGACCCGGAATGCGCCGCACTGGTCGACAACATCACCGTCGCCGCCGCTACCGTGCTGCAGACGCTGCGTCTGGGTAGCGGTGACGAGGTGCTGTTGACCGACCACGGGTATGGCGCGGTCGCGCTCTCGGTCGAGCGGGAGTGCCGGCGTACTGGCGCGACGGTACGAGTCGTAGCGGTGCCGCTGGGGGCACCGGCCGAGGAGGTCGTCGAGCGGCTGCGCGCCGCGCTCCGGCCGGGCCGGACCCGACTACTCGTGGTCGACCAGGTCACCTCGTCGACCGCGCAGGTGTTTCCGGTCGCCGAGCTGGTCCCGGTGGCCCGTGACGCCGGCGTACCGGTCCTGGTCGACGCCGCCCACGTACCGGGGATGCTGGCGGTCGAGGTCGACCGGATCGGCGCCGACTTCTGGGTGGGCAACCTGCACAAGTGGGCGTTCGCGCCGCGCGGCACGGCGCTGCTGACGGTCGCGCCCCGATGGCGGGAACGGCTTGAGCCGCTGGGAGTCTCCTGGGAGCAGGAATCCGGGTTCCCGTCGCGGGTGGAGTGGCAGGGCACCCGCGACTACACCGCGTGGCTGGCTGCGCCGGCTGGCCTGTACGCGTTGCGCAGCCTCGGCCTGGACCGGGTCCGAGCGCACAACGCCGCACTGGTCGGTTACGGCCAGCGGACCATCGCCGACGCGCTAGGGGTCCCGCCGCAGCGGCTGCCGGTACCCGATCCGCACCGACCGGAGTCGGCCCAGCTGGCCATGCGCCTGGTCCCGCTACCGACCGGCGTGGCCGACAGCGCTGTCGCAGCGGCCGCGCTGCGTCGTCGGATCGCCGACGACCTGGCCACTGAGGTGTCGGTTGCCTGGTGGTCCGATCGGGCGTGGTTGCGAATCTGCGCTCAGGTCTACAACCGGGCAGCAGACTACGACCGGCTCGCGGAGCTGCTGCCCGCGCTGCTACACCGGGCCGGCTGACCCGAGCGGCAGCAGGCGGACACGTCCGTTGCCGAGCAACAGCAACGGATCGAGGTAGCTGCCGTCCGTCAGCCGCAGGCCCCAGTGCAGGCACGCGTCGGCAGGACAGCCTGGATGGCCTTCGGTGACGGCGCCGATCGGACGGCCGGCGCTGACCGCAGTGCCGACAGCGAGCCAGCCGTCCACGGGTTCGTATGTGGTCCTGAATCCACCCGGGTGGCTGATGCTGACCACGCCCCGGTCGACGATCCGACCGGAGTGGCTGACCGTACCGGCTCCGGCGGTGTACACGGTGGCACCGACGTCAGCGGTGAGATCGACGCCCCGGTGTCCGCGCCCCCAGGGCACCGGGGGCGGGTCGAATCGGCGGCTCAGCGTGACGGCGCCGGCCAGTGGCAGGTGGAAACGCGGGTCTGCGGCTGGGCGCGCGGACCCGGTCGGTTGTGGTTTGGCAGCGGCGACCGACACCGTGGCGGGGACTGCGGGCGCAGTGCTGAACAGGATCGCCGCGACCAGTATCGGCAGGAGCAGGAATCTCATGCCGACAGGCTGGCACCCGACCGGGGTACGGCCTCGATGGGCGGACGACAGGCTGTGGATGCTGGCTCAGCTGTGGAAAACGGAACTCGCCGCAGTCGATCTGCTATGGACCGGCCATTGATGTCAGCCGCTGAATCCGGAATCTGCCGGTAGTGAGATTTCCGGCTTGTCCAACTCTTCCACATTTACATCCTTGAACGTCATTACTCTGACGTTCTTCACGAAACGGGCAGGACGATACATGTCCCACACCCAGGCATCGTGCATCTCGACCTCGAAGTACACCTCGCCGTCAGAATTGCGCACGTGCAGGTCGACCTGGTTCGCCAGGTAGAAGCGACGCTCGGTCTCGACGACGTACGAAAACTGGCGGACGATGTCGCGGTACTCCCGGTAGAGCTGCAGCTCCATCTCTGTCTCGTACTTCTCGAGATCCTCGGCGCTCATCGCCATCCGCCTTCCATGACCACATCTTTCCCCAGTAGCGCCGGTTGGCGAAGCTGCTCGTCCAACGCCACGCCGACGGTACCCCGGATGGGGTCCGGACGCCCCATCGGCTCACGGATGCCGATCTCGGCCGAGCCGGTTCCATCGGCCCGGCCAGCTTCAGCGGCCGGTCGGCGGGAGCGGGGTGGACTCGCGGACCGGCCCGAGGCGGCCGCCACGTTGGCGTACGAGAACCGGTGCTCGACACACGGCCCCTGCCGACTCAACGCGGCCTGATGCTCGGCGGTGGCGTAGCCCTTGTGCTCGGCGAAGCCGTAACCCGGGAACCGCCCGTCGAGCTCGACCATCAACCGGTCCCGAGTGACCTTCGCGAGCACACTGGCCGCCGCCACGCAAGCTGCCACCCGGTCGCCCTTCCACACCGCGAGCCCGGGCGCACCGAGCCCGTCAACGCCGAACCCGTCGATCAACACGTACTCAGGTGCGGGGCTGAGCCCGGCCAGTGCCCGGCGCATCGCGGCGAGATTGCACACGTGCAGGCCCCGACGGTCGATCTCGTCGGCTGATACGACCACGATCCGGTGGGCGAGTGCCCGGTCACGAACCGAGGCGTAGACCCGCTCCCGCGCCGCCGGGGTGAGCAACTTCGAATCGGCCAGTCCGTCGATCTCGCCCCGGCGGCCCGGCGCGAGCACCACTGCGGCCGCCACCAGCGGCCCGGCGCACGCACCCCGGCCGGCCTCGTCAGCGCCGGCCACATGGGCGAACCCGCGCCGCCGCAGAGCCTGCTCCAACGCATAGAGCCCGGCGTCGCGACGCACCACGGTACGCGGTGGAGTCAGCACAGTTCGGCCTCTCCCGTCAGCCGGCGCAGCAGGGTCGGCAGCTCCGGCGGATAGACCCGTTCCCGGGTGGTCGCGAGCTCACCGACCGACCACCACCGATGGGCGTCGATCGTACGGCGTTCGATGTCGTCGAACCCGCTTGTGTCGACCTGCCAGTTGGGCACCCGCAGCAGGAAGAAGTGTTGTTCCTGGCGGTACCACCAGCCGTCGAACGGGAACTCGACGGTTTCCCGCCAGACCGGCGCGCCCAACTCGGTAGGTTTCACGCGCAGGCCGGTCTCCTCGGCCAACTCGCGGACCGCGCCGTCGACCGGGTTCTCGCCGGACTCCAGTCCACCGCCGGGGGTGAACCAGTACCGGTGTCCGGGACGGGCCGGATCGCACCCGCGTAGCAGCAACACACGACCCGCAGAGTCGACGAGCAGGACCCGGGCCGCGTACCGGTTGCGCGCCTGCTCCGGCGCGCGGTCCACCGTCAGCTCCGCGTCGGTCATCCGACCAGAGTAGGAGAACAAGCTGGCCGGCACGACAGGTGGCCGCAGCCGCTGCCGAGCGCACCGTCCGGGTTGGCGTGGACCGACCGGTCACGGTCCCGAACTCGGAACGGTTTCGAACGGCTCCGGCACGGTGAGCCAGGTGACCCGGTCCAGTGGCCAGAAGACGGTGAACGCTCGGCCGACCACGGCGCCCTCGGAGATGGTCGCGTAGTCGATGTCGCCGCTGCGGTCCCAGTGCTCCAGCGAGTCGCCCGAGGCCGACCGATGGTCGCCCATCACCCAGAGCCGTCCTTCCGGCACGGTGATGTCGAACGGACCGACCGCGGCGGGATCGCTGATCCCGCCCTCGGAGTAGATGTACGGCTCGTCCAGCGGCTGGCCGTTGATGATCAACCGCTCCTCGGCGTCACAGCACTCGACCCGGTCTCCACCGACCCCGATGATCCGCTTGATGAAGTCCTCGCCGTCCGGGTTGCTGCTCCACTCCGGTGGCGCCCGGAACACGACGATCTCGCCGCGCTCGGGCGATCGGAAGTGGTAGACGACCTTGTTGACCAGCACCCGGTCGTTGATGTCGAGGGTGTGCTCCATCGACGGCG
Organism: Micromonospora sp. LOL_013; assembly: GCF_048060315.1. Classification (NCBI taxonomy): domain Bacteria; kingdom Bacillati; phylum Actinomycetota; class Actinomycetes; order Micromonosporales; family Micromonosporaceae; genus Micromonospora; species Micromonospora sp. LOL_013. The sequence continues at coordinate 71,401 of NZ_JBHMIQ010000022.1, forward strand.
ACGGAATGTAGAAGGTCTGCAGGACGAACGCCCGGACCAGGACCGCGACGAGGACCGCCACACCCAACAGGATCGGTAGTTCGCGCCAGAAGGAACTGGGCTTTTTCTCGGTCTGCTCGTCGATCACAACCGGAGCCTACGACGTCTGGCTGGCAACAGCGACACGGAGCGCGAAGCAAAAAGTAGCGGAATCATCACCGGTAGCACGATCACCAGGTCACCGGAGGTCTCCGGAACGTCCGCCGGCTGGTCGACCGCCGCCGGGGTCGGAGCCGTCGGCGGCAGGCTGTCGAAGGTGTCCGGCACGGACAGTCCGTCCCAGCGGTCCTGGGGCCAGACGATCACAAAGGCCCGACCGATGACGTTGTCGATCGGCACCGGGCCCTGGCAGCGGGAGTCCTGTGAGACCAGTCGATGGTCGCCCATCACGAACAGCTGTCCAGGCTCAACCACGACCTCAGCGAACTGCCGGGATCGGCACTCACCTGGGCTCGGTGGGACGTCCAGCGGCGAGTCCTCCAGGACGTAGCCGGCCTCGTCCAGCGGCTGGTCGTTGACGGTCAACCGGCCCTGGTCGTCGCAGCAACGAATCCGGTCACCCGGCACGCCGATGACCCGCTTGATGAAGTCTTTCTCACCCGGTCGACCAACCCCGACCAGATCGCCAACGGTGCGGCCGAGTTTAGCGACGAAACCGAGGTCCGGGTCGTCGGTGGGCTCCGGTGCCCAGTCGTTGGTGCCCCGGAAGACGATGACCTCGCCGCGCACCGGATCCCGGACGTCGTAAACAACTTTGTTGACCAACACCCGGTCACCGACCAGCAGCGTGTCCTCCATGGAGCCGGACGGGATGAAGAACGCCTGCAGCAGGAAGGAGCGGATCAATACCGCCAGACAGAAGGCCACCACCAGCAACAGCGGCAACTCCTGCCACAGTGGCATCTGCCGACGCCGGCGCTGCACCATCTGCATGCCGGACCGGCCCGACCGACGCGGGCGTGCCACCGACCGGCCGTCCCGACGGTTGCGCTGCGAGCGCGCGCCCGACGCGGCCCGCCGCTGCCACTGATCCTGGTGTCCTTGTTGATACACGCTACGCATCTCCCCGGTCCCGAGACACGGCGCTACCGCCCACGGCGCCTCTCGTCAGGCGCCACGAGCGGTAGCACAGTTGACTCCCGCCGCCGCGACGATCGCCGCGGACGTAGCGCTCCCCATCGGTCACTACCGCAAGGGTAGTTGGCGAAAGCTCCCAGCGGCAGTCCTGAGATCGGGAACCGGGATCAGCGGGCTCAGCTGACCTGCTTTTCCCGCTTCTCTTTGATCTTGGCGGCCTTGCCACGGAGTTCCCGCAGGTAGTACAGCTTGGCGCGACGGACGTCACCACGGGTCACCATCTCGATCCGGTCGATGGCCGGGCTGTTGACCGGGTAGGTCCGCTCGACTCCGACACCGAAGCTGATCTTGCGGACAGTGAAGGTCTCCCGCAGGCCGGCACCCTGCCTGCGGATCACCACGCCCTGGAAGACCTGCACCCGGGAACGGTTACCTTCGACGACCCGGGCGTGCACCTTGAGCGTGTCACCGGCGCGGAAGTCCGGAAGGTCGGTCCGCTGCGACTGGGCGTCAAGAGCGTCCAGCGTGTTCATCGCTGCATCCTTGGGCTACTCAAGGCGCACCGTCTCGCGGTGCGCGGATGGATGATTCTGATCCCGGGCCGGAACGCTCGATGCCTCAACGTTCGATGCCTTCCCGCTGGCGGGATCCTCGCAGCCGGACACGCATGCCCGTCTGCGGCAACCCCACTACTCTGCCACATCACCGGCCGGCAGTTGAAATCCGGCCGCCACCAGCAGCGCAATGTCTTTTTTGTCGAGTTTTCCGGCAGGCAGTCCGGCGATCAGATCCGGCCGACGCGACGCCGTACGGAGCAGCGCCTGATCTCGCCGCCACCGGGCGATCCGGCCGTGATCGCCCGATCGTAGTATCTCCGGCACCTCGCGTCCTCGCCACTGCGGCGGCTTGGTGTAGACCGGCCCCTCCAGCAACCCGTCCGAGTGGGACTCCTCGACGAGCGATCCGGCGTTGCCGAGCACTCCGGGAATCAACCTGGTCACCGCCTCCAGGATGGCCAGCACGGCGACCTCGCCGCCGAAGATGACGAAATCACCGAGGGACACCTCGGTCACCGGCAGCGCTGCCGCCGCCTCGTCGATCACCCGCTGGTCGATCCCCTCGTAGCGGCCACAGGCGAAGATCAGTCGGGGCTCGGCGGCCAACCGCTGCGCCATCGCCTGGTCGAACCGCTCCCCCACCGGGGTCGGCACCACCAGCCGCGCGGGCGGCCGTCCGGCAGCGGCCAACTCGTCCAACGCCGCACCCCACGGCTCCGGGCGCATCACCATTCCGGCACCACCGCCGTACGGAGTGTCGTCCACCGTCCGATGCACGTCGTGCGTCCAGCGGCGCAGGTCGTGCACCTCGACACTGAGCAGGCCGGCCCGGCGCGCCCGGCCGATCAGCGACAGGTCCAGCGGCGCCAGATAGTCCGGAAATATGGTGACGACGTCTACCTGCAGCGCCGCCGCGCCGGACGGCATCGGGGCGCTCACAGGTCGAGCAGGCCGGGTGGGGCGTCGACGACCACCCGTCCACCGGCGAGATCCACTTCCGGCACGATCGCCCGGACGAACGGCACCAGGGCGGACCCGCCGCCCGGCCGGCGGAGCACCAGCAGATCGGATGCGGGCGCATGGTCGATCCGGGCCACCTCGCCGAGAGCCTCACCGGACGGCGTGACCGCCGACAGGCCGACCAATTGGTGATCGTGGTACTCGTCCGGATCCTCCGGGGTGGCGATCTCGCTGCTGTCCACGCAGAGCAGTACGCCCCGCAACGCCTCGGCAAGGTCGCGGTCGACAACCCCGGCGAACTGCACCAACGGTCGGCCCTGATGCCAGCGGACCGCCTCGATGGTCAACCGGTCAGGGACACGGACCAGGGTCGCGCCGGGCGGTGGCGGCTGCTGCGGTTCGCGGGCGGCCGGCACCGCCGCCGGATCGGTGATCAACACCGATCCGGCGGCGAACCGGATCTCCGGTTCGTCGGTCCGGACCTCGACCGTGACCTCGCCACGGATTCCGTGTGGTCGGCCGATCCGACCGACGATCAACAGCATCAGTACGAGTCGACGATGTCGACCCGCACACCACGCCCGCCGATCGAACCGATCACCTGACGCAGCGCCTTGGCGGTGCGCCCGCCGCGGCCGATCACGGTGCCGAGGTCCTCCGGGTGCACCCGTACCTCCAGGCGCTTGCCCCGGCGCGAGTCGACCAGCCGGACCCGTACGTCGTCGGGGTGGGTGACGATCCCCTTGACCAGGTGCTCCAGCGCGGGCCGGAGGACCATGTCAGGCCTGCTCGCCGGAGCCGGCACCGGTAGGCTCCTCGGTCTTGGCCGGCGCTTCGGCAGCCGCCGGCTCGGACTTCGCTTCGGCCTTCGTCCCGGATTTCGCTTCGGCCTTCTTCTCGGCCTTCTTCGCCGGCTTGGTCGGCGTGTCCGCGACGCCCGCAGCGGCCTTGGCCTCCGCCTCGTACGCCGCCTTGCGGTCGGCCCGCTCGGGCGCCACCAGCAGCGGTGGCGGGGCGGGCAGGCCCTTGAACTTCTGCCAGTCGCCGGTCTTCTCCAGCAGGCGCTGGACGGCCTCGCTCGGTTGGGCGCCGACCGAGAGCCAGTACTGGACACGGTCCGAGGTCACCTCGATGACCGACGGATCTTCCTTCGGGTGGTAGATCCCGACGAACTCGATCGCCCGCCCGTCGCGCTTGGTACGCGAGTCGGCGACGACGATGCGGTACTGCGGGTTGCGGATCTTGCCCATCCGCAGAAGCCGGATCTTTACGGCCACGGTTTGTTCGCTCCTGTTGCGATCTTCACCGGCCCCCGAGGGCGGTGCGCGGGTGAACGCCGACCGGCACAGTGGGGTTGGGCCAGAGGCAGCTCGGGTGGACTGGCGACGTGCCCGGGTAGAGGGCGCCGAACACGTACCGGATACCAACACGCTATTGTGCCAGACCCGCGGCGTACCGCCACACCCGGTGGCCCCGGTGGGTCGCCGGCCAGTCCGGTGCCCGGCGGTCAGCCTGCTGCCGGCGGGCGGTCCCAGCCGGGCGGCAGCTCGGCCGGCGGCGTCCAGGCCGGGTCCGGCCGGAAGTCGCACCAGGTGCCGTCGAACGGAAAATCACCCGCCTCGGCAATTTTGATCACTCGCCGTCCCTCAGCCCGTACCGCCGCCTCGTCACGCACCCAGTAGTGCTCCGGGAAGGCGAGCCGCTCGGCGAACTCCTCCTCGTCCTTCCAGACCCAACTGCGGTCCGGGCGGACCACCACGTCCAGGTCCTGGTCGACCACGTCCACCCCGGCGAGGTCGCCGTCGGCCCAGCGCACGCCGGGCTCTTCGAGGTTGACGTACCAGTTGAGGAAGTTCCCGGCGTCGTCGCGGAACCACCACACCGAGTGGGCGGCTCCGGCGGGTAGGAACTTCAGCACCGGGGGGCCGAGCCAGCGGCCGTGCTTGATCCGGTACGACCGGGTGATCCACTCGGTGAACGGCATCGCCCGCATGCCACGGCCGTCGTCGGCCACCTCGTTGACCACCGGCGAGCCCCGGTCGACCCAGACCAGCAGGCCCCGCTCGTCGTCGACGACGACCCGGGCCGGACGGACCCAGCCGAGACGCCCGCGCCGCACATTCCGATGCATGATCAACTGACCGGGCTGAAACCGCATGCTCATCTCCCTCGCTCACCATGCCCAACGACAGCGACACCGCCCACGAACGGCAGGGCAGAGCGTCAGTACGAGCGGGCCAGCACCGCGACCAGGTCGGGCTCGTCGTCGGAGTCGGGCACCGAGCCGTCCGGACGCAGCAGGCAGCGTACGGTGACGCCCTGCGCGTTGACCTCGGCCTCACCCTCCGGGCCGACCACCGACCACGGCACCCTGGCCCATCCGGTCGCCGCGGCGGCGACGGCGTCGGCGAGGGTGCCGACCTCGACGGTGCGCGTCTGACGCAGCGCCAGCGCCTGGTCGTAGAGCCGCTGCTGGTCGGCGTCGAGGGCGTCGCGGACCGCGCCGACCACGTCGGCGACCGGCACCGGGGTCTTCGACCCGTCGATACGCCGGACCAGCACCGCGTTGCCGGCGGCCAGGTCGCGCGGGCCGACCTCGACGCGTACCGGGTATCCCTTGAGCTCGGCGTCGACAGCCCGGCGGCCGAACGGCGTGTCCACCCGGTCGTCCAGGCCGACCCGAACGCCGGCGTCACGCAACGCGCCGCGCAGCTTGGCCGCCGCCTCGGCGACCCCGTCGCCGGCCTTGACCACCATGACGTACGCCTGGACCGGGGCCAGCCGTGGCGGCACCCGCAGCCCGTTGTCGTCGCCGTGCACCATGATCAGCCCGCCCAGCATCCGGGTGGAGACCCCCCAGGAGGTGGTCCAGGCGTGTTCGACGGCCCGCTCGGCGGAGGTGTAGGTGATGTCGAACGCGCGGGCGAAGTTCTGCCCGAGCTCGTGCGAGGTGCCCAGCTGCAGCGCCTTGCCGTCGGCCATCATCCCTTCGAGGGTGTACGTGCTGGTGGCTCCGGCGAAGCGCTCCCGGGCGGTCTTACGCCCGACCAGCACCGGGATGCCGAGCACGTTGACCATGAAGTCCTGGTAGACCTCGTGCAGGATCCGTCGGGCGTACGCCCGTGCGTCGGCTTCGTCGGCGTGCGCGGTGTGCCCCTCCTGCCAGAGGAACTCGCTGGTCCGCAGGAACACCCGGGGGCGCAGCTCCCAGCGCACCACGTTGGCCCACTGGTTGAGCAGCAGCGGCAGGTCCCGGTAGGAGTCGACCCACTTGGCCATGAACTCGCCGATCACCGTCTCGCTGGTCGGCCGGACCACCACCGGCTCGGCGAGTTGCTTGCCGCCGCCGTGGGTGACCACCGCGAGCTCCGGTGAGAAGCCCTCGACGTGCTCGGCCTCGCGGCGCAGGTAGCTCTCCGGGATGAACAGCGGAAAGTACGCGTTCTCCGCGCCAGCCGCCTTGATCCGGTTGTCCATCTCGGACTGCATTCGCTCCCAGATGGCGTACCCGGCCGGCCGGATCACCATGGTGCCGCGCACCGGTCCGTTGTCGGCGAGCTGCGCCTTGGCGATCAGATCCTGGTACCAGCGGGGGAAGTCCTCCGCACGAGGTGTGAGCACGCGGGCCATGACCGGACATCCTATGCGCCGGCGGTGGCGGCTGCGCGACGCACCCGCCGCCGACGGGTCAGCGCAGCACCGGCCGTCACGGTGAGCGCGAGACCAGCGGCCAGCTCAGCGCAGCACCCGCCCACGCAGGATGATCCGCTCAGGTGCGCGGACCACCCGCAGGTCGGCGCGCGGGTCCGCCGGATACACGACCAGGTCGGCGAGCCCGCCCTCGACCAGGCCGGGGAAGCCGAGCCAGTCCCGGGCGCCCCAGGAGGCGGCGGCCAGCACCGCCTCGGCCGGCATGCCCGCCTCGGTGTGCAGGGTGAGCATCTCGTCGGCGGCCCGGCCGTGGGCGATGCCGCCACCGGCGTCGGTGCCGACGAAGACCGGTACGCCGGCTTCGTGCGCGGCGCGTACCACCTCGGGGAACCCGTCCCGCAGGCTGATCATGTGGGCGGCGTACCGGGGGAACTTCTCCCGGGCCCGGTCGGCGATCCCGCCGAACGTCGCGATGTTGATCATCGTCGGGATCAGCGCGGTCCGCTGGCGGGCCATCTCGTCGATCAGGTCCGGGCTCAGCCCGGTGCCGTGCTCGACCGAGTCGACCCCGGCCCGGACCAGGATCCGTACCGCCTCCTCGTCGAAGGTGTGCGCGGCGACCCGGGCGTTGGCCCGGTGCGCGGTGGCGATGGCGTCGGTCATCGCCTCCGCCGACCAGGCCGGGGCGAGGTCCCCCGCGGACCGCTCGATCCAGTCGCCGACCAACTTGACCCAGCCGTTGCCCGCCCTGGCCTGCTCGGCCACCGTGTCGGACAACCGCTCCGCTGGCACCTCGACGCCGATGTCGCGAAGATAGCGCCGGGGCGGCGCGACGTGCCGGCCGGCACGGGCCAGCCGGGGCAGATCCGGTTCGTCGTCGAGTTGCGGGTACGGGTACGGGGACCCGGCATCGCGCAGCGCCAGTACGCCGGCGTCCCGATCGACCCCGGCCAGCCGGCGGGCGTCGTCGAGCGAGTCGATCGGCGTCCCGCCCCGGGCGATCCCGAGGTGGCAGTGCGCGTCGACCAAGCCGGGCAGGATGAAGCCGCTGTCGACCACGGTGGTCGCGCCGGGCACCGGGTGCAGCGTCACCCGGTCACCGACCAGCCACAGGTCCCGGGTCCGGTCCTCGGGCAGTACGACCCCGCGGACGTGCAGCGGCACGGTTGCGGGGTCGACGGCGCTCAGCCTTTCTCCCGCTTGTTCAATTTGTTGAAGTCGATCTTGGGAAGCTTGAAGCCGGGCGGCAGACCGTCGCCGCCGCCCAGCGCGTTCGGGTCGAGACCGGGCGGCAGTTGCGGCATACCGCCCGGGAAGCCGGCCGGCACCCCGCCGCCGCGCTGGCGGGCACCGCCGCCACGGTTACCGCCCTTGTTCCCCTTGCGCTTGTTCTTCGGCGATTTGGTCGCCTTGCGCCGCCCGCCACCGGGCAGACCCATCATCCCGCCCATCTGCTTCATCATCTTCTGCGCCTCGGCGAAGCGGTTGAGCAGCTGGTTGACGTCCATCACAGTGACCCCGGAGCCGTTGGCGATCCGGGCCCGGCGCGACCCGTTGATGATCTTCGGGTTGCTCCGCTCCCCGGGCGTCATCGAGCGGATGATCGCGGTGACCTTGTCGAAGTGCTTGTCGTCGACCTCGGCCAGTTGGTCCTTCATCTGCCCCATGCCGGGCATCATGGCCAGCACGTTGGCGATCGGCCCCATCCGGCGCACCGCGATGAGCTGGTCGAGGAAGTCCTCCAGGGTGAACTGCTCGCCGCCCATCAGCTTGGCGGTCATCTTCTCCTTCTGATCGGCGTCGAAGGCCTGCTCGGCCTGCTCGATCAGAGTGAGCACGTCGCCCATGCCGAGGATCCGGCTGGCCATCCGGTCCGGGTGGAAGACGTCGAAGTCGGACAGCTTCTCCCCGGTGGAGGCGAACAGGATCGGTTCGCCGGTGACCTGCCGGACGGACAGCGCCGCACCACCGCGCGCGTCGCCATCGAGTTTGGACAGCACCACGCCGGTGATGCCGACGCCGTCGCGGAACGCCTCGGCGGTGCGGACCGCGTCCTGCCCGACCATCGCGTCGATGACGAAGATGACCTCGTCCGGGGCGACCGCGTCGCGGATCGCGGCGGCCTGGGCCATCATCTCGGCGTCGATGCCGAGCCGGCCGGCGGTGTCGACGATGACGACGTCGCGCGCCGACCGGCGGGCGTGCTCGATCGACGCCTTCGCGACGGCCACCGGGTCGCCGACCCCGTTGCCGGGCTCCGGGGCGAACACCTTGACCCCGGCCCGCTCGCCGAGGACCTGCAGCTGGCCGACCGCGTTCGGGCGTTGCAGGTCGGCGGCGACCAGCAGCGGCTGGTGCCCCTGCGCCTTGAGCCAGTTGGACAGTTTGCCGGCGAGGGTGGTCTTGCCGGAACCCTGCAACCCGGCCAGCATGATCACCGTCGGCGGCTGCTTGGCGAACCGAAGCCGGCGCTGCTCGCCGCCGAGGACCCCGACCAGCTCCTCGTGCACGATCTTGATGACCTGCTGGGCCGGGTTGAGTGCCTGGGAGACCTCGGAGCCACGGGCGCGCTCCTTGACCCGGCCGATGAACGCCTTCACCACCGGCAGCGCGACGTCCGCCTCCAGCAGCGCCAGCCGGATCTCCCGGGCCGTCGCGTCGATGTCGGCGTCGGTGAGCCGACCCTTGCCCCGGAGCTTGCCGAAGATCCCGGACAGTCGATCACTCAAAGTGTCAAACACGACGCAACATCCTGTATGTCGATCCGGCAGGGCAACTCACGGCGGTGTCGGGACGGGACTCCGCCCGACCTGGCAAGCCTAGCCGCCGTCCGTACCGACCGCTTCTGCCACTCCACCGCCCGCATCAGCCGACCGCTTTCGCCACTCCGGCACCCGGCTCCGCCGCTGCGCCGCCCGGTCATCCGGCGGCGGCCAGCACCGCGGCTTCGAGTCGGGCCCGCTCGGCGTCGTCCGGGCCGACCCCCACCAGGTAGAAGGCGTCGACCACGTCGCCACCCAGGGTGGAGATCCGGGCCGCCCGCACCTGGGCGCCGGCCTCGTCGAGCGCGCTGGTCACCCGGTAGAGCAGGCCGGCCGAGTCGGCCGCCCGCAGCTCCAGCACCACCGCGTCGGTGGCGGCCTCCCGGTGCCACACCACCCGGGAATCGGCCCCCGCCCGGCGGGCGGCGAGTGCCCGGCCCCGAAGCCGCTGGGTGACCGAGACGTCACCGGTGACCGCCCGCCGCAGGTCGGCGGTGAGCGCGATGGTGTCCGGCGGGGTGCCGTACCGGGGCTGGACCCGGAACTCGACCAACGCCCGCCCGTCGACCGTGGAGGCGTCGGCGGTCAGCACGTCCAGCCGGTGCAGGGCCAGGCAGCCGGCGACCGCGGCGAGCAGGCCGTGCCGGTCCGCGGCGGCCACCGCGACCCGGTTGCCACCATCGATGTGTACGGCCGGTAGCGGACCCGCCACCAGCGCCGGATCGGGTCTCGGTGGCTCGGGAAGCACCCCGGTGTCCAGCGCGGTGTGTACTCGGCGGACCAGTTCGGCAATCAGCCGTCCCTTCCAGTCCGACCAGGCCGCCGGACCGGTCGCCAGCGCGTCGGCGCGGGCCAGCCCGTGCAGCAGGCCGAGCGTGGTGGTGTCGCCCACCGCAGCAGCGACCTGGGAAATCGTCACCGGATCGCTGAGGTCACGCCGGGTGGCCACCTCCGGCAGCAGCAGGTGCAGCCGGACCAGCTTGTCGATCATGTCGACGTCGGTCGGCGGCAGCCCGGTCCGGGCGGCGATCCGCGCCGCCACCGGGGCGCCGACCGTACTGTGGTCGCCGGGCAGCCCTTTGCCCACGTCGTGCAGGAAGGCACCGAGCAGCAGCAGGTCGGGCCGGTCCACCTCGCGGGTGAACCCGGTCGCCTCCTGCGCCGCCTGAACCAGGTGCCGGTCCAGGGTGAACCGGTGCACCGGGTTGTGCTGCGGCAGGCTGCGCATCCGGGGCCACTCCGGCAGCCAGCCGTCGACCAGCCCGTACCGATCGCAGGTCTCCCAGGTGGGCACCAGACCGGGACCGGCGCCGAGCAGGGTGATCAGCGCGGCGCGGGCCGCGTCCGGCCACGGCGCCGGCAGCGGCGGGCAGTACGCGGCGAGCCACTCGCAGGTCGCCCGGGCGATCGGCAGCCGGCTGGTGGCGGCGGCCGCGGCGACCCGCAACGACAGGCTGGCGTCCGGGCGGGCCCCGATCGCGGTCCGGGCGAGGACCAGCTCACCGTCGTGCTCGACCACGTCACGGGCCACCGGCCGGCGCACCGGCGGTCCGCCGCCGCGCCGACGGCCCGAGCGCAACCGCTCGGCGCTGCGCCAGGCGTCGTCGAGGGCGTGGGTGATGGTGCGTGCGTCGGAGGCGACCCGACGCAGCAGGGTGTCCGGGTCGTCCAGGTCGAGCAGGCCGGCGACGGTGACACGCTCCTGGGCCACCAGCCGGTCGACCCGCCGGCCGACAGCGACATGCAGCGCGTCGCGGGTGTCCAGCAGCCGCAGGTGGGCCGCGCGGGCGGCCGGGCGCATGCTGTCGGCGATGCCGGCGAGGGCGATGCCGCGCAGGATGCCGACGTCGCGCAGCCCGCCGGCGGCCTCCTTCAGATCGCCTTCCAGCAGGAAGGCCAGCTCGCCGTGGGTACGCCAGCGGGCCTCGGTGACCTCGCGCAGCGCCGGCAACTGGCGGACGGCGGTGCGCCGCCACTGGTCGGTCGCGGCGGCCTGCAACTCGGCGGTGAGTTGCCGGTCGCCGGCGACGTGCCGGGCGTCGAGCAGGCCGAGCGCGACCTTGACGTCATCGTGGGCGACGGACAGCGCCTCCGGCAGGGTACGCACCGAGTGGTCCAGCCCGAGGCGGGCGTCCCAGATCGGGTACCAGAGGCGGGCGGCGATCTCGTCCATCCCGGCGACGCCACGATGGAGCAGCACCAGGTCGAGATCGCTGTACGGGGAGCACTGCAACCGACCGAGTCCGCCGACCGCCACCAGGGCGATCCCGGCCAGCCCGGCCGGCATCAGCGAGGTCAGCCAGACATCGAGTGCCGCCGCCCGGTTTACGCGGGCGGCGGCACCGATGCCGTCGGACAGCGACGGGCCGGGGCCGGCCGCAGGACGCTGCCGGACCCCGACTCCGTCGGTCATGTGTTCTCCCTACCGGTTGGGTGGGCTCGCCGACTCAGAGCGCGTCGAGACCACGCTCGCCGGTGCGGACCCGGATGACGTCCTCGACGGCCGTCACCCAGACCTTGCCGTCGCCGATCTTTCCGGTACGGGCCGCCGTGACGACCGCATCGACGACCTTCTCGACGTCGATTTCGTCGGTCAGCACCTCGATCCGGATCTTCGGCAGGAACTCGACGGTGTACTCGGCACCCCGGTACACCTCGGTGTGGCCCTTCTGGCGTCCGTATCCCTGGACCTCGCTCACGGTCAGGCCGGCGACGCCGAGGGCGTGCAGGGCCTCCTTGACCGCGTCGAGCTGGTACGGCTTGATGACCGCGGTCACCAGTTTCATGTCTAACCCCTCCATCAGGGAACGTTAACCGGCGACCTTCTCGCTGACCGGTGCGGACTCGCCCGAACCGGCGGGCGCCTTCCCGATGCCGGCGGCGGCGAACCCGCCACCCGAGGTGCTACCGAACTCATAGGCACTCTCCGCGTGCTCGGCGGTGTCGATGCCCTCGACCTCGGCGTCGGCGCTGGCCCGGAAGCCGATGGTCTTCTCGATCGCGAAGCCGATGATGTAGGCGACGACGAACGAGTAGACCAGCACCGCGACCACACCGAGCGCCTGCAAACCGAGCAGGTCGATGCCACCGCCGTAGATGAGTCCGGCGTTGCCCTCTCCGGCCAGCACCTCGACGGCCAGGAAGCCGATCAGCAGCGAACCGATGATGCCGCCGATCATGTGCACGGCGACCACGTCGAGCGAGTCGTCGTACCCGAGCTTGTACTTGAGGCCGACCGCCAGGGCGCAGACCACACCGGCGATGATGCCGAGCGCGATCGCCCCGAGCGGCTCCAGGAAGGCACAGGCCGGGGTGATGGCGACCAGACCGGCGATGGCACCGGAGGCGGCGCCGAGGGTGGTCGGCTTGCCGTCACGGAACCACTCGACGACGATCCAGCCCAGCACGGCGGCCGCGGTGGCCACCTGGGTGTTGATGAAGGCGACCGCGGCGGCACCGTCGGCGGCGACTGCGGAGCCGGCGTTGAAGCCGAACCAGCCGAACCACAGCAGGCCGGCGCCGAGCAGGACCATCGGCAGGTTATGCGGCTTGAACTTGTCCTTCGGCCAGCCGACCCGCTTGCCGAGCACCAGGGCCAGCGCGAGCGCCGCAGCACCGGCGTTGATGTGCACCGCGGTACCACCGGCGAAGTCGAGGACGCCGAGCTCGAAGATCCAGCCGCCGCCCCACACCCAGTGCGCGACCGGGAAGTAGACCAGGGTGGCCCACAGGCCGGCGAAGAGCAGCCAGGCGCCGAACTTCGCCCGGTCCGCGATCGCACCGCTGATCAGTGCGACGGTGATGATCGCGAACATCATCTGGAAGACGACGAACAGCAGGTCCGGGATGCCGCCCTCGGAGCCCGACTCGAGCATGCCGCGCAGGCCGGCCATGGAGAGGTCACCGGTGACACCGCCGACGTCGGTGCCAAAGGCGATGCTGTAGCCGTAGCAGACCCACAGCAGGCTGACCAGGCCGATCGCACCGAAGCTCATCATCATCATGTTGAGCACGGACTTGGACCGCGTCATGCCACCATAGAACAGCGCCAATCCGGGCGTCATGAGCAACACCAGGGCGGCTGAAGTCAAAATCCAGGCGGTGGCACCAGAATCTAGTTCCGGCACGCTGCCTCCTCTCAGTTGGAAACATAACCGGCTCCAAGAGGCAGCATCGCCCGTTCGCCGGTTGCGCGAAGCTTGCTGGGCAGCTGTTTCACGCAGGGTGCCCGTGCCGTTTCCAACACGTGACGGGTTGTTTCCAACATGTGAAGAACACTTCACTATCGCCAGATCAGGCAGGGCCAGATCAACCGATTAGCCACCGCCGGCTGTCCGGAGGACGACAGAACTCGTCACCTGTCCCCGGACCACTGCCGCCCCGGCCCGCCGCGGGTCAGCGCAACGCGTACTCCAGGATGTGTCGTTCGTAGTCGAGCAGCCGCAGGTCCCGCATCGGCCGGCGGAGATGGCCCTTGTGCACGATCCGGACGAACGCCGGATCTCCGGCGGCGGCCATCCGCCGGATCCCCTCCACATGGTCAACGACCCGCTTACGGATGGTCCGGACCAGCCGGTGCCGGTCGCGGGGGATCAGCCCGTACGCGTCGGCGAACAGCCGTAGCCGGCGCGGCCGGTCCGGTTGCCGCCAGCCCAGCGTGTAGGAGTCCCGGTCGGAGAAGAGCGGCACCCAGGTCCACGCGGCGTACGCGACGTCGTAGATCCGCGCCCCCGGCGACGCCAGGTCGAAGTCGATCAGGGCGAGGGTGCCGTCCGGACGCCAGATGACGTTGTGCGGGGCCGCGTCGTGGTGGCAGATCACCTCGGTGTCCGGCGGCGGCGGGCCGAACGAACGCCAGACCGCGCTACGCGGCGGATTGAACCCGTACTGGGCGTCGTGGAACATCCGCAACATCGTCGCGACGGTGACCAGCGCCTCGTCGCTTACCCAGTGCGGCGCCAGCGGATACTCGCCGCACTCCCCCTCGACGTAGGAGAGGACCTCGCGGTTGCGTTCGTCCATGCCGAGGGCCCGGGGCGAGCCGGTGAACCCGACGTACTCCAGATGCCGCAGCAGCGCGTGCACCGAGGGGGTCCACGGGCCGACGTTGCGCCGGACGGTGTCTCCGACCCGCACCACGGTGCTGACGTTGCCGCCACGCAGTGGGATTTCCTGCTGGGTCACGTACGGTCTCCCGAGACGTGGCTCCTGATTGCGGTACGTCACCCGAGGCTACGCATCCATCTCACGTGGATCGGCGCCCATCAGGGCGTCGACGAACTGCGCCGGATCGAACGGGGCGAGGTCGTCCGGACCTTCCCCGAGACCGACCAGTTTGACCGGAATGCCGAGTTTGCGCTGCACCGCAATGACGATACCGCCCTTGGCTGTGCCGTCGAGTTTGGTCAGCACCACCCCGGTCACCTCCACCGCCTCAGTGAACACCCGGGCCTGCTCCAACCCATTCTGCCCGGTGGTGGCATCCAGCACGAGCAGTGTCTCGTGCACCGGACCATGCTTGCTCACCACCCGCTTGACCTTGCCGAGCTCGTCCATCAGGCCGATCTTGTTCTGCAACCGACCGGCGGTGTCGATCAGCACCGCGTCGACCTTGGTGTCGATGCCCCGCTTCACCGCGTCGAAGGCGACGCTGGCCGGGTCCGCGCCCTCCGGGCCGCGGACCACCTCGGCCCCGACCCGGGAGGCCCAGGTGGTCAGCTGATCGGCGGCGGCGGCGCGGAACGTGTCGGCGGCACCCAGCAGCACGGTACGGCCGTCGGCGACCAGCACCCGGGCGATCTTGCCGCAGGTGGTGGTCTTGCCGGCCCCGTTGACCCCGACGACCAGCACCACGCTCGGCTCGCCGCCGGTGTTCAACGCCCGGTCGAGCTGCGGGTCCAGCGCGGCGACCAGCTCCTCGGTGAGCAGCGTACGCAGTTCGGTGGCGCTGCGGGTGCCGAGGACCCGGGTACGCTCCCGCAGCCGGTCGACGATCTCCCGGGTCGGCTCGATGCCGACGTCCGCCGTGATCAGGCTCTCCTCGATCTCCTCCCAGACCTCCTCGTCCAGCCGGTCCCGGGAGAGCAGGTTCAGCAGCCCCTTGCCGAGCAGGCCCTGCGACCGGGACAGCCGGGTCCGCAGCCGGACCAGCCGCCCGGCCGTGGGCTCCGGACGTTCCAGGGTCGGCGGGGCCGGTGCCACCGGCTCCGCGGGTGCCTGCTCCGGTTCGGCCGGTGGCGCGACCGGACGGTCCTCGACCGCGATGCCGACCGGACGCTCGCCGTCGGCGTCGGTCGGTGGGCGCTCCTGCGGCTGCTCGCCGCCGAGCGGGGTCGGCGGCGCGGGCGGCAGCGGAGGCTGCCGGCGCAACCGGGGCACCACCAGCCCCAGACCGGCGAGCAGCAGCACACCGAGCAGGATCGCGGCAAGGACGAGGTAATCCATGCGGAAATCCTGACAGATGGCCGCGACCGCGTCCCGCCCACCGCACCCATCGGTGACACCCGCCCCCCGGTACAGTGTCGCCGGCCGGCGACCACACCCCTACCACCCGCGTCGCCGGCCGGCGACCACACCCCACAGGAACAGGTCGGGGAACTGGGTGACGGGCCTGCATGCGGGGTACAAAAGAGGCCGTCCCGCGTCCCTGGCGAAAGGTCGACCATGTCTGCACACCAGCCCGGCAGGGACCACCGGTGACCGACGGCACAACCGCCGGTGGACCGGACCCGCAGCTCCGACCGGCGGCCGGCCCCCGGCTACTGATCGGGCCGTTGCTGCGGCGGGTGGTCGGCGGGCAGGCCACCGTCTGGGTGGAGACCGACGCCCCGGCCACGGTACGGGTCGCGACGACGGGCACGGCGGGCGGTTCGGCCCGCACCTTCAGCGCGTTCGGGCACCACTACGCGCTCGTGGTGGTCGACGGGCTGGCCCCCGGCTCCAGCCACCGCTACGAGGTCTTCCTCGACGACCGGCGGGTCTGGCCGGAGCCGGACTCGCCGTACCCGGGCAGTGTGATCCGGACCCGGCGGGCCGACGACGACGCCCAGCCGGTGCGGCTGATCTTCGGATCCTGCCGGGAGACCACCCAGCACTCCACCGCCCGACGGTTGCCGCCGGACGCGCTCGACGCGTACGCCCGGCGGCTGGCCGGCCTGGACCCGGCCGGCGGCGACTGGCCCGACCTGCTGCTCCTGCTCGGCGATCAGGTGTACGCCGACGAGACGTCGCCGGTGATCCGACGGTTCCTGCGGCGGCGGCGGCGACATCGTGGGCTGCCGCCCGGTGCCCCAGCCGACCAGGTGGTCAGTTTCCCCGAGTACACCCGGCTGTACCTGGAGTCGTGGCGGGACCCGGAGATCCGCTGGTTGCTGTCGACCGTCCCCAGCGTGATGATCTTCGACGACCACGAGGTGATCGACGACTGGAACACCTCGGCCGCCTGGCGGGCGCGGATGCGCGGCGAGCCCTGGTGGCCGGAGCGGATCAGCAGCGGACTCGCCTCCTACTGGGTCTACCAGCACCTGGGCAACCTGGCCCCGGACGAGGTCGCCGCCGACCCGGTGTTCCGGGCGGTCACCGCCGCCGACGACGCCACCGATGTGCTGCGCGAATTCGGCGCCCGGGTGGACGCCGAGGCGGACGTCGCGCACGACCCGCAGCGCTGGTCGCAGGTGCAGTACCAGTGGAGCTTCTCGCTGGACGTCGGCCGGACCCGGGTGATCGTGCTGGACAACCGGTGCAGCCGGGTACTGCGGCCGGGGGCACGCAGCATGTTGCCAGCCGGTGAGTGGGCCTGGTTCACCGATCGGGCCCACGGCCGCTACGACCATCTGGTGGTCGGCGCGTCGCTGCCCTGGCTGATGCCGCCCGGCATCCACCACCTCGAGTCGTGGAACGAACGGCTGGCCGAGTCGCCCCGGCGGTGGGTCGCGGCGTCGTCGGAGTGGCTGCGCCAGGTCCTGGACCTGGAGCACTGGGCCGCGTTCCGGCGCTCCTTCGACGACCTCGGGCAGTTGTTCGCCCGGGTCGGTGCCGGGCCAGGTCACCCGCCGCCGGCCTCGATCAGCATGCTCTCCGGCGACGTGCACCACTCGTACGTGGCGCGGGCCGCGCTGCCTGGGCAGGTTCGCACCCCGGTGCACCAGCTCACCTGCTCACCGATCCACAACCAGGTGCCGGCGCTGATGCGGCCGTTGATGCGGTTGGGCTGGTGGCGGGGGCCGACGGCGGCGCTGCGGGCGCTGGCCCGCTCCGCCGGACTGCCGAGGCCGTCGGTGCGCTGGCGCAAACTGGACGGTCCGTACTTCGGCAACGCGGTCAGTACGCTGCTGCACAACGGCGCGACGGCCGAGGTGACGCTGGAGGGCACAACGGCCGACGGCGCGCTGCGTGAGGTGGCCCGCCGCCAGCTCACCGATCCGACGGTGCAGCCGGCGCCTCGGCCTCCTCAGCAGGCTGCGGGGCTTCCGCAGTAGGCGTTGGCGGCTCCGGCACGGTCGGACCAGCCGACTCGTCGGCCGACTTGAGCCGCTGGCTGATCACCTGGGTGACACCGTTGCGCATGGTGACGCCGTACAGTGCGTCGGCGACCTCCATGGTCCGCTTCTGGTGGGTGATGATGATCAGCTGGCTGCGGTCCCGCAGCTGGGCCATCAGGGTGATCAACCGGCCGAGGTTGACGTCGTCCAGCGCCGCCTCCACCTCGTCCATGATGTAGAACGGGCTGGGCCGGGCCCGGAAGATGGCTACCAGCATGGCGACGGCGGTCAGCGACCGCTCCCCGCCGGACAGCAGCGACAGCCGCTTGATCTTCTTGCCCGGTGGCCGGGCCTCCACCTCCACCCCGGTGGTCAGCAGGTCGTCCGGGTCGGTGAGCACCAGCCGTCCCTCGCCACCCGGGAACAGCACGGTGAACACCTGCTCGAACTCGCGGGCCGTGTCGGCGTACGCGCTGGAGAAAACCTCGAGGATCCGGTCGTCCACGTCCGCGACGACGGTGAGCAGGTCCTTGCGGGTCGCCTTCAGGTCCTCCAACTGGTCGGAGAGGAACTTGTACCGCTCCTCCAGCGCGGCGAACTCCTCCAACGCCAGCGGGTTGACCTTGCCGAGCAGGGCCAGCTCCCGTTCCGCCTTCGCCGACCGCTTCTCCTGGGTGGCCCGGTCGAACGGCACCGGCTGCGGTTCCGGTTTGCCCTCGGCGGCGGCCGCCGCCAGTTGGGCCTGGGTGGGCGGCACCGGCTGGTGCGGGCCGTACTCGACGAGCAGGGTCTCCACGTCCAGCGAGAAGTCCTCGGCCGCCTTCGCCTCCAGCTGCTCGATGCGCAGCCGCTGCTCGGCGCGGGCCACCTCGTCGCGGTGCACCGCGCTGGTCAGCCGCTCCAGCTCAGCCCCGAGACGCTTGGCCGCGCCGCGTACCTCCTGCAGCTCGGCCTCCCGCGCGGCGCGGGCGCTGGCGATCTCGTCACGGGCGGCGGCCGCGTCGACCATCGAGTCGGCCAGCCTGGTCAGCGCGAACCGGGCCCCGGCGGTGACCGCGCGGGCGATCTGCGCGCCCCGGGCCCGGGCGGCCCGGCGGGCGGCGGCGCGTTCCCGCGCGGCCCGCTCGGCCGCCGCCTGCCGCAGCAGTGAGTCCGCCCGGCCGGCGATCGACGATACCCGCTCCTCGGCGGTGCGGACGGCGAGTCGGACCTCCATCTCGTTCTGCCGGGCACCGGGCAGCATCGCGGCGAGGGAGTCCCGTTCGGCGGTCGACGGCTCCTCGTCGATCGGGGTCGCCTCGGCCAGCCGGAGCCGCTCCTCCAGCTCCTCCAGCGTGGCCAAGTCTCGGTCCCGGGACTCGGCGGCCTTGTCCCGGGAGGCGCCGAGCCGCTCCGCCTCGGCCCGTGCCGACCTGGCCGCAGCGCCGAGTTCGGCGAGCCGGCGAGCGGCGGCGTTACGCTGCCCCTCCGCCTGCCGCCGGTCGGCGGCGGCCTGCGCGACCTGCTCCTTGAGGCCGGCCGCCGCCTCCCGCGCGGTGTCGAGCTGCCCGCGCAGCTCGGCGACGGTGGCTTCGGCGGTGAGCCGGTTGCTGCGGGCCTCCTCGACCGCCGCCTGTACCTCGATGAAGCTGGGGGCCTTGGCGGATCCGCCGGCGGCGGCGTAAGCGCCGACGATGTCGCCGTCCGGGGTGACCGCCCGCAGCTGCGGATGGTCGGCGGCGGCCGCAGTGGCCGCCGCGAGGTCGCCGACCAGGATCACGTCCCGCAGCGCCCGGTGCAGTGCCGGCCGGAGCTCGTCGGGGCAGCTGACCACGTCCGGTGCCCAGGTCGCCCCGGGCGGCAGGGCCGGCCGCAGGGTGTCCGGCGAGCCGATCATCCCCGGCCCGGCGGGCCCGGCGACCAGCAGGCTGGCCCGACCGGAGTCCTGGATCTTGAGCAGCCGCATCGCCTCGGCCGCCTCGTCGACGCCGGTGACCGCCACCGCGTCGGCGAGACCGCCCAGCGCGGCGGCCAGCGCCGCCTCGTGTCCGGGCGCGACGGTGAGCAGGCCGGCCAGGCTGCCCAGCAGGCCGGGCACCTGGTCGGCCCGGGCTAGCAGCGCGCCGGCACCGTCGCCCCTGCGCAACCCCATCGCCAGCGCGTCCTCCCGCGCCTGCCAGGTGGCGGCCTCCTTCTCCGCCCTCCGCTCGGCGTCGGACAGCTGCCGTACCTGCGCGGCGGCCGCGTCGTGTGCGGCGACCGCCTCGGCGTACCGGGCGTCCAGGTCGGCGTTGTCCCGGTCCGCCTCGGTGGACAGTTCGGTGGCCGCGTCCAGGTCCTGCTGGGCCTGGTCAGCGCGGGCCTGCGCATCGGCGTGCGCGGCGGTGAGCCGGGATATCTCGTCAGCGGCGCTGGAGGTACGGGCCCGCGCGGAGTTGACCTGTCCGGTCAACCGGGCCAGCCCTTCCCGCCGGTCGGCGATCGCCTTGGCAGCGGCGACCAGCGCCCGCTCGGCCTGGGCCAGCTGCGTCTCCAGCTGTTGGCGGCCCTCCACTGCCTCGGCGAGACGGATCTGGTCCTCGGTCAGCGCGGCCCGCAGCTCCTCCTCCTGCTCACGGACCCGGTGCGCCTCGTCGGTGAGCTGGTCCGGGTCACGCCCGGGTCGCTCGTCGTCCGGCATCCCCGACAGGTGCCGCAGCCGTTCCCCGGCCAGCTGCTCGGTCGACCGGAAGCGTTCCTGCAGGGCGGCGAGCTTGTACCAGGTGTCCTGGGCGGCGGCGAGCAGCGGCGCGTCCTCGGCCAGCGCCGACTCCAGTTCGGCCAGCCGGGACTGCACCTCGGTGTGTTCGGACTCCACCTCGGTGCGTCGGTGCCGCAGCGCCGTCTCGTCGGCGATCTCCTTGTCGAGGGTGGTCCGCAGGGTGGTCAGGTCGTCGGCGAGCAGCCGCAGCCGGGCGTCGCGCAGATCGGCCTGGATCCCGGCGGCCCGGCGGGCCACCTCGGCCTGCCGGCCCAGCGGTTTGAGCTGGCGGCGCAGCTCGCCGGTCAGGTCGGTCAGCCGATCCAGGTTGGTCTGCATCGCGGTCAGCTTGCGCAGCGCCTTTTCCTTGCGCTTGCGGTGTTTCAGCACGCCGGCGGCCTCTTCGATGAAGGCCCGCCGGTCCTCCGGCTTGGCGTGCAGTACGGCGTCGAGCTGACCCTGGCCGACGATGACGTGCATCTCCCGGCCGATGCCGGAGTCGGAGAGCAGTTCCTGGATGTCGAGCAGCCGGCAGTGGTTGCCGTTGATTTCGTACTCGCTCTCACCGGAGCGGAACATCCGGCGCGTGATCGACACCTCGGTGTACTCGATCGGCAACGCACCGTCGGTGTTGTCGATGGTCAACGTGACCTCGGCCCGGCCCAGCGGGGCCCGACCGGCGGTGCCGGCGAAGATGACGTCCTCCATCTTGCCGCCCCGCAGCGCCTTCGCGCCCTGCTCGCCGAGGACCCAGGCGATGGCGTCGACGACGTTGGACTTGCCGGAGCCGTTCGGGCCGACCACGCAGGTGATCCCGGGCTCCAGCTTCAGGGTGGTGGCGGAGGCGAAGGACTTGAAGCCCTTCACCGTCAGACTCTTGAGATGCACGGTCCGATTCCTCGTCCGACGGGTCGCCGTGCGGCCGTCAGTGCTGGTCAGTACGGCACAGGCTAACCCGTCGGTCGGACGGGCACCGGATCCGACGCGGCTGGGACACCGTGGCCGGGGCCCGGACCGGGCCGCAGACGGACGGACGTGAACGGGGCAACGGACGGGGCCGGACAAAAAGCTGCGCGCCGGCACTTGAGTGTCGGCGCGCGGGGTGCGTGCGATCAGCGGTACGTACGGTCACTGGCGGCGGGCGCCGGCCTGCACCGGCGCCCGTGGAGATCAGGTGAGCGCAGGCTCGGGGATCCGCAGCAGGTCGTCGCTTTCGGCGACCGCTGCGGCGAGCCGGTCGTTCTCCGCCCGCAGTCGGGTGATCTCGAACTCCAGTGCCTGTACAGTGGCACGCAATCGGGTGACCTCGTCGAGCAGGCGCCGGTCGGGTGCTGCACCAACGTGGCCGTAGAGGGCCTTCGCCATTTCGTCTCCTTGTAATGCGCTGCCGGAAAGGCCGGCCAACGCGCGCCCGTGAACCCTCACGTCGGTCAACCCCCGGGCATGCGGGGGCGCGACTGGGCGCGACTGGCGACACCCCCATGGTCCGCCGAAGTCGCCGCTTCGTCAAGTTCCACCAGACGTGGATCCCCACCTCCTTCACGAATCTATCGCCCAAAAGGTACGAAGAGCGGTGGTTTAGCGGCACAGATCACAGTGTCAACGGCAGAACCTCAGCCGGACAGCTGTCCGCCTTATCTCTTCCTTAGCGGCATCGCCGGTTTGTCTTAGCAGCGTTGCCGGGCGCGACCGGACGCCTTAGCGTCGCACCCGGCACAGCGCCCCGGTCCCACCGGACGCGGCCCGTTGGGCCGACCACCCACCTGCGGAGGCAACGACCTTGTACCGGCGCAACGACCGGGTCGATGGATCCATCCCCGGCGATCCGACGCCGCCCGCTGGCCACACCGCATTCGGTGATGCCGGCTGGGACACCGACCGGTTCGGACAGAGTTCCTGGCGTGGCCACCTCGACGCCGGCTGGCGACCCGGCCCTTCGTCGGCCGACGAGTACTCCGGCCTGGCGACGGCCGACGATTACCCGACCGCCGGCCGGTTCCCCGGCGACGGCGGTTACGACCTCGGCAGTTACGGCGGCGGCGGTCACCCGGCGTACGACGGCGTGGACCACGGCGGCTACCCCGCCGACCCGACCGGACAGCTCCCCGGCGGGGCGGAACACCACCCGCAGCCGTACGGCCTCCCCACCGACGACGGGTACGACACCCACCTGACCGCCCGCCCGGACGGGCCGGGGTACGTCGACGGACCGGGGTACGCCGACGGACCGGGGTACGCCGGGGCTCCGCACGGACACGACGGGGCCGGCCGCGACACCCGGCACGACGAGACCGAGACGCACCGGTACAGCGTGCTGCGAGACCTGGCCGACGGACCCGGCGAGGCCAACGGCTGGCCCGGTGGTGACGACGGCTGGGCCAGCGGCGACGATCGCTGGACCGACGACGACCGGGGTCCGCGTGAGGTCCCGACCGACACCGGGTCGCTGACCCGCGTCGCCCGTCGGCGGCGGTCCGACGCGCGCGACGACTCCGACCCGGAGGTTGCCGACGGCCGACGGCGCCGGCTCGCCGTCGGGCCGGTCACCCTGGCCACGCTGGTCGTCGTGCTGCTGGTGGCGATCGGTGGCGGCGGCGCGATGCTACGCGCCGGGTTCGGCGACGACTCAACCGATGGCACCGACGACACCGTCGTGGCAACGGATGTCGATCCGGTCACCGACCCACTCACCGAACAGTCCGCTGGTACGGAGGACCCGCAGATCGGCGAGCCGGAGGTGCTCGACGCCGAACTCGGTGCCGCCCCGACCCCGGCTGTGAGCCCCGCACCGCCACCGCCGACCTCGGCTGCCCCGAGCCCACGCCGTAGCGCCGCCGCCCCGGAAAGCTCCCGTCCGGAGCGCACGACCGCCGCGCCGGCGAAGACCAGCGCCGCGCCGCAGCAGACCGCCACCGGGGACACCAGCCGGCAGCAGCAGGTCCTGGCGCTGGTCAACGCGGCGCGCGACGACAACGGGTGCGGCGCGGTGACAATCAACGACCAGTTGACCGAGGCGGCCCGGTTGCACAGCGAGGACCAGGCAACCAACAACGACATGTCGCACGAAGGCAGCGACGGCAGCGACCCGTGGGAACGCGCCAAGCGGGCCGGCTACGAGCAGGCGATCGGCGAGAACGTGGCGGCCGGCTACCCCACCGCCGAGGCGGTCATGGAGGGCTGGTTGAACAGCCCGGGCCACCGGGCCAACATCCTCAACTGCGACGCGGTCGCCATGGGGGTCGGCACGGCCACCTCGTCGAACGGGACCCTCTACTGGACGCAGATGTTCGGGTCGGCGCGCTGAGCTGACGTCGGTCAGCGGCGAACGGCCCGCGGCCTAGGTTGGCAGCGCGGGCAGCTGAACGACGACCGGTTCATGAACGACTCCCGGCGGATCAGCGCCCCGCACCGGGCGCAGGGCTGATCCTCCCGCCCGTACACATTGAGTGACCGGTCGAAGTAGCCGCTCTCGCCGTTGACGTTGACGTAGAGCGCGTCGAAACTGGTGCCGCCCTCGGTAACTGCCGCCCGCAGCACGTCCCGTACGTGTGCCAGCAGCCTGGTGACCGTCGCGGCCGGCAGCCGGTCGGTCGGTCGGGTGCCGTGCAGGCCGGCCCGCCACAGCGCCTCGTCGGCATAGATGTTGCCGATCCCGGAGATCAGCGACTGGTCAAGCAGTGCCCGCTTGATCTCGGTGCGACGTCGGCGTACCGCTGCGACGAACGCAGTGTCGGAGAAGTCCGGGTCGAGCGGATCCCTGGCGATGTGCGCGATCTCGGCCGGTAACTCGGCGCCACCGGCCGACACAGCGAGCCCGCCGAACGTCCGCTGGTCGACGAAGCGCAGCTGCGGGTCGCCGTCGACGAACCGGAAACGGACCCGCAGGTGCGTCTCGTCCGGGGCGTGGGCCGGCTGCAGCAGCAGCTGTCCGGACATGCCGAGATGGCCGACCACCGCGTCGCCGCTGTCCAGCGGCAGCCACAGGTACTTGCCACGGCGGCGTACGTCGATGATCTGCCGGCCGGCGAGTACGGCGGCGAAGTGCACCGGGCCGGGCAGGTGCCGGCGAATCGCCCGGGGATGGCGCACCTCCACGGTGTCCAGCCGCCGGCCGATCACCCAGCCAGCCAGCCCTTGCCGGACCGTCTCGACCTCGGGCAGCTCTGGCATGACATGCCTTTCTCCGACCGGTGCCGGTGGTGTTCTCGTGCTCAGACCTGGGCGGACGGGCTGGCCGGCGGCCCGTCCTCGGGCTCCGGCGGACCGGCAGCGACCTCGCCCGGCGGACCGGCGTCGGCGTCGGAAGCCGGACCCGGCTGGTCAACGGCCGCTGCGGTGCCGGCGACCGCGGTGGAGTCCACCATCTGCGCGGAAAGGGTACGCCACGCGGCTTCGGCGGCCCGCTGCTCAGCCTCCTTCTTGCTGCGGCCTTCGGCCCCGCCGTAGCGCTGTCCGGCGACCACCACCCAGGCGGTGAAGGTCTTTGCGTGGTCCGGACCGGCGTCGTCGATGCGGTACTCGGGTACGCCCAGCCCGAGGGTCGCGGTCAGCTCCTGCAGGCTGGTCTTCCAGTCCAGCCCGGCGCCCCGGCTCGCGGAGTCCGCCATCAACGGGTCGAACAGCCGGCGGATCACGATTGACGCGGTGTCCAGCCCGTACTGCAGGTAGATCGCACCGAGTAGCGCCTCCAGGGTGTCGGCCAGGATGCTCGCCTTGTCCCGCCCGCCGGTGCTCTCCTCCCCCTTGCCGAGCAGCAGGTACGGGCCAAGCCCCTGCGGGCCGAGAGACCGGGCCACCTCGGCGAGCGCCCGCATGTTGACCACGCTGGCCCGAAGCTTGGCCAGTTGCCCTTCCGGCAGGTCGGGGTGGCTGTGAAACAGCGCCGAGGTGATCACCACGCCGAGCACCGAGTCGCCGAGGAACTCCAACCGCTCGTTGGTGGGCAGACCGCCGTTCTCGTACGCGTACGACCGGTGGGTCAACGCCCGTTCCAGCAGATCCGGTTCGAACGCCACACCGAACGCGGCCTCCAGGTGCGCAACCGGCGGACGACGGGACTGGTTGTTACTCATGGCGATACCTCGTCCTGTTCTGCGATCAGCCGGGTGATGTCATCGAGCATCCGGGCGAGAGTCGAGGTCACCCGGCCACGGTGCAGTCCGGCGGCGAGGGTGATACCGGTGGCGATGTCGGCACCGGTGGCGGCACCGTGGCAGACGACCACCGTCCCGGCGACGCCGAGCAGGGCCGCCGCCCGGGGCGCGACCCGGCCCGGTTCCGGGCCGCCGGCCATCGCGTACGCACCTTCGATGCCCTTGAGCAGCACGTTCCCGGTGAAGCCGTCGGTGATTACCACGTCGATGCCGTCGCCGAGCATGACGTCGTGTCCTTCGACCAAGCCGACATACCGGCCGTCGGCGGGCAGGGTGAGGCTCCGCAGCAGAGTGTCGGCGGTACGCCGGACCCGGTCGCCCTTGCCTGGCTCGGCGCCGATCGAGAGCAGTCCGACCCGGGGCCGGTCCAGGCCGAGCCGCACGGCACCGTATGCGGCCCCGAACAGGGCGTGCTGGGTCAGGGTGGCCGGGCGCGCCTCTACTGTGGCGCCGACGTCGAGCAGCACCACCGGGCCGGCGACCGCCGGGAGGGTGACGACCAGGGCGGGCCGGCGTACGGTCGGCCACCGGCCGAGACCGAGCGCGGCGGCGGTGACGATCGCGCCGCTGGACCCAGCGGAGATGAACGCGTCGGCCGCGCCGTCGGCGACGGCGGCCATGCCGGCCCGGATCGATTCGTCGGCCCGGCCGGTGACAGAACCCGCGGCGGTGACGGAAAGCTCGCCGGTGTCGGCCGCCGCGCGGACGGTGTCACCCGTCGGCCGTACGGTGATCCGGCTCCGCTGCTCGTCGGGCAGCGCGGCGCGAACGTCGTCCGCCGCATCCGGCGGGCCGACGAGCAGGAGCTGGAGATCGGGATCGGCGCGGCAGGCGCGCAGAGCGCCGTCAACCACGACGGCGGGTGCCCCATCCCCGCCGAGGAGGTCGACGGCGATCCGCGAGGTGCCGGTCCCGGAGTCAGCGCCGGCCGGTGCCGACCGACCGGCCGGCTCCTGGGACGAGGCACCCGGCGTTCGCCGGGAGATCCGCGCCGCCCGGTCGAAGACCGGCGGCGTCACGACGACCGGATCAGACCTCGATGACCTGGCGGCCGTTGTAGGTGCCGCAGACGGTGCACGCGGTGTGCGGCAGCTTCGCGGACTTGCACTGCGGGCACTCGACGGTCACCACCGGCGTGGTCTTCCACTGGGACCGGCGGGAACGGGTGTTGCTGCGGGACATCCGGCGCTTGGGAACGGCCACGGTTCTTACTCCTCTTGGCGGGTCAGTTGCGACAGGCCGGCCCACCTCGGGTCGACCTGTTGGTGGTTGTGGTCGTCCGGCAGCTCGTCCCAGTGCACCCCGCAGTCGGGGCACAGCCCAGGGCAGTCGCTGCGGCACAGCGGGGTGGTCGGCAGTGCAAGCACCACCGCGTCCCGCAGTGCCGGCTCCAGGTCGATCAGATCGCCCTGCAACCGGCCCACCTCGTCGATGTCGGCCGTCTCGTCCGTGGTGCTGTTCTCGTATGCGTACAGCTCCTGGATCGGGACGGTCAGCGACTCGCTGATCGAGCGCAGGCACCGCCCGCACTCGCCGGAGACCGGTCCGGAGACCGTCCCGGAAACGAGCACCCCTTCGGAGACCGACTCGAGCCGTAGATCGAGGCTCAGGTCGGCACCTTCCGGTACGCCGTTCAGCTCCAGCCCGAGGTCCGCCGGCGCGGGCACCACCCGGCTCACCGTACGCAACGCGCCAGGGCGACGCGGCAGTTCCCGGGTGTCGAGAACCAGCGGCGACCTGGGGTTGAGTGTCTTCGACGAGTGATTGCGCATAGTTGGACTCCGGCCTGGTAGAGGCCGACAAAACAGGTTACCCGAGCAGCGGCGACGGCGTCGAACCGGGGCACCGGTCAGTCAGAAGGGCAGCGGGCGTTCGTTCTCCTCACCGGAGAAGGTACCGATCTCCCGCAACGCGTGCATCTTGTCCCGGCCACGCTCTATCGAAGCCAGCGCCCGGGTAAGGAACTGTTCGAAGTTGGCCAACGCGGTGTCGACGTAGTCGTCGACCTCGGCGCGCAGCCGCTGCGCCTCGGCGCGGGCCTCGGCGACGATCCGCGCACCCTCGTGCTCGGCGGAGACGGTGATCTCGTTCACCGACACCAGCCGGGCATGCTCGGCCTCGCCCTCACTGATGATGCGGTCCGCCTCGCGCTTGCCGGCGTCCATGATCTTGTCGCGTTCCTCCAGCAGCGCCGCCGCCCGGCGCAGGTCGGCGGGGAGCTCGGCCCGGAACTGGTCCAGGACACCGATCATCTCGGCCCGGTCGATCATGCAGTTGTTCCGGGACATCGGCACGGCCCGCGCGGTCTCCACCATCGCGATGATCTCGTCGATGCGGTCGAATGGATCCACCGGCATCTCACTCCCTGTTGTCGGAGGGTCGACCCACCATGATGGCAAGGCCGGGCCAGAACGTCATCATCCCAACTGCCGGACCGGTCGGCGCTCCATCATGATGCGACCCAGGACGACATGTGGTCCATCCCACCCCGAGTTCGGGCGCGTCGCGACGCGCCGGGCGGTTCATCGCGGCTCGGTCGGCCCGCCCGGAGCTGCCGGGCCAGCCCGGTTCACACCTGCTGGGTCGGCGGCGCGGTGACCCGGGCGAGCAGCCGGTCGTGGACCGCCTCGGGCAGGTGGGCCGAGACGTCACCGCCCCACTTGGCGACCTCCTTGACCAGGCTGGAAGAGAGGAACGAGTAGAGCGGGTTGGTCGGCATGAACAGCGTCTCCACCCCGGCCAGGCCAATGTTCATCTGTGCCATCTGCAGTTCGTAGTCGAAGTCGCTGACCGCCCGCAGGCCTTTGACCACGACGGCCGCCTCCTGAGCACGGCAGAAATCCACCAGTAGGCCACGGAACGAAGCGACCCGAACGTTGCGGTACGACCCGGTTACTTCGCGGAGCATCGATATTCGCTCGTCGATGGTGAACAGGCCAGCCTTGGACTGGTTGATCAGGACACCCACGATGACCTCGTCGAACAGCCGGCTGGCCCGGCCGATGATGTCGAGATGTCCGTTGGTGACCGGATCGAAAGAGCCGGGGCACACCGCTCGTCTCATGATCGCCGACCGTACCAAAGCATGGTCTCGCCGTAACGCCGCCCGCGCTCGGCAGTGACGCCTTCCACCCAGGTCAACGCCGGTCCCCGGGCGGACCGCTCGATCACCACGACGGCGTACGGGGCGAGCCAGCCGCCGCCGACGAGACTGTCCAGGGCGGTCCGGAGTTCGGTGTCGGTCACCGCGTACGGCGGGTCGGCGAAGACCACGTCGTAGCCGCCGCCGTCCGGCGGCGTGGCCAGCGCGGTCGCGACCTTGGCAGTGATCAGCCGCGCACCGGTGCCAGCTCCCAGCGCGGCGATGTTCGCCCGCACGGTACGGGCGGCCCGCGTGTCGGACTCGACCAGCAGGACGTGTTCGGCGCCCCGGGACAGCGCCTCCAGACCCACCGCGCCGCTGCCCGCGTAGAGATCGGCGAACCGCGCCCCGACCAGGTCGGTCATCGTGCCGAGGGTGCTGAACAGTGCCTCACGGACCCGGTCGGAGGTGGGCCGGGTGTTCGCGCCAGGCGGTGTGGCGATCCGCCGGCCGCCGAGCCGGCCGGAGATGATCCGGGTCATCGGCGGCGGACCCCCACGGCGGCCGGTGCACTCATCCCCGGCACGCTACGCGATCAGCCGAACCGGTCGAATGCCGACCCGGACGGCTTAATCCGCCCTCGTGTGACCAGGTGCGTCTGTTGTTGCAAAGAGACACCCGAGTGGGCAACAACCACTCGGAAAGCGGACGGCAAACACGTTGCGTCTATGAAATATCTCGGAACGACAACATCATCCTTAGCCGGACCTGTGGGGCACCCTGTCAGTTCAGGAACAGCTAAGGTCAGGCGCTGTGCCGGTGGGACAACGCCGGACACGACGCACGACGCGGGTCGTTGTCGCACCAATCATCGACTGCACCTCACCAGTCAGGTTGCGCACGGCCGCGCCGGGCCCCTGAACCCCTCACTCGGGAGTACCTGTGAACCGTCTGAAGTCTCCGCTTCGGCGCGCCTTGGCCATCGCGGCCGGCGCGACGATCGGCGTGGTCGGCGCGGTGGCCCTCGCCACCCCTGCCAGCGCGCACCACCCCATCCCGGTCGGCCTGCCGGTCTGCAAGACGGCAGACGGCGACTGGAAGATCGTCTGGAAGGTCTGGAACAGCGAGCGGGACCTCGCCGCGACGCTGACCGAGGTCTCGACCGACCCGGCGGAGACCGAGATCACCGGTGGAATCTTCGTCGGCGCGGAACTGCCCACCGGCCGCGACGGCATTCGCGGTGAGCAGATGATCCCGTCCGAGATCACCAAGGTGTCCCTGACGGTGACCGCCGAGTGGCTCCGCGTCCGCCCCCGGAAGACCGAGGTCGTCACGCAGACCGTCACCAGCATTCCGGTGAAGAAGCCGAAGCGGCTGAGGCTGCTGCCGATGTGTGCCGAGCCGACTCCGAGCCCGACCGTCGACCCGACGACCGAGCCGACCACCGAGCCGACGACCGAGCCGACCGTGCAGCCGAGCGTCGAACCGACCGTGCAGCCGAGCGTCGAACCGAGCCCGACCGCGCCGGTCACGCCGGAGCCAACCGAGCCGCCGGCGGTGGAGCCCAGCGAGCCCGAGCGCATCATCGAGTCCACCTGCGACCAGCTGATCTTCACGATCAACAATCCGGAGGACGGCGAGACCATCACCGTCGACTTCGTACCGAACGAGGGCGACACCCGCACCGTCACCGTCGGCCCCGGTGAGTCGGGCGTGGCCGAGTTCGACGCGTTCGAGGGCCTTGCGGTCACCTTGGTCGTCGAGGGCTTCGAGGACGAGTCCGAGGCCTTCGCCTGGGAGCTGCCGGAGGACTGTGACACCGGTGGCGAGGGCGGCGGTTCCCTGCCGGTCACCGGTGCCGCCGCTGGCGGTCTCGCCGCTGGCGCCATCGCGCTGCTGGCCATCGGTGGCGTGCTGTTCTACCTGGCGCGTCGTCGGCGGGTCACCTTCACCGCCTGAGTCAGCCACCCTGGGTCGTGACTGACTGACAAGTCATCCCCCCGCACCACCCCTGGAAGGGCGTCGACGATCCCCCCGGTCGGCGCCCTTCCGCCTGTCCGGCCGCAGCCGTACCCCGGTCCGCCGCAGCCGCTCCCGGCCGTGATTTCAGCCCTTCTCCAGGTACTCGGCGCGTTCGGCGTCGACCAGGGTGCCGACGGATGCCGCCAGCGCCGGATGCCGGGTCAGCTCCGGATCGTCGTCGAGCAGGTCGATCGCCTCGGCCCGGGCCTGCCCGATCAGGTCGGCGTCGCGCAGCAGCGACAACAGCCGCAGATGGGACCGGCGACCCGACTGGGTCGCGCCCAGCACGTCACCTTCGCGGCGCTGCTCCAGATCCAGCTCGGCCAGGCGGAACCCGTCGGTGGTCGACGCGACCGCGTCCAGCCGCTCGCGGGCCGGCGTGCCCTCGGCGGCGTCGGTGACCAGCAGGCACAGCCCGGCCGCCGAGCCCCGACCAACCCGGCCGCGCAGCTGATGCAGCTGCGACACCCCGAACCGGTCGGCGTCCAGCACGATCATCACGGTGGCGTTCGGCACGTTCACCCCCACCTCGACCACCGTCGTGGCGACCAGCACGTCGACGTCACCGGCGGCGAAGGAGCGCATCACCGCGTCCTTGGCGTCGGCCGGCAGCCGACCGTGCAGCACCTCGATCCGCAGCCCGTGCAGCGGCCCGTCGGCGAGCAGCGGCGCCACCTCGGTCACCGCCAGCGGCGGCCGCCGCGCCCCGGGATCGTCGCCGTCGCCGGAGGGCTCCTCGTCGGCGCCGGTTCCGGTCGCGTCACCGATGCGCGGGCAGACCACGTACGCCTGATGGCCGGCGGCCACCTCCTCGCGTACCCGCCGCCAGGCCCGCTCCAGGAAGGCCGGCTTCTCCGCCGCCGGCACCACGTGCGAGACGATCGGCGACCGGCCGCCGGGCAGCTGGGTGAGCGCGGACACCTCCAGGTCGCCGTACACGGTCATGGCGACCGTCCGCGGGATCGGGGTGGCGGTCATCACCAGCACGTGCGGCGGCTGCTCGGCCTTGGCCCGCAACGAGTCGCGCTGCTCCACCCCGAACCGGTGCTGCTCGTCGACGACGACCAGGCCTAGGTCGGCGAAGTCGACGCCCTCGTACAGCAGGGCGTGGGTGCCGATCACGATGCCGGCCCGGCCGTCGCGGACCTCGTCGAGGGCGGCCCGGCGGGCCGCCGCGCCCAGCGACCCGGTGACCAGCGTCAACCGGGTGCCGGCCGGGTCGCCGTCCAGCTCACCGGCCCGCCCCAGCGGGCCGAGCAGCTCCTGGATGCCCCGGTGGTGCTGGGCGGCGAGCACCTCGGTCGGGGCGAGCAGCGCCGCCTGCCCGCCGGCGTCGACGACCTGCAGCATCGCCCGCAGCGCGCACACCGTCTTGCCGGAGCCGACCTCGCCCTGCAGCAGCCGGTGCATCGGATGCGCGGTGGCCAGGTCGGCGGCGATCTCCTCGCCGATGCGCCGCTGACCGTCGGTCAGCTCGTACGGCAGGCGGGCGTCGAACGCGGCCAGCAGGCCGGCGTCCGCGCGGGGCCGGGGCCGCGCCGGCCAGTCGGCGGCGCGCAGCTTGCGCTGCACCAACGTCAGCTGTACGGCGAACGCCTCGTCCCACTTGAGCCGCCGCCGGGCCTGGAACAGCTCGGGTTCGTCGGCCGGGCGGTGGATCTGTCGCAGCGCCGGGTGCAGGCCGAGCAGGTTGCGGCTGGCCCGTACCGCCGCCGGCATCGGATCCTCGGGTGGGGTGAGCACGTCCAGCACGGTCCGGACGCAGCGGGCGATCACCCAGGTCGGTACGGCGGCGGCGGCCGGGTAGACCGGGATCAGCGCACCGGCGAACTCCTCCACCGGGTCCTCGGCGGCCACCTCGCCGTCGGCGGCGCCGTCCCCGAGCAGCACGTACTCGGGGCCGTTGAGCTGGCGTACGCCCCGGAACTCGGTCACCTTGCCGGCGAACAGCCCCCAGCGGCCCGGTTTCAGGTCCCGTTCCCGCCACGCCTGGTTGCCGAAGAAGGTCAACGTCAGGGTGCCGCCGGTGCCGTCCTCGACGACCACTTCGAGCAGCTTGCCGCGCCGTTGGCGCATCGGCCGTACGGTGGTCCGCCGCACCTGGCCCAGGACGGTGACCTGCTCCCCCACCTCCAGCGAGCGGATGTCGGTGTGTTCGCCGCGCTGGTCGTAGCGGCGCGGGAAGTGGTAGAGCAGGTCCCCGACGGTGTGCAGGTCGAGGTGGTCGGCCATCGCCTTGGCGGTCTTCGCGCCCAGGTTGACCTTCAGCGGAGTGTCCATCGTGCACGGCTGCGTCATCCGGCCTCCAACAACGGCTGCGTCATTCGATCCCTACCAGCAGCGGGTAGTGCGGCTGCCCGCCGACGAAGGTGTGCACCTCGACGAACGGCCAGCAGCGGGCGACGTGCGCCGCCACCGCCTCGCCCAGGCCGTCCGGTGCCTGCTCGCCGACGATCAAAGTGACAAGTTCACCGCCGCCGCCGAGCAGCTGGTCCAGCAGGTTGTGGCAGGTGCCGGCCAGGTCGGTGCCGATCAGCAGTACCTCCCCCTCGACCAGGGCGAGCACGTCGCCGGGGCGGCAGCGGCCGGCGACGGTGAGCGCTTCCCGGGCGGCGTGGCAGACCTCGGCGTACCGGCAGGCCCCGGCCGCCTCGGCCATCGCGATCACGTCGTCGTCGAAGCGGCGTCGCGGGTCGCGGACGGCGAGCGCGGCGAGGGCCTGCACCGGTGACCGGGTCGGCACGACGGCGACGGTGACGCCGCCGGCCTCGGCCTCCCGGGCGGCGAGGCCGGCGACGGCCTGGGTGTCCGGGTCGTTGGGCAGCACCACCACTTCGGCGGCGCCGGTGCGGCGGATGGCGTCGAGCAGCTCGGCGGTGGACGGGGAGCCGCCGACCACGCCGGCACCCTCACCGGTGAACAGGGCGGCGAGGCCGGTGCCGGCGGCGACCACCACCGCGGCCCGGCCGGCGAGCGGCGGTGCCGGCTGGTCGGCGAACCGGGTGACCGAGATCTGGTACGGGCGGCCGGCGGCGATGCCGGCCTCGATGGCGGCGCCGATGTCGTCGACGTGCACGTGCACGTGCACGTTCCACACCGGATCGTCCCTGTCGTCATCGTCCCCGTCGCCATCCCCTGCGTCGGAGCCGACGACGACCAGCGAGTCGCCGATCTCGGCGAGTGCGGCCCGCATCCGGTCGACCGCCCCGGCCGGCGCTTCGAGCAGGAACTGCACCTCGTAGGCGTACTCCTCGGAGCCGGCCCCGCTGTGGGGGTCGACGGCGCGGCCGGCGCCGCCGGGGTCGGTGGCGCGGCCGACGGGGTTGTCAGTGCTGTCAGGGCTGTCGGCGTTGTCAGGGTTGTCGGTGCTGTCGGTGAGCGGGGTGCCGACCACGGCGGCCAGCGCGTCGAGCAGCAGGCACAGGCCGCGACCGCCGGCGTCGACCACTCCGGCGCGGGCCAGCACCGGCAGTTGGCCGGGGGTCGCGGCGAGGGCGTCGCGGGCGGCCGAGGCGGCGGCCCGTACCACGGTGGCGAGGTCGTCGGAGCCGGTCCGGTCGGCGGCCCGCGCGGCGGCGGCGACCACGGTCAGCACGGTCCCCTCGACCGGGCGGGCGACCGCCGCGTACGCCGCGTCGGTGGCGGCGGTCAACGCCGACGCGAGGGCCCGGCCGCGCACCACGGCGGTGTCGGTGAGCGCGTCGGCCAGCGCTCGCAGGATCTGCGAGACGATCACCCCGGAGTTGCCCCGGGCACCGAGCAGCGCGCCCCGGGCCATCAGCCGCAGCACCCGCCCGTGCGAGGTCTGCTCCCCCTCCGAGGAGTTGTCCAGGTCGAGGGCCAGGGCGTGCTGGGCCGAGGTGAGGGTGAGGACCAGGTTGGTGCCGGTGTCGCCGTCCGGCACCGGGTAGACGTTGAGCGCGTCGATCTCGCCCTGGTGGCGGCGCAGCGCGGCCAGCGAACCCGAACACCACCGGCGCACAGCGGCGGCGTCAAGGGTGTCCAGCACGGCGATGAGCCTACTGGCGCACGCCGACAGCCGCCGTGAAGACGACCCGGGTGCGGCCAGGCGGCCGGCGCGCGGAGACGACGCAGGCGGCCGGGCGGCGGCAGCTTGACGGTCGGGGCAGGGCGATTGGCCGCCCGGGTGGTCGATCGGGTAGCCTGGCCAGGTTGTCTGGGCGTGGTGTGTCCCGGCGACCGGCGACCTGATGAACGACAAATCCCCAGGAGTATCCCGTGGCTAGCGTGTGCGACGTCTGTGGCAAAGGGCCGGGCTTCGGTCACAACGTGCCGTGGTCGAAGAAGAAGACCAACCGCCGTTGGAACCCGAACATCCAGACCGTTCGCACCCCGGCCGGTGGCGGCAACACCCGCAAGGTGAACGCCTGCACCTCCTGCCTCAAGGCCGGCAAGGTGGTCCGGGGCGCCTGACCGCGCCGCCCACGACCTCGACGTTTCAGCAGCCGCCGGACCCGATCGGGTCCG
Source organism: Micromonospora sp. LOL_013 (assembly GCF_048060315.1). Lineage (NCBI taxonomy): Bacteria > Bacillati > Actinomycetota > Actinomycetes > Micromonosporales > Micromonosporaceae > Micromonospora > Micromonospora sp. LOL_013. The sequence goes on from NZ_JBHMIQ010000022.1 coordinate 106,391, forward strand.
GCGGCTGACTGTGTACGGTCACCAGCCGGCGGTGAGCATCCGTCACCAGTCGGCGCTGAGCACCCGGCCGAAGGACAGGCAGCCCGGCGAGTCCCGGTAGTAGCCGAAGTTCGGGATCCGGGCGTACCCGCTGCTGCTGTAGAGCGCGATCGCCTCGGGCTGCTTGTCGCCGCACTCCAAGATGACCCGGCGGCGGCCCTGGCCGGCGGCGGAGCGTTCGACGGCGGCCAGCAGCGCGCGGGCCACCCCGCGCCCGCGGGCGGCGTCGGCGACGTACATCCGCTTCAGCTCGGCGTCCTCGCCGGAGCTGCCGTGGCTGCGCCAGCCGGCGCAGCCGGCCGGTGCCCCGTCCAGATGGGCGATCAGGAAGGCACCGCCGGGCGGGTCGAAGTGGGCCGGGTCGACCGGGGTGTCGTCGCCGGTGCCGCCGTAGCGGGCACCCAGATCGGCCATGGCGGCGGCCACCAGACGTTGCGCCACCGCGTCGGTGTAGCGGACCCGGCGGATCTCGACGCCGGCCTGAAGCAGATCAGTCACGCGGTAAAGCGTAGTGCGGTCACCGGCGGTGGCTCAGCGGTGACCGGCGCGGGCTCACTGGAAGTGTTCCCAGCCGGCGACGCCCTGGTACGGCTGGCCGTCGACGGTGACCCCGGCGCCTTTGACCACGTGGCCGACCCGCCGCCAGCCCTTCGGCAGCGGCAGATCCTCGGGGAACGTCGCGGCCAGGGCGTGGTCGTCACCACCGCCGAAGATCCACTGGTACGGGTCGACGCCGAGCGCGTTGGCAGTGTCGCGCATCTGCGGCGGCACCTCGAACGCGGCCCGGCGCAGGTCGATACCGACCCGGCTGGCGGTGGCGACGTGACCCAGGTCGGCGATCAACCCGTCCGAGATGTCGATCATGGCGCTGGCGCCGACGTTCGCCGCGGCCGGGCCGGCGGCGTACGGCACCTCGGGGCGTCGGTACGCCTCCACGAGCAGCTTCGGTGACCGGAAGCCGCGGGACAGCACCGTGTAGCCGGCGGCGGCGTAGCCGAGCCGGCCCGCGATGGCCAGCACGTCACCGGCGTGCGCGCCGCTGCGCAGCACCGGGGCCGCGCCGTGCAGGTCGCCGAGGGCGGTCACCGCGATGGTCAGGGTCGGGCTGGCCGACATGTCGCCGCCGACCACGCTCGCGCCGACCTTGGCCGCCTCGTCGGACAGGCCGACCGCCAGGTCCTCGGCCCAGCCGGCGTCGGTCTCCGGCGGGGCGCAGAGCGCCACCAGCAATGCGGTCGGCACCGCCCCCATCGCCACGATGTCGGCGAGGTTCGCGGCGGCCGCGCGGTGGCCGACGTCGACGGCGCTGGACCAGTCCCGCCGGAAGTGCCGGCCCTCGACGAGCACGTCGGTGGAGGCGACCACCCGGCCGTCCGAGGCGGCCACCACGGCCGCGTCGTCGCCGGGGCCGAGCAGGGTGGCGGCCCCCGGGTGCAGCCGCGCGGTGACCCGGGAGATGAGCCCGAATTCACCGGCCTGTGCCACATTCACCGGTCCACCTCGATCATTGTCGTCTCCACTCGGGCACCGTCATGAATCCGGCCTGCTCCGTACGGTAGTTTCACGTTCGAGCCGCTCCCGGGCGGCGGATAGGAGTCGGGTCGTGGTCCAGGCATACATCCTCATCCAGACCGAAGTCGGAAAGGCACGCGACGTCGCCGACGCGATCGCGGACATCTCCGGCGTGGTCCGGGTGGACGCGGTGACCGGGCCGTACGACGTGGTCGTGCTCACCGAGGCGCACACCGTGGACGAACTCGGGACGATGATAGTCAGCCGGGTCCAGATGGTGCCGGGCATCACCCGGACCCTGACGTGTTCGGTGGTACGACTGTGACAGGTGGGCCGGACCGGACGACCAGGCAGGCGGCCATCTGGGCGACCGTGGTGGCGTTGCCGTTGACCGTGATCGTGGCGCTCGCCGCGTTCAGCCGGCTCGCCCCGGCCGGGTCCGACGACGACCCCGGGGCCGCCGCGGACCCGTCGGCGTCGGCGTCCGCCGGTGTCGCGCCGGTGCCGACCACGCCGGTGCAGATCGCCGCCCCGACGCTGGACGAACGCGCCGAGATCGTCTGCCGGGCGCTGGTCTCCCAACTGCCGGGTACGCTGCGCGACCTGCCGCAGCGGCGGGTCACCGACGGCGCCGAGCAGAACGCGGCGTACGGCGAACCGCCGATCACCGTCGCCTGCGGGGTGCCGGCGGCGCAGTTCCCACCGACCGACCTGGTCTACGCGCTTGACGGGGTCTGCTGGCACGCCGCCGAGCAGGCCGACGCCACCGTCTGGACCACCGTCGACCGGGAGATCCCGGTGCGGGTGAGTGTGCCCGGCTCCTACGACGAACCGGGCCAGTGGGTGACCGCGTTCGCCGACCCGCTGATCGAGACGGTGCCCAGCGACGCGGACGCCGCCCCGCGCGGCTGCCGCGCCTGACTCTGGGTCCGGTCCGAATCCGGTCCGGTCCGCTCCTCTGGTCCGGTCTCGGTCCCGGCGGTCGGTCAGCGCAGCCCGGTGCCCCGGCTGAGCGCGGTACGGATCAGCCGGTCCACCAGCTTCGGGTACTCCAGGCCGGCGGCCGCCCACATCCGCGGGAACATCGACGTCGGGGTGAACCCCGGCATGGTGTTGATCTCGTTCAGGTAGATCTGGTTGTCGTCGGTGACGAAGAAGTCGACCCGGGCCAGACCGGCGCAGTCCAGCGCGGTGAAGGTGCGGCAGGCGTAGTCCTGCACCTGCCGGGTCACCTGCTCCGACAACCCGGCCGGGATGTCGTACTCGCAGGAGTTGTCGAGATACTTGGCCTCGAAGTCGTAGAACTCGTGGTCGGTGACCACCCGTACCTCGGCCAGCAGGGACGCCTCGGGGCCGCCGCCGGCCTCGCCCTCGATCACCCCGCACTCGACCTCACGGCCGACGATCGCCGCCTCGATCAGCACCTTCGGGTCGATCTCCCGGGCGGTGGCGACGGCGGCGTCCAGGTCGGCCCAGTCGGAGACCTTGGTGATGCCGTACGACGAACCGGCGCGCGACGGCTTGACGAACACCGGCAGGCCGAGGCGCTCCTTGTCGGCGTCGCTGAGGCTCACCCCGGGGCGCAGCACCGCGTACGGGCCGGTCGGGATGCCCTCGACGGTGGCCAGCTTCTTGGTGAACTCCTTGTCCATCGCGGCGGCCGAGGCGAACACCCCGGCCCCGACGTACGGGATGCCGGCCATCTCCAGCAGCCCTTGGATGGTGCCGTCCTCGCCGTACGCGCCGTGCAGCGCCGGGAAGACGACGTCGACGCCGGCCAGGGCGGCGGCCGGGCCGTCGGCCGGGTCGAGCACCATGATCCCGTTGCCGGTCGGGTCGGCGGGCAGCACCACGGCCGAGCCGGACCGGTCGGTGATCTCCGGCAGTTGCCGGTCGGTGATGGCCAGCTGGCTGCCGTCGCCGGTGGTGAGCACCCACCGCCCGGCGCGGGTGATGCCGACCGGGACGATCTCGTACTCGTCGGTGTCCAGGGCGGCCAGGATGCTGCCGGCGCTGACGCAGGAGATCGCGTGCTCGGTGCTGCGGCCGCCGAAGACGATGGCGACGCGGGTCTTGGCTGGGCTGGTCACAGGGGTGCCTTTCGTTCGCGGCCTGCACGCGCCCGCCGGGCGAGGTCGGGGGAGCCCGGCGGTACGCGGTTCACGTCTTCGCGCTCACGCGGCTGACCCTACTCTGCGTACCCGCCCGCCGGGCCCTGACCGGCCCGGGATCCTCCTGATGCTGCAAGGAGTAACCGCCGGGTAGCTGAGGACCCGGGACCCGCGTTCGTTGGGCGGCGGCCTACCGGTGGTCACGCGTGGGCGAGCCCGCCCGCCTTCGCCCCGTCGACGAAGGTCGACCACGTGCCCGGCTCGAACCGCAGCACCGGGCCGGACGCGTCCTTGCTGTCCCATAGCACCGGCATTGCCTTTGAGCAGCGACGCGACTGGACATCCGAACAAGGGAAATGATGGGTCCAGGCTCGCTACTGGGGACGATTCCATCACGGTTACGACGACCGATTAGGGCCCGCCCGGTTCTGAGGGGCCTCGCCCCAGCAACAAACAGGGGAAACCCGACGTCCCTGCAAGGGCCCGGTTCTTCGCCCCAAACACGCAGTTGACGGTATCGGTCGCGCCGGCCAGACGCGTGTGCCCCTCATCACGATCTACCCACCATTATGGACTACTGCACTTCCTAGATAACCAGAGGGAAAGCTGGCCGAGATCTGGGCCGACCCGCGCTACTGGTACCTACACCCGCAGATTCGGAACACCTATCTGCACAAGCCTGTGAACGACCATCACGTCGGCGTCAACATGCCAAACAACCCCCGTCACTACCGGATGTAAAATAGGTCGAGAAACTTGACCAGTCCGCAGGTCGATCCCAAACCCTGTACGACTTTCACTCTAAGGTTTCATCGGGATAGTACAAGTCACGAGTGCGCATTTTTCCCGTAGGTCGAATATCCCTTGAATCATAAACGACGACGTGGTCTTCACCATCAAGAATTATTGCATAACTACCACCCTCGTCGAAATTCTCCGATACGCCAACCACCGCCCCAAGTCGACCATCTTGCCCAGTCTGCTGCGGATCCCGGACGACAACAATTTCCGAATAGAAAGGAATTCGACCATTACCCATCACGATTCACCCATTTCGCATTTCATCGATAACAAAGTGCCAACTCGGGCTACCCATCAGAGCAACCGCACCGAAAAGCGATACCGGTCACCACATTCCATCGCACCACCAACCACCTTCGCAGAATAAGCAACATGCCAACCAAGACCACACTCGCCCCAGCCATACACCCAATCCCCAATACTACCCCCTAGTGCGTTGTCCATGAACGTTCACCGGGTCGGCGACACGCCGGGCGGCGTCCGCTGGTAGTCGCTGGTCACGGCTCACTCTCGACGGCGGTGATATTGGCTGTCGAGAGTGAGGTGGCGGGGTGGCCGAGCCGGTACGGGCACGGCGGTTGACGCAAGAAGAAGGCCGTAAGCTGCAACAACTCGTCCGCCGGGGCAAGCACGATTCGGTCCGGATGCGGCGGGCGCTGATCATCATGGCGTCGGCGTCCGGGACACCGGTCCCGGCGATCGCCCGGCTGATCGCCGGTCACGAGGACACCGTCCGCGACGTGATCCACGCGTTCAACGAGATCGGTCTCCGCGCGCTGGACCCTCAGTGGGCGGGAGGCCGTCCCCGCCGGATCAGTGACGACGATGAGGCGTTCATCGTCGCGACGGCCAAGGCCCGCCCGAGCACGCTCGGGCGGCCTTTCACCTGCTGGAGCCTGCGTAAACTCGCCGACTACCTGGCCACCGACGCCACCCGGACGGTGGACGTGGGCCGGGAACGGCTGCGGCAGATCCTGCGACGTAACGAGGTCAGCTGGCAGCGGACCCGGACCTGGAAGGAATCGACGGACCCGGACCTCGACGCCAAACTCGACCGGATCGAGGAGGTGACCAGCACGTTCCCCAACCGGTGGCGTCCGGACCGGCTGCCGGCGACCTACCGTCGCACGCACGGCATCCGGTACTTCCACGGCTGCTACAGCCTCGGCGACGACCAGCTCTGGGGTGTCAACCGCCGCCGCAAGGGCGCGGACCACACCCTGTCCGCGTTGAAGTCGATCCGCGGGGCGCGGCCGGACGGCGCCCCGATCTACGTCGTCCTGGACAACCTGTCGGCGAACAAGACCCCGGCCATCCGGGCCTGGGCGGCTCGCAACGGGGTCGAGCTGTGCCTCACGCCGACCAGCGCGTCCTGGGCCAACCCGATCGAAGCGCAGTTCGGGCCGCTGCGGATGTTCACCATGGCGAACTCGAACCACCCCAACCACACCGTCCTGGCCCGAGAGATGCAGAAGTACCTGCGTTGGCGCAACGCCAACGCCCGCCACCCGGACGTGCTGGCCGCGCAACGCCGCGAAAGAGCCCGGGTCCGCAGCGAACGCCAGCACCGCTGGGGCCGTCCCCGGGCCAAGGCCGCCTGACCGATCAGACCCGGTGAACGTTCACGGCCAACGCACTAGGCATGCCAGTAGGATGCTAGTGTGTAATCCTTCCATCCAACGAAACATTCAAGTGCTTCCCGTCAGGACTCAGCCTTCTCAGCTGAGCCTTACCCGTCCTACTTAGCTGGACATCCCACTCGAATTCTTGTCCTGGAGTTCGCGAAGGGCCGCGCACCCACTCATTTCCGAATCTGTCAATATATCCACCCTTTTGGCCCTTTACTAAAGCCCGAATTGACTGAGCCTCGATCCACCGATGAAGGTTGGACCGGCAGGACCCCGGATGTAGAAAGTGCCCTCTG
>NZ_JBHMIQ010000023.1:0-111613 GCF_048060315.1 Micromonospora sp. LOL_013
CCGTCTGACCACCAGACTGCGGACCAGAATCCGGATCAATCGACGACGCAGTCGGCGGCGCCGGTGCGGCCGGACGTTCACAGGTGGCCTCGGCGATGATGACTTCACCGACCGGGATGACCACCGGGAACCCGAGGAGCAGACCCGAGAGTGAGGCGGTGAGCACGATGGTGGCCGCCGCCGCGCTGTCGGCGGTGACGGTCTCGATACGCGACAGTGAGACATCGAGCATCGCTCCGACCAGACCCGGCACCGTCACCGCGGCGCTCACGTCAAGGCTCGGCCCGTTCGGGATCAGGACCTCCGCCAGGCCGAACACGGTAAGCCCGGTCAACGTCGTGTCGGCAGTCTGCGGACCGACGAAGGGGCAGCTGACTGCGGCCTCGACGGCCGATGCGGTCAGCACGTTCACGCCGAGGATGTCCAACGACACGTCGGCGACCGAGGACGAGGCGGACGACGAGATCGGGCCCCTGGTGGCGCTGACCTCCAGGACGGTGCCGTCGGCGGCGACGCCGATGGCTCCCGGCAGGGTGATGTCGAGCAGGGTCTCGGTGTCGGTGCCGCCGGCGGGTGGGGCGTCCACCGACCCGATCACCGCACTGGCCTCGATCACCGGAATCCCGAGGACCTCAGCCGAGAGGTCGACGATCACCCCCCTCGCATGCGCGTCTCCGGGAGCTGCGTAGGCGGGTGCGGCCGTCACCGCCAACCCGCCAGCGGTGCCAAGTAGCGCGGCCAGCGAGACGCTGGCCACCCGTTTCAACGTTGACTGCACTTTTCCCCCGTCTCGTCTTCTGCGTGAGCCGGACAGGCCGGTGTGCCCATCCGTCACAAACGAGAACGACAATAAATAGGGCAAGTCGTGCAAAACTACCAGAGGTCCAGCTCACACGACACCCATGTCCGACGCGGCGTGGCCGGCCAGACGGGACGGCGTCCGCTGAACGGATCCACTTCCGCCGTTCGTCGGACGTGCCCACAGGTTGATCCCCTAAGCTCACTCAACTGGCCCCGGACGGGCTGCCCGGCCAGGAAGCACTGCCCGCCAACCGTCAGAGCGGGATCCGCGTCACAGCACCAGTCGGTACCGGGAGGTAACTTGGTGCCGCTGGTCATGCGGGACGGGGAGGTCGCGGGTGCGGTATGTGGCGATCGGGGACAGTTTCACCGAAGGGCTCGGCGACGAACTACCGGACGGCGCCGTACGCGGCTGGGCTGATCTGGTCGCCGCCGGCCTCGCCGCCGCGAACGGCGGCCCTGTGCAGTACGCCAACCTGGCGATCCGGGGACGGCTGCTGGAACCGATAGTCACCGAGCAGCTCGACCGGGCGTTGTCGCTGTCCCCACTCCCGACGATGATCACACTCAACGGCGGCGGCAACGACATGATGCGCGCCGGCACGGATCTGGGCCGGCTGGTCGCGCTGACCGAGGACGCGGTACGCCGCTGCGCCGACGCCGGCGTACGGCTGGTGCTGCTCAGCGGCGGCGACCCGAGCGCCCGGCTGCCGTTCGGCGCAACGATGCGGCGACGCGGGCTGGCGCTGACCGCAGCCACCGCCGAACTCGCCGCCCGGCACGGCCTCGACTTCATCGACGTGTTCGGCGACATGGAGATCCGCCGCGAACAGTACTGGTCACCCGACCGCCTGCACCTCAACTCGGCCGGCCACCGCCGAGTCGCCAGCCTGGTGCTGGACGGGCTGGGCCACCCGACCGAGGCGCACGTGGTCGACCCGGCACCGGTCGGCCGACGCGGCCTGCTCGCCGAGGCCCGCTACTACCGGGAGTTCGTGGTGCCCTGGGTACACCGCCGGCTGCGCGGCCGCTCGTCCGGTGACGGGCGGACCGCGAAGTACGCCGACTGGGTGCCGGTCCAGGCCGGCTGACCGTGTCGGATCCGTTCCCTCGGATCCGTTCGCCGGCTGATGGTCACCGCCGCTTGCCGTCACCAGCCACGCAGGAAGCGCAGGCCGAGCAGGAAGGCCACCACCGACGGCCCGGCGAGCAGCGTCACCGCCTGCAGCCGGTACGGCATCCGGTGCCGGCCGAGTTCGAGTGCGTTGGCGAACACCACGGCGGCAGCGAGCATCATGAAACCGCCCCACCAGCCGGTGGCGCCGAAGTCGACCAGACCGGTCACGATCAGTCCGAGGGTGACGCCGACCCCGGCGCCGGTGACGGCCAGCAGGGCAACGGTGCGGTGCAGCCCTCGGGCGAGCGGATGATCCGGACGCCAGCGGTAGGTGCCGGCCACCGCCAGGCAGGACAGCACGACGAGCAACGGCCAGCCGTCACCCATCAGTCCCAGCATGAGCAGCGCACCCACGGTGAAGACGATCGCGCCGATGCCGGCGATGACGTACCCACCGAAGGCCCGGCCGCCACCGCGGGCCAGTAGCGGGCCACCGGCGGCGGCGATCAACGCCCCGGGTAGCAGGATGAACCCGGCCCACCAGTGGAACCGCCCGGACGACTGGGCGGCGGCGGTCACCGCCCCGGTGGCCAGAGCCGCCGCGCCGAGACCGGCGAGCCAGCCGCGTTGAATCTGTCGCTTGGTGTCCACGGTGACGAGCCTGCCCGCTCACCGGTCGGCGGACCATCCGGGTAGCCCTACTTCCGAAGGTCAGAAATCCCCGAACCCGCCGAAATCCCCACCGCCGAAATCCCCACCGCCGAAGTCGCCGCCACCGAAGTCGCCGCCACCGGAGAAGTCCTCGCCGCCGGTGAAGTCCTCGTCACCGCCGCCGTCCTCCAAGCCGGCGGCGTACCCGGCGTCGTAGCCGGGGTCGCCGAACGCCGGAGAGAACAACGCGCTGAAGACCAGCATGCCGCCGATCGCACCGGCCGCCCCGGCCAGCGCCGGCTTCCACAGCGGTTGGGAGTACCAGCCGGCCGGCACCGGCCGGCCCTGGTGGTAGCCGCCCGGGTAGTAGTGCGGCGTCTGCGGGCCCGGGTTGGGCCCGGCCCGGAAGGTTTGCCCCTGGACGTCGACCTCACGTTCCTTGGTGAGCTGCCCGGCGCCCCGGGCGGCGGCCAGCGGGGGCAGCTCGGGGCCGGGGTCGATGCCGAGCGCCACCCGGGCCGCCCGGACGTAGGCCAGGCCCTCCAGGGCGGTCTCCCGGGCCAGCTCGAACTGCTTGACGCTGCGGGCCTGCTCCAGCTGTGACCCGGCCGCGGTATAGCGCTCGCCGGCGTCGAGCAGCGACTGCCGGACCGCCGGCTGGTCGCCGTGCAGGTTCATCACCTGGCCGCCGAGCCGCTCGTACCAGCGCTGTGCCTCGGCCCGGGCGTCGGCCAGCGCCCGCTCCTTGCGGGCGGCGCTTTCCCCCCGCCACCACAGCAGGCCGCCGGCGAACAACGCCACCAAGACCAGGAGCAGAAGAAGTTCCATGGCTACGACGGTAGCCGCCCTGATCCACCACCAGCCACAACGACGGACGGTGCCGGGCGCCGGCGGGCGGGCGGCGTACCTGTTTGACATGCTTTCCGGCGTGGATGTCGCGACGGTAGTGGTGGTGGTCGTCTGTCTCGGTTGCGGCGCGGCGCTCGGCTGGCTGGCCGCCCGGGCCCGGTCGGCGGCCGAGATCGCCCGGCTGGACGCGACGCTGCGCGCCACCCGCGACGGCGAGGGCCGGTTGGAGCAGTCGATGCGGGCGCTGTCGTACGAGGCGACCGCCCAGTCGCAGGAGGCGGTGGCGCGTGCGGTGGCACCGCTGCACGACGCGCTGCGCCGCTACGAGCAGCGGGTGGCCGAGCTGGAGCATGACCGGGTCGACGCGTATGCCGAGCTGCGCGAGCAGGTCCGGGCGATGGGTGGAGTCTCCGCTGAACTGCGTACCGAGACCAAACAACTGGTCGCGGCGCTGCGCGCGCCCCAGGTACGTGGCAGGTGGGGTGAGCACCAGCTGCGGCGCATCGTCGAGGCGGCCGGGATGCTGGAGCACTGCGACTTCGCCGAGCAGGTGACAGCGCGGACCGAGCAACAGACGGTCCGCCCGGACCTCGTGGTACGGCTGCACGGCGGACGCAGCGTGGTGGTCGACGCCAAGGCGCCGTTCGACGGCTATCTGTCTGCAATGGAGGCCCGCGAGGAGCGCAGCCGGGACCAGCACCTGGACAGTCACGCCCGGCAGCTGCGGACCCATGTGGACGCACTCGCTGCGAAACAGTACTGGTCCGCGTTTGATCAGACGCCGGAGTTCGTGGTGCTGTTCGTGCCGGCCGATTCGTTCCTGGACGCCGCGTTGCAGCGCGACCCGGCTCTGCTGGAGCACGCGTTCAGCCGGGACATCGTACTGGCCACCCCGGCGACGCTGGTGGCGTTGCTGCGCACCGTGGCGTACTCGTGGCGGCAGGAGGCGCTGGCCCGTAACGCGGTGGCGGTGCACGGACTGGCCCGCGAACTGTACGGGCGGCTGGCCACGCTGGGCGAGCATGTCACCAAGCTGGGTAACGCGCTGGGAGGTGCGGTCACCGCGTACAACCGCGCGGTGGGATCGCTGGAGGGGCGGGTCTTGGTCAGTGCGCGCAAACTCGCCGATCTCGGGGTTTCCGGCACTGAACTGACGCCCCCGCCACAGGTCGAAGTGGCGCCCCGTCAGGTGCAGGCGCCAGAGCTGGAATCGCCGTCGGCCGGCGATGACCGGGCGCATCGGACACGTCCCGAGTGGACCGGGTTGAGCTGGGAAAACCCCGAATAGACATCACTCATTGCAGGCATTTCACTACGACCACGCCACCCATTCAGGGAAGTGCATGTCACGGGCTGGTCACAACGCTTGGCTAGGTAGTGACAGCGCTCCACCGGAACACAAAGGATGCGGTCACACGTGCCCTGCACCACAGGGCCCAGTTCTTCCGGAGGAAGAGAACGTGAGTAAACCCCGCATCTGGAGACGGCGAACCTCTGCCGCGCTCCTGGCATCCGTCATGGTGGCCGGTGCCGTGACGCTGGCGGGTGGTGCGTCCACCGCGAGCGCCAACCCGTCGACCAAGGCCGACGTACTGAAGGACACCCCTACCGATACGTTGGGGTCACACGATCTCGACCTGCTCGCCGAGGCGGAGGCGAAGAGCGAGCAGAGCGTCACCTTGCTGGTCGCCACCGAGCAGGGCCAGGCACCGAAGGTCGCGGCCGAGCTGAAGAAGCTCGGCGGCGTGATCGGCAACCAGGTCGACGAGGTCGGCTACGTCCGGGCCCGTGTGCCGGTCAAGAACGTCGTCGCGGCGTCGAAACTGCCCGGGGTCTCGGCAGTCGACCTCAACGAGACGATCCCGATGCCGGACCCGGTGCCGGAGAGCATGGCGGCGGCTTCCTCCGTGGCGAGCGCGACTACCGGCCCGGGGCCGGACACCGGCGCGGTCAACCCCTACATGCCGACCGGCGAAACCGGCGCGGTCTCGTTCAAGAAGAGCCACCCGCGCTGGGACGGCCGCAACGTCGTCGTCGGTATCATGGACTCCGGGATCGACCTGGACCACCCCGCGTTGCAGACCACCACCACCGGGGAGCGGAAGGTCATCGACTGGGTCACCCCGATCGACCCACTGTACGAGAACGACGGCACCTGGCGGCCGATGCTCACCGGTGTGAGCGGCCCGAGCTTCAGCTACGCCGGGGTCAGCTGGTCCGCGCCGGCCGGCGACTACATGATCAACCTGTTCTCGGAGTCGATCACCGCCGGCGGGGCGGCCGACGGTGACGTCAACCGCGACGGCGACACCAGCGACCGATTCGGCGTGCTGTACGACCCGGCCACCAACGACGTACGGGTCGACGTCGACCAGGACTTCGACTTCACCGACGAGCCGGTGATGCGTCCGTACCAGGAGAACTTCGACATCGGGCACTTCGGCACGGACGACCCGGCGACCCCGATTGCCGAGCAGGTGCCGTTCGTCGTCGAGTTCCGTACCGACGTCGACACCACTCCGGTCGGTGGTCCCGGCCTGATCGACTACGTCAACATCGGCCTGATCTCGTCGTCGCACGGCACCCACGTGGCGGGCATCGTGGCCGCCAACGACATGCTGGGCAACGAGAACTTCGACGGCGCCGCGCCCGGCGCCAAGCTGGTCTCCTCGCGGGCCTGCACCTTCGCTGGCGGCTGCACCGCCGCCGCGTTGACCGACGGCATGATCGACCTGGTCATCAACCGGGGCGTCGACATCATCAACATGTCGATCGGTGGTCTGCCGGCGCTCAACGACGGCAACAACGCCCGCGCGGAGCTGTACAACATTCTGATCGACGTGTACGGCGTGCAGATGTTCATCTCGGCCGGCAACTCCGGCCCGGGCACCAACACCATCGGTGACCCGTCGGTGGCGTCCAGCGTGGTTAGTGTTGCCGCGAGCGTGAGCCGGGACACCTGGCTGGCCAACTACGGCTCCGAGGTACGCACCCGCAACTCGCTGTTCCCGTTCTCGTCGCGCGGTCCGCGTGAGGACGGCGGGTTCAAGCCGAGCATCAGCGCCCCCGGCGCGGCCATCTCCACCGTCGCCGGCTGGGAGGAGGGCGGCCCGGTCCCTGAGGCCGGCTACCCGCTGCCGCCCGGCTACGCCATGTACAACGGCACGTCGATGGCCGCCCCGCAGGCCACCGGCGCGGTTGCCCTGCTGATGTCGGGCGTCAAGGCCAAGGACCTCGACGTCACCCCGATGCAGCTGCGTCGGGCGCTGTACAGCGGTGCCCGCTGGATCAACGGTGCCTCCGCCCACGAGCAGGGCAACGGCATGCTGCACGTGGCCGACACCTGGAAGCTGCTGCGCGAGGGTATCGAGGTCAACGGCTACGACGTCAGCGCCCCGGTCTGCACGCCGATCTCGGAGTACCTGGCCACCCCGCACGAGGGCACCGGCGTCTACAACCGGTGCGCCGCCGACGCCGGTGGTCACCGGCCGGGCCAGTTCAAGTCCTACCCGGTCACCATCACCCGGACCAGCGGCCCGGACGTCGACCTGCTGCACAAGCTCAAGTGGGTCGGCAACGACGGCACCTTCGCCGCCCCCGGCCAGGTGGTGCTGCCGCTGAACGAGGCCGTCACGTTCAACGTGCGGGCCACGCCGGACGCCGGTGTGCACAGCGCCATCCTCCGGGTGGACAACCCGTTCACCGCCACGGTCGACTTCGAGATCATGAACACGGTGGTGGCATCGACCGCGATGACCAGCCCGGAGTACGAGTTCAACACCTCCGGCAAGGTGACGCGTAACGCGTACACGTCGTTCTTCGTCACGGTGCCCGAAGGTGCGACGGCGCTGCAGGTCAGCCTGTCGGGCATCGCGGACGGATCGCAGACCCGGTTCATCGCGATCGACCCGTACGGCGTACCGCTGGAGAGCTCCAGCAGTCTGCGCTGCTACACCAACTTCTCCGACCCGAGCCTGTGCAAGCCGGAGGAGCGGGACTACCAGAACCCGCTGCCGGGGGTCTGGGAGATCGAGGTGGAGTCGCGGCGGACCTCGCCGATGCTGCAGAACCCGTTTGAACTGACCGCCCAGGTGCAGGGCGTCACTGTCGACCCGGCCAACACGGTGCTTGAGGACATCACCCTCGGTGAGCCAACTCCGCTCAGCTGGACGGTGGAGAACACCTTCGGCCCGGTCACGGTCTCCGGGCAGGGCGGCTCGCTCGGCTCGGCGAACAGCGACCGACCGACGATCGCCGACCTGGAGGTGCAGACCTTCCAGGTGACGGTCCCGGCCGGGGCAACCCGGTTGTTCGCGAAGATCGGCAACACCAGCGATCTCAGCGCCGACCTGGACCTGTTCGTCTACCGGAACGGTTCGCTGATCGACTACACCGCCGACGGCGACTCCGAAGAGGCCGTGACGATCGACAACCCGGCACCCGGTGTCTACGACATCGAGGTCGACGGGTACTCGGTGCCGGCCGGCAGCACCGAGTACGACTACCTGGACGTGTTCTACTCGACCGGTTTGGGCGCCATCTCGGTCGAGTCGGGCTCGACGGAGCTGGCCAACGGCGCCAGCGCCACGCTCAGCGGCAGCGTCACGGTGGACGCCACTCCGGAGGCGGGCCGGGAGCTGTTCGGTGAGATGCTCGTCGTCACCGAACAGGGTGCGGTCGTCGGCCGCGGCGGGGTCTCGGTCAGCTCGGTGAGCTGACCTTCGGCTCGGCCGTACGACGGTAGAGGGGCCCACCCCGAGTCGGGGTGGGCCCCTCGCTGTGTCCTACGGGCACCGACGCAGGCACCAGGGCGCCGCTCGGCGCAGGTCAGGGTCGGTGGTCGCGCCGCCGGTCAGGCGGGCTCGACCCGCTGCACCATGAACGGGGTGCCCTGCTGGCAGGTGGTCATCAGGTCGGCCTGGACGTGACCGGTGACGCTCAGCCGGGCACCCGGACGGATCAGGTCACGCGAGCCGCCGACCAGCAGATAGCCGTCGAGCAGGTAGCAGTCGTGCTCCACCCCGGCCTCGACGGCGCCGGTCAGGGTCATCGGCCGCGACGACCCGGTCGACTTTCCCGCTCCCGGGGTGCCCCCTCGCGCCGAGGTGGGCAGGTCTTCAGGCGGTCCGGGGGTCTGCGGTGCTGTGCTCACCGTGGCACCTCCGCTCGGTGATTCGGCTGCCGGCGGCGTGGACGGCGCGACCGTCACGGTCGGCACCGGGTCGGGGTCGGGCTCGGTCATGGGTTCACCGGTGCCGCACGCCGGCAGCGCCAGGCAGGTCAGCAACAGGGGTACGCCGATCCGAGTGACTCTCATACCGGCTAGGACGCGGTGGCCGGGACGCCCGTTCCCGCTGCGGCTGCCTTCATGTCCCGACGCAGCTCCGACGGCAGCGAGAAGGTGATCGTCTCCTCGACCGTGGTGACCTGCTCGACGTCGGTGAAACCCCGTGCGGCGAGGTGGTCGACCACCTGGTGCACCAGTTCGTCGGGAACGCTGGCACCGGAGGTCAGCCCGACGGTGGTCGCGTCGGCCAGCCAGGCGTCGTCGATCTCGTGGGCGAAGTCGATCAGGTAGCCGGCGCGGGCCCCGGCGTCGATCGCCACCTCGACCAGCCGCACCGAGTTGGACGAGTTACGGGAACCCACCACCAGCACCACGTCGCACTCGGCCCCGATCTGCTTGACCACCTGCTGGCGGTTCTGGGTTGCGTAGCAGATGTCGTCAGTCGGCGGCGACTGCAGCATCGGCAGCCGTCGCTTGAGACGGGCGACCGTCTCCATGGTCTCGTCGACCGACAAGGTGGTCTGCGACAGCCAGACCACCTTCTCCGGGTCCCGTACGGTGATCTTGTCGGCGTCGTCCGGGCCGTCGACCAGCTGGATGTGCGCCGGGGCCTCGCCGGAGGTGCCGACCACCTCCTCGTGGCCCTCGTGGCCGATCAGCAGGATGTCGTAGTCCTGCGCGGCGTACCGGCGGGCCTCCTGGTGGACCTTGGTCACCAGCGGGCAGGTGGCGTCGATCGCCTTCAACGACCGGGCCTTCGCCTGCCGGTGCACCTCGGGGGCGACGCCGTGTGCCGAGAAGACCACGGTCGAGCCGCGCGGGACCTCCTCGTTCTCCTCGACAAAGATCGCGCCCTTGGCCTCCAGGGTCGAGACCACATGCTTGTTGTGCACGATCTGCTTGCGTACGTAGACCGGGGCGCCGTACAGCCTCAGCGCCTCCTCCACGGTCTGCACCGCGCGGTCGACGCCAGCACAGTAGCCACGGGGGTTGGCCAGCAGCACCCGCTTGCGGTGGACCGGTTTCGCGTCAGGCTCGCTCACCCGGCCGAGTCTACGTGCCGTCGACCACGACGGCAGCGTGGCCGACCGGCGGGACCGGACGGGGGCCGACCGGCATTCGCCGACCGGCGGGGCGAGCGGCGATGGTGTCACCGCCCGCCCGTACCCTTGCCGGGTGACCGACACCGACACGACGCCGCGCAGCAGCGCGGACGAGCCGTGGCCGGTTCGGGTGGTCAGCCAGAAGATCAGCGCCTGGATCGGCCGGCTCGGCTGGGTGTGGGTCGACGGGCAGGTCGCGCAAATCAGCCGGCGGCCCGGCGCGACCACCGTGTTCCTGACCCTGCGTGACCCGTCGGCCGATCTCAGCCTGACCGTCACCACCAACCGTGACGTGCTCGACCTCGGCGCGCCGGAGCTGATTGACGGAGCCCGGGTGGTGCTGCGCGCCAAGCCGGAGTTCTATCCGGCCCGGGGCACGCTCAGCCTGCGCGCCGACGAGATCCGCCAGGTCGGCCTCGGTGAGCTGCTGGCCCGGCTGGAAAAGCTGAAGAAGCTGCTGGCCGCCGAGGGATTGTTCGACCGGGCCCGCAAGCGCCGCCCGCCGTTCCTGCCGAAGCGGATCGGGCTGATCACCGGCCGGGCGTCGGCGGCCGAACGGGACGTGCTGACCAACGCCCGCCGACGCTGGCCGGCGGTCGACTTCCGGGTGGTCAACGTGGCGGTGCAGGGGTCCGGCGCGGTGCCGCAGATGCTCGACGCGCTGGCGGTGCTCGACGCCGATCCGTCGATCGACGTGATCGTCATCGCCCGGGGCGGCGGCAGCGTCGAGGATCTGCTGCCGTTCTCCGACGAGGCGCTGTGCCGGGCGGTGTTCGGCTGCCGTACCCCGGTGGTCAGCGCCGTCGGTCACGAGACCGACGCGCCGCTGCTCGACTACGTGGCCGACGTACGGGCGTCCACGCCGACCGACGCGGGCAAACGGCTGGTGCCCGATCTGGCCGAGGAGCTGCGGCTGATCGCTCTGGCCCGGCACCGGCTGGACCGGGCGGTGACCGGCCTGATCGACCGGGAGACGCACCGGCTGGAGATGGTCCGGTCCCGGCCGGTGCTGGCCCGCCCGCAGGCGCTGCTGGACGGGCGGGCCGACGAGGTCGACGTGTTGCGAGACCGGGCCACCCGCTGCCTGGCGCACCGGCTGTCCGCCGGCACCGCCGAGCTGGGGCACACCCTGGCCCGGCTGCGCGCGCTGTCACCGGCCGCGACCCTCGACCGGGGGTACGCGATCGTGCAGGACGCCGTCGGCGCGGTGGTCCGCTCCCCCGACGACGTCGCCGCCGGCGATCCGCTGCGGCTGCGACTGGCCGGCGGTGAGCTGCCGGCCGTCGCCGCCAGACCCGAGTGAGTGAGGCATCAGGTGACCACGAAGAAGGCCGCTGACCGCGGCACGGCGACCGCGTCAACGAAGGTTCCGGCGACCGAGCCGGCGGGCGGGCCGCTGGCGGCGGACTCGCTGAGCTACGAGCAGGCCCGCGCCGAGCTGGCCTCGGTGGTGGAGCGACTGGAGTCCGGCGGCACCACCTTGGAGGAGTCACTGGCGCTGTGGGAGCGCGGCGAACAGTTGGCGGCCGCCTGTCAGCGCTGGCTGGACGGGGCCCGTCAGCGACTCGACGCCGCCCGCGGCGCCCGAGCCACCGGCTGAGGGTGCCCCAAGACGGCATTTAGCCACAATCCGGCTAGGATCTTGCAAGTTGATGGACGTCGACCTATCCTTCGGGGAAAGCGCTTTCCGAAGTTAGGGCAAGGTGTGCTGCAGCACACCGGCGGCGGGGACGTGAGGACGGTCCGGGTGACCTCGCGCCCTCAGCGCTGACGGCCACGCGTCCGGGGCCCGATGAGCCGCCGACTCGTCCACATCACCAAGAACACCGCACCTGGGTCGAGGCGTCCCCGCCCCGGCTGCCGCCATCGATGGCCGATGGCCGTCATCTGACGGCCGGGCAACGGTCACATCGGCGCCACCGGCGGGTTGACCACGGGCTGCGACCAGTGCCGTACCGGTTGCGCCGGACGGCACGCGTCCTCCAGCAGTCGAGACGATCCATCAGCAACTCCAAGACGAAGGCGAGACGAGACTATGAGACGACCAGTCGGACTGCGACTTCTCGCAGGACTGGCCATCACAGCCGTAGCCGGAACGGTCGGCGTGGCCCTGGCGATTCCCCAGGCCTCGGCGGCGACCGGCAGCGCCACCGGGTTCGCCACTCGTAACGGTGGGACCACCGGCGGGGCGGGCGGCCAGACGGTGCGGGTCAGCTCCGGCACCGGCATCCACTCCGCGCTGTGCAACCGTTCCAGCAGCAGCACCCCGATCATCATCGAGGTCCAGGGGACGATCAACCACGGCAACACCAGCAAGGTGTCGGGCGACAGCTGCAACACCGCCGACGACAAGATCGAGCTCAAGCAGATCAGCAACGTCTCGATCATCGGGGTGGGCAGCGGCGCGGTCTTCGACCAGCTCGGCATCCACATCCGCGAGGCGAGCAACATCATCATCCAGAACGTCACCGTCCGCAACGTGAAGAAGTCGGGCTCGCCGACCTCAAACGGTGGTGACGCCATCGGCATGGAGGCCGACGTCCGCAACGTCTGGGTCGACCACGTGACGCTGGAAGCCTCGGGCGGCGAGTCGGAGGGCTACGACGGCCTGTTCGACATGAAGAACAACACGCAGTACGTCACCCTGTCGTACAGCATCCTGCGCAACTCCGGCCGCGGTGGTCTGATCGGCTCCAGCGAGAGCGACACGTCCAACGGATACGTGACGTTCCACCACAACGTGTACGAAAACATCGACTCCCGTACTCCGCTGCTGCGTGGTGGCATCGCACACATCTACAACAACCACTACACGGACATCGAGAAGTCCGGCATCAACTCGCGAGCCGGCGGACGCGCCAAGGTGGAGAACAACTACTTCCAGGACTCGAACGACGTCCTGGGCACGTTCTACACCAGCGAGGCCGGCTACTGGCAGGTCAGCGGCAACATCTACGACAACATCGACTGGTCCAGCCGCAGCGGCGACAACCAGCCGGCCGGCCCCAACCCCACCTCGAACACGAGCGTG
This sequence comes from Micromonospora sp. LOL_013, assembly GCF_048060315.1. NCBI lineage: Bacteria > Bacillati > Actinomycetota > Actinomycetes > Micromonosporales > Micromonosporaceae > Micromonospora > Micromonospora sp. LOL_013. The sequence goes on from NZ_JBHMIQ010000023.1 coordinate 12,840, forward strand.
AGCATCCCGTACTCCTACACACTCGACGGAGCCAGCTGCGTGCCGAACATGCTCCGGCAGATCTCCGGCGCCAACAAGGGCAACCGCGTCTCGGACGGCAGCTGCTCGCCGACCTCGCCGCCGCCGTCGAACCCGCCGAGCCCCACGCCGACCGTGCCTCCGACGCCCGGCCCGGACGGACGCTACGAGGCGGAGTACTCGCCGGCCTCGTGTGACGGTGAGATCGAGTCGGAGCACTCCGGCTACTCCGGCAGCGGGTACTGCAACACGGAGAACACCTCGGGTGCGGCGTCGCAGTTCCTGGTCAGCTCCAGTGGCGGCACGACGAACCTGACTATCCGGCACGCCAACGGTGGCTCGGGCAACCGGCCGGCGAACCTGGTCGTCAACGGCTCGACCGTGCAACAAGGGGTCGCGTTCAACCCGACCGGCGGGTGGACCAGCTACTCGAACGTCTCGGTCTCCGTTGGGCTCAACAGCGGCACCAATACGATTCGGCTGGTGGCCGCCACCGGTGAGGGCCTGAGCAACATCGACTACCTGCAGGTCTCCGGTGGCACCGGCCCCAGCCCGACCCCGAGCCCGACGGCGCCGCAGCCGACCTCGACCCCGACCCAGCCCGGTGGCACCAACCTGAGCATCGGCGCCGGATCGGACGGCTCGAGCAAGGGCAGCGGCACCAGTTACGGCGACGTACGGGACGGCGACATGGGCACCTACTGGTCGCCGAGCGGCACCACCGGTCGAATCTCGATCAAGTGGGACGCTGACACCACCGTCTCCTCGGTCAACATCCGGGAGGCGTCGGGTGCCGCAGGTGCCATCGGTTCGTGGCGGCTGTACGACCACGAGACCGGTGCCACCCTCGCCTCCGGCAGCGGTGCCGGCGTGATCAACTTCTCCTCGACCACGCTGCGCAAGATCAGCTTCGAGATCACCGGCGCCTCCGGCACGCCGCAGATCGCCGAGTTCGAGACGTACGCCTGACGAGACGTACGGCTGATCGGCGGCTGGACAGCCACCGCCGCCACTGATCAACTGCACGCCCCAACGAGCCGAACACCAGATACCTTTCCGACCCCGGATCAGGTATCTGGTGTTCGGCTTGAGCCGTCGGAGCGCCGGTAGGTACGGGCACCGTGCTCGGCCAACTCCCGGTGCACCTCGGCCGGATTCCCGGCTTCAATCGCGGCCAGCAGCCGCTCGTGCCGGTGCACCCCGTCGACCGGCTGCGCCACCTCCGCCTCCCGCCGTAGGTTGATCGCCATGTACAGCTGGAGCTTCAACAGCACCGACTCGTAAACCCCGGTGAGCTGCCGGTTACCGGCCAGGGCGACCAGCTCGACGTGGAACCGCCGATGCGCCTCGGCGACTCGCAGCCGGTCACCGACCGTGGTTGCCAGCCGCATCTGGTCGACCGCAGCCCGCAGGCCACCGAGGGCGGTATCCCGGCGCACCGGCAGCACCGACTCCACCGCGTGCCGCTCCAGGAGGTCGCGCACAACGTACAGCTCCTGAACGTCGCGGTCGGACAAGGTCGCCACCCGCACGCCACGCCGGGGCACGTGCTCCACCAGGCCCTGCTCGGCGAGGAGCCGTAGCGCCTCACGCAGCGGTGCCCGGCTGATGCCCAGCCGGCGGGTCAGATGCTCCTCGACGAGTCGTTCCCCCGGGTCGGTCTTGCCGCTGAGGATCTCGCGACGCAGCCGCCGCACCGCCAACTCCACCAGGCTCAGGCTCTCCAGCTCACCATCCACCGACGATGCGGCCACGTCGCTCACCCCGTCGAGTCTGCCATCCGCAGCCCGGTAACCGGATTTCCGGCCCGGGCAACCGCCCTGGACGGGCCGGACCCGCCGACGGATCAGCGAGGGGTGAGCGCCCCGGCCATCAGCCGCAACTCTTCGGAGTCGGCCGTGCCGACCACCAGCACACTGTGCTCCGGCGCCAGCCACACCAGCGCGCGTTCGCCGGGCCGGGCCGCGTACCGCTGCCAGGTTGTCGCCCCGATCGCCACACCACCCTGCGGCTGCGCGGTCGCGGTCAGCTCTGCCACCAGCAGCTCCGGTGCCGGCCGTGAACTCTGCACCACCTGGACGGCGGCGCCGGCCGGGGTGACGTAGCCCAGCCGCAGCGTCGGACCGTCCGCCGCCGACACCGGCCGGAAGACCGCACTCACCGTGACCCAGTCCGGTCCGAGACCGTCCGGCGCGCGCACGGGGAACTCGCCCGCCGCACCGGCCTGCTCGTACGCCGGCCCGGGATCCACCGCCACCGGGTCGTCGGCGCCGAGGAAGACCCGGTAGAACCCGAACACCAGCAGGATCGGTACCAGCAGGACGAGCAGCGACTGGGTGATGTCCCTCGGGGTGCGTTCGGCCCGGTCGCGCGCCGGCCTCGCCGGCCCGGTCGTCTCCATCCGCCCATCCTCCCAGCTCCTCGGCGCGGACCGATACGCGGACCGGCCTGCGGCCGGGTCACTCCGCGACCACCCCGCGACTACCTGGCACCGTCGTGACGTGCCAGGATTCACTCAGGACCGGAGCCGGCGACGCTGTGCTCCGGGATGCGCCCCGCACCGTCGCGAGGAGGAGCACCGATGACTGGAACCGGCACCCGCAGCCCGCAGAATCTCGACCGTAACCTGGCCCTGGACCTGGTCCGGGTGACCGAAGCCGCGGCGATGGCCGCCGGCCGGTGGGTGGGTCGGGGAGACAAGGAAGGCGGCGACGGCGCCGCGGTCGACGCGATGCGCAAACTGATCAACTCGATCCAGATGCGTGGCGTCGTCGTGATCGGCGAGGGCGAGAAGGACAACGCCCCGATGCTGTTCAACGGTGAACGGGTCGGTGACGGCTCCGGGCCGGAGGTCGACGTCGCCGTCGACCCGATCGACGGCACCACCCTGATGAGCAAGGGCATGCCGAACGCCCTCGCGGTGCTGGCGGTGGCGGAGCGGGGCGCCATGTTCGACCCCAGCGCGGTCTTCTACATGGAGAAGCTGGCCGTCGGCCCGGACTGCGCCGACGTCATCGACATCGAGGCCGGGGTGCGGGAGAACCTGCAGCGGATCGCCCGGGTCAAGAAGTCTAGCGTCTCCGACGTGACGGTGAGCATCCTCGACCGGCCCCGCCACACCGAACTGGTGCAGGAGATCCGCGACGCGGGTGCCCGGATCCGGTTCCTGTCCGACGGTGACATCGCCAGTGCGATCTCGGCGGCCCGCGAGGAGTCCGACGTCGACGTGCTGATGGGCATCGGCGGAACCCCGGAGGGGATCATCGCCGCCTGCGCGTTGAAATGCATGGGCGGCGCGATGCAGGCCAAGCTCTGGCCACGCGACGACGCGGAGCGGGACAAGGCCGTCGCGGCCGGGCACGATCTGGGCCGGGTGCTGCGCACCGACGACCTGGTGACCGGCGACAACTGCTTCTTCGTCGCCACCGGCGTCACCTCAGGAGACCTGTTGCACGGGGTGCGGTACCGCTCCGGTGGGGCGTACACCCAGTCGATTGTGATGCGCTCCAAGAGCGGCACGATCCGGGTGATCGACTCGCATCACCGGCTTGAGAAGCTGGCGCTCTACTCGGCGGTCGACTTCGACGGACGGCCGATCGCCGAGCTCGGTCTCTGACCCAGGGCGCGGTCAGGGCATGGTGAGCGGGTCCGGATCGTACGGGTCGTAGTCGCGCCGGCGGCGGAACAGGATCGCGGCGAGCACCCCGCCGACGAATCCGAAGAGATGGCCCTGCCAGGAGATCAACGCGTCGGTCGGCAGGATGCCGACCAGCTGCCAGCCGTAGAGCAGGCCGACCAGCAGGACGACGCCGAGGTTCCACCAGGTGCGCTCGACGATGCCGCGCATCAGCACCAGACCGAGGTAGCCGAAGACGACACCGCTGGCGCCGACCACGACGGTGTTCGGCGCGCCGGTGAACCACACGCCGAGCCCGCTGACCAGGATGATCACCAGGGTGGAGTAGAGGAACCGGCGGACCCCGGCGGCCAGGACGAAGGTGCCCAGCAGGATCAACGGAACGCTGTTGCTGTAGAGGTGGTCGAAGCCGTGGTGCAGGAACGGGGCGAAGAACACCCCGTCCAGCCCGTCGATGCGCCGGGGGATGATGCCGGCGGCCAGATCAAAGCCGGCGCTCAGCCAGACGTCGAACGCCTCGATGACGAACAGCACCGGGACGACCGCGCACATTGCGACGAACGCCCGGCCCAGCGAGGCGTAGAAGGCCTCGGTGCCGAAGCGGTTCGGGTCACCACCGGAGGTCCCCATGTACGCCATCTCCTAGTAGCTATCAGGTCCGCGCAACCGACGCCAGCCGACAGCTGGCGAAACCGCACAAAAACATTGGCGGCGGTACGGACGATCAGGTCCGTACCGCCGCCGGTGACGAGTGCGACAGGTGCTGCCGACAGTCCGGACCGGATCAGTACCAGCCGGCGTTCTGTGACTGCTGCCACGCGCCGCACGGGGTGCCGTAACGGCCGCTGATGTACCCGAGGCCCCACTTGATCTGGGTCGCCGGGTTGGTCTGCCAGTCGGCACCGGCCGAGGCCATCTTGCTGCCCGGTAGCGCCTGGGGAATACCGGTGGCGCCGGAGGCCGCGTTGTAGGCCTTGTGGTTCCAGCCGCTCTCCTTGTTCCACAGCTTGTTCAGGCAGGCGAACTGGTCGAGACCCCATCCCTTCTCCAGGGTGAGGGCGCAGCCGATCGCCCGGTTGCCGCTGAACTCGTCGCAGGACTCCGGAATCTCGCCGGTGAAGGGCACCGTCGCCGCCGGCGGCCGGGCCGCCGCCTCCTGCTGCTTCTGCTGGGTCACCTGCTCTGCCCGCTTGGCCTTGGCCGCCTCGGCCTTGGCCGTGGCGAGAGCCTTCTCCGTGGCTTCCCGTTCGGCGGTACGGCGTTGCACCGTCATCCGCTGGTGTTCGGCCCGGCGCTGGCGCAGCAGTTCGAGCTCGACCTGCTCGGCCTCGGCGGCCAGGCGGGCGTCGCTGATGCGTTGCTGGGTCTCCCGGTCGCTTTCCAGGTAGAACCCGCCGGCGACGCCTGTCACGAGCAGGCCGACGGCGAGTGCCCGGACACCGAACCGGCTCCACAGCCGACTCACGAAGTGGTCCCTTCGTCGGGGGCAAGGACACGGCGGGCCGGGCTGGTCGGCACCGCTCGCGCCCGCGTGCCGGCCGACTGAACGGCCGGCTCGCGGCGGCCGCCGCCAGGTGCGGCGCGACCGTCACGTGCGGGTGCGGCGGTGCGGCTGGTCCGGGCACGCCGTGAGCGCCCGACCGGTTGGTCGCGCGTCGGCCGGCCGCGATGGTGGTCGGCTGACGCACCACCACCGACGACCCGGATATCGGTCGCCGCCGGTGCGCGCGCTCGTCGACCACCATCGCTCACGGTGAGGCCGTTGGGAAACGCGGGACTTTGAATGTGATACTGGTCACGCCAATTTTCACCCTAAAGTGGGGCATAGACCCGCACCGGGCGAGGTCAACGTGGGATGTCCTCCAACAGATCAGTAACCATTTCGGCGATGGGAGAACGCTCCGAACGGGTCAGCGTCACATGGGCGAACAGCGGATGCCCCTTCAGCGCCTCGATCACCGCGGTCACCCCGTCGTGCCGGCCCACCCGCAGGTTGTCCCGCTGCGCGACGTCGTGGGTGAGCACCACCCGGGAGCCCTGTCCGATCCGGGACAGCACGGTCAGCAGGACATTGCGTTCCAACGACTGGGCCTCGTCCACGATCACGAAGGCGTCGTGCAGGCTACGACCCCGGATGTGGGTCAACGGCAGCACTTCCAGCATGCCGCGGGCGAGCACCTCCTCCATCACGTTCTCGTGCACCACCGCGCCGAGGGTGTCGAAGACCGCCTGGGCCCACGGCGACATCTTCTCCGACTCGGACCCGGGCAGGTAACCGAGCTCCTGACCGCCGACGGCGTACAGCGGACGGAAGACGACGACCTTCTTGTGCCGGCGCCGTTCCATCACCGCTTCCAGCCCGGCGCACAGCGCCAGCGCCGACTTGCCGGTGCCGGCCCGACCGCCCAGCGAGACGATCCCGATCGACTCGTCGAGCAGCAGGTCCAACGCGATCCGCTGCTCGGCGGAGCGACCACGCAGCCCGAACGCCTCCCGGTCGCCGCGTACCAGCCGTACCGTCTTGTCGGCCAGCACCCGGCCGAGTGCGGCGCCCCCGGTGCCGTGCAGCACCAGACCGGTGTGACAGGGCAGTCCGGCGGCGCTGTCGAGGTCGACGGCCTCGCCCGCGTACAACTGCTTGACCTGCTCGTCGGTGGACTCCAGCTCGGCCATTCCGGTCCAGGTCGGGTCGCTGGCCTGGCCGTGCCGGTACTCGTCGGCGACCAGACCGACCGAGGCGGCCTTGACCCGCAGCGGCATGTCCTTGCTGACCAGCACCACGTCCCGGCCCTCCGCGCCCATGCTGAGCGCGACCGACAGGATCCGGGTGTCGTTGGACTCGTTGCGGAACCCCGGCGGCAGTACGTCGGTGTCGGCGTGGTTGAGCTCGACCCGCAATGTGCCGCCCGACTCGTTGGCTGGCACCGGCTGGTCCAACCGGCCGTGGCGGACCCGGAGTTCGTCCAGCATGCGCAGCGACCGCCGGGCGAACCAGCCAAGCTCCGGATGGTGCCGCTTGCCTTCCAGCTCGGAGATCACCACCAGCGGGATCACCACCTCGTGCTCGGCGAACCGGTGGAACGCCCCCGGGTCGGACAGCAGGACCGAGGTGTCCAGGACGTACGCGCGGATGGTGACTGGCGGCTCCGGTTGGACTTGGCCGGCGGACCGGTCGGCCGACTCGGACGCGGCGGCGTCCGGGGCTCGGCGGGTCCGGCTACGGCTGGACGGGACAGCGGCGGCGGTCGGGCTCTGATCGGCCCCGGGGGTGGTACGTCGACTCGTCACAGGCCTGCTCCGTCGGGCGTGCACCCGATCCGCCCGCGATCCGGCTCCACCGGGGCCCGAAGGCACGGGTCGGATGCGGAACCCGTGCGACTGCAGGTCCGGACCGTCCGGCTGGCCCGAGACGACCCCGGACCATGACTAGACGCTAGCCGCCGGATCCCGACCTCGGCTAGGCGTCTGAGCCGATCTTCGGCCCACACCGGAGGTGAGCGGGGCGAATGGCGACCCGTACCCAGGTCCGACACACCGGTCACGCGACGGACACATCCGAACCGAGCAGGCGGCCGGCCGGGATGCGCACCCCCTGCACGCATCCCGGCCGGGAGGAACTCCGGCGCGGTGACGCCGGGGTTCCCAGGCGGTGTCGCGTCCGCCTCAACACGACACCGCACTCGGGAAAGCTCATCGCTGCGGCCGGATGGCCGCGGCCGCGGCTGCGGCCGGTCAGGGATGTCGGCCGGCCAGCAGTTCCGTCGAGTGCCGGCCACCGGTCCCACCGAGGTCAGGCCGACCAAGGTCAGGCACACCGGGGCCAGGCCCACCAAGGTCAGGCTGACCGGGGCCAGGCCCGCCGACGAAGGCCGCGCCGGTGTAGGTGGTGCCCGGACGGACCGCCAGGTCGACTCCGGCGGCCACTGGACGGGTCTCCGGACGGGCTGGTTCCGGCAGCACCGACGCGATCGCGGCCCCGGTCTCCCGGCGCCGCCGGGTCCACGCCCCGCGGTCACCGTCGAAGTACCCCTGCCGGTAGCCGAACCGGTAGCCGATCCGGTAGCTGAGCTGGCCGTGCAGCCGGCCGGCGGCGTAACTGGCCGAGGCCAGCAGCAACACCAGGAAGACCGCGAAGAACGGGCTCATCCGGTCGCCCCGATCTCTGGGATCATGTCTCCTCCGACTCGAACGACGTCGGGCCGTCGGTGAGCAGCCGATCGATGTCGTCGGTCCTCACCTCTTCGACCAGTTCGACGCTGATCCGGCAACCGCCCAGCACCACCTCGGCCACCGAGGCCCGCCGGATCTCCCCTCCGGCGTCGTAGACCCGCACACTCAACTCCGGACAGCCGAGGTGTGCCCGCCACGCGTTCCACTCGGACCGGTCCCCCACGTTGAGCGACAGGTGACGACACCCCCGGGCCAGGTACAGCCGCCACGGCGCGGTCAAGCCGCTGGCGACGGCGTCCGCGACCAGGCCGAATGCCTGGGCCCGGGTCGCGAGTTCGGTCACCGCATCGTCTCCGTCACGCGTAAGCGACAACTCCACTCAGTAAGCGTCTCAAGCACGTGACGTAGAGTAAAGCGTCACGCGCAAGTGACAGCATCGTCTTTTCGGGTGATTAGCACCACCCCACTTGGTCCTTAGACTGCACCCGTGGCACCCCTCGTGACAAGGGAAGATTTCCCGACAGAGATTCACAAAGCTCTGTCACAAACGCAGTACAGAAGGCTCCCTGCCCCCAGGAAAAGCGGCGATTCGCCGTACCGTCGGCCGGTGCCGGACAGCTCCGCCGCGCGGAAGATCGCCTTCGCCGCCTTCGTACGCAAGGCGCTCGCCGACGCGCGCGCGACCCGCGCCTGGACCGGCTCGGAGGTCTCCCGGCGCACCGGCGTGTCCCGCCAGACCATCAACCGGTGGGTACGCGGCGAGTGGTCCAGTGATCCGGAGGCCGAGCGGGTGGTCTCGTTCTGCGAGGGACTGGGGATCAGCCCGACGATCGCGTTCGGCGTACTCGGCTGGGACCGCGCCACCAGCGCCCGACCCGCACCCTCGGCGCCGCCGATGGACCCGGACGTGGAGGCACTGCTCCGCCGGCTGGTCGACCCAAACGTTTCAGATGCGGAGAAATTTCACATCAGGGAGACGATTCGCTATCTCGCCTACCGACCCCCACTGCCCGTCGAACCTCGCAAAGGACCCAAGCGGGCAGGGTAGTTCTCAGATGGCGAAAGAAAGCCGATCAAGCGGCCCGATTCTGCCCCACTTGCACGCTGAGTCACGATAGCGTTCCTCTCCGTACTGCTTGGGCTCGTCATCCACGGGGGACGGGACAAGGCCGGACACAGCCCGGACACAGCCCTGCGGGACAGGAGGGAGGGTCGATACCCGATGACCCTCAAATGGTCGGCAGTCGTGATCGCGGCCGTCGCGATCACGCTTTACGGCACCACGAATATCGTGGTCGCCGTCCTGAGTAGCGGCGAGGTGCCAGCGGTGGTGAACCTGTTCGTCATCGCCTGCGCGTCCGTCGCCACGCTGGTGGCGGTCATCGCGCACCTCAACGACCGACAGCAGGGACGGCTGACCGCGCTCACCGAATTTCTCGTCGCCCGGCTCAATGAAGTCGACTCACACGTCGCAGACCGCAACTCCGGCTTCGTCGAGGGCTATTTACTCCGGCAGGGACAGCAACACGACGCGGCAGTCGTGCAATTTCCACCGCGGATGCACGGTCGGCGGCTGATGAGCGGCGGTGACGACTGACCCGCCGGGTGGTTCGCGGACCGTAGTCGCCAGCGCCGACGTCCCCGAATGTTCATCCGCCGGGAGGTCTGGCACCTGCGGCGGCAGCAGGTACGCTGACGCCCGTGCGGCCGTTCGAGGTAGGAAACCAGCGCTTGGCCCGTCCGCTGACCGCGGAGCAGGCATGGCGAGCAACCATCGATCGCGCCGACCGGTGCGTGCTGTTCTTCGACTTCGACGGCACCCTCGCTCCGGTCGGTGACGATCCCACGTCGGTGCAGCCCGCACCCAAGGTGCTGGCGGCGATCGAGTCACTCGCCGGGGTGGTGCAGCGGATAGCGATCGTGTCGGCCCGACCGGTCGACTTCCTCCGGGCCCAGTTCGCCACGATCAGCGAGGTCGACCTGTACGGGCTGTACGGGCTGGAGCACAGCCACGGATCCGGACCGACGGTCACCGAGCCGGCCGCACTGCCCTGGGTCCCGGCGATGCAAGAGCTGGCCGACCGGGCCCGCGCCGAGCTACCCGCCGGCGCACTGGTCGAGTACAAACGGCTGTCCGTCGCGCTGCACTACCGGACCGCGCCCGAGCTCGCCGGGACCGTCGAATCGTGGGGGCAGGCCCAGGCCGAACAGCTCGGCCTGCGGGTGCAGAGCGGGCGGATGGTCATCGAGATCAAGCCGCCGGTCGACCGGGACAAAGGCATGGTCATCGGCGACGCGGTCGGCACCGCCGGCTGCGCCTGGTACTTCGGTGACGACGTCTCCGACATCAAGGCGTTCGCCGCGCTCCGGGCACACGCCAGCGCCAACCCTGACTTCTTCGGCGTCTGCGTGGCGGTGGCCAACGCCGAAACCGGGCACGATGTGTCAGCGGCCGCCGACCTCACCATCGACTCGCCGGAAGCGCTCGGCGACTTCCTGACCTCCGCCGTGCACGCCCTGGACTGACGCCACCCGGTAGGGACGGCCCCGGGGGGCGGCCGTCAGGCGCCGTACCGGCGTTGCCGGTTCGCGTACGACCGCAACGCCCGCAGGAAGTCCACCCGACGGAAGTCGGGCCAGTTGACGTCGCAGAAGTAGAACTCCGAGTGCGCCGACTGCCACAGCAGGAAGCCGGAGAGCCGCTGCTCGCCGCTGGTCCGGATGACCAGGTCCGGGTCCGGCTGACCGCGGGTGTAGAGGTGCTCGGCGATGTGGTCGACGTCGAGCACCTCGGCCAGCTCCTCCAGGGTGCCGCCGGACTTGGCGTGCTCCTGCAGCAGCGAGCGGACCGCGTCGGCGATCTCCCGGCGACCACCGTAGCCCACCGCGATGTTCACCTGCGCGCCCTCGGACCGGGTCTGGGTACGCTCCTGCGCAGCCTTCAACGCGGTAGCGGTGGAACCCGGCAGCAGGTCCAGCGCACCAACGATGCGCAGCCGCCAGGGGTTGCCCTCCTCGGCCAGCTCGGTGACCAGATCCTCGATGATGCTCAGCAGCGGATCCAGCTCGCGGGCCGGCCGACGCAGGTTGTCGGTGGCCAGCAGGTACAGCGTGACGTGACCGATACCGGCCTGGTCACACCAGTTCAACAGATGTTTGATCTTTGCTGCGCCGACCCGGTGCCCGTCGTTGGGATCCACGAACCCCATCTCCCGGGCCCACCGGCGGTTACCGTCGCACATCACGCCCACGTGGCCGGGCACCGGCTTGCCCGCCAGTCTCGCCATGAGCCGTCGCTCATAGACCGAGTAGAGCAGCTCCCGCAGAGTCATCACAAGCAGACTAGCGACCGGTGCGCCGCCGCGCGGTATCGGCCGCCCGGCGGATCGTCAGTTGTGCGGCGAGCCGGCGCACCGTGACCGCGTCCAGCCGGCCGTCGCCGAGACCGAGTTCGACGATGGTGTCGAAGACGCGCCGGTCCCGCGCCGCCGCCGCGACGGCGGCGTCCACCGTCGTCGGCCGCCGGGCCAGCCAGGCGCCGACGGCGCTGTGCCGCAGGTGCCCGCCGAGGCGTCGGCGCAGCGCCTGCCGGTAGCGGCGGGCGGCGAGCGTCGGCGTACCGGCCGCCGCCGCACCGGCCAGCGCACCGGACAGCACCGCGTAGAAGATGCCCTCGCCGGTGAACGGGTTGATCAGCGACAGCGCGTCGCCAGCCAGCACCAGCCGACCCGCACCCACCGGCGGCCGCCGGGTGGACAGCGGTAGATGATGCGCCCGCAGATCGGTGACCTGCGTCAGGTCGGTGCCGGGCAGCAGCGCGCACAGCCGGTCCAGTAGTCGGGCCCGGGTCAACGGTCGGCCGCCCAGCACCTCCCCGTACCCGATGTTCGCCCGCCCGTCACCGATCGGGAAAGCCCAGGCGTACGCCGGCCAACCGGCCGCTGTGGTGACGATCCGCTGTTCGCCGGGTCTGGTGACGGCCCCGACCGACGCGTAGCCGCGAATCGCCAGGGCCAGATGTCCGTCCGGGTTGGCGCCGTGGCCCAACGCCCGGCGTACCACCGATCCCGCGCCGTCCGCGCCGACCACCGCCCGCGCCGCGATCTCGCCGTCGAGCAGCACCAGGTCGTCGCGGACCGTGACCCGCCGTACGGTGTGCCGCCGCAGCCGCGCGCCGACGGCGACCGCGGCGGCGACCAGCCGGGCGTCGAAGACGGCCCGGGGCACCGTGTACGCCGGACGGACCAGCTCGGCGGCGACCTGCCCGCCGTGCGGGGCGACCAGCCGGAGCCGGCCGACCGGGGTGAACCCGTCGACCGGGTCGGGCACGTCCAGCCCGGCCAGCACGTCGAGGGCGTGCGGTGCAATGCCGTCGCCGCACGGCTTGTCGCGGGGAAAGTCGGCCCGGTCCAGCAGCAGGACCCGGGCACCGGCCCGGCGGGCGGCGATCGCGGCGGCGGCACCGGCCGGCCCGGCACCGACCACCGCGACGTCGACGACCGACGTACCGTCCACCTGGACCTCCCGTCAGGCCGGTTCAGTGCCGGCCGCCGTCCGGCCACGCTCGGCACCGACGGTCCCCCGGGCCGGGCTCAGCACTGCCCGCCTCCCGGCCGCACTCGACGCGACCGGCCCGCCACACACCGTAGAAGACCAGCGCCACCGCCACCACCAGCGGCGCGCCGTCGCGGACCAGCCGGGCCGGGTGTCGGGTCAGCGGCGCACCGACCGTCGGGGACCGGTACAGCAGCCACACCACGGCCAGGCAGAGCCCGGCGAGCAGGGCGAACCCGACCACCCCGGGGCAGCGGCGGTACGCCGGAGCGGACCGCCACACCGACGTCGGCAGGCGGGGCACGGCCGGACGGACCGGTCCGGCGCGGCCCGCACCGGGATCGACTGCCGCCACCGGCGCAGGCTATCCAACGGTCAGTCGGCGGCGTCCAACCGGGCCCGCAGCGCGTCCAGCTCCGCCCAGAGCACCCCGGGCAGTTTGTCGCCGAACCGCTCGAACCATTCGGTGATCTGCGGCAGCTCCGCGCGCCACTGCGCCGGGTCGACGGCGAGCGCGGCGGCCACGTCGGCCGGGTCGACGTCCAGGCCGGACAGGTCGAGCGCGTCGACGGTCGGTACGTTGCCGATCGGGGTCTCCACCGCCGTGCCGGTGCCGTCCAGCCGCTCGACGATCCATTTGAGCACCCGGGAGTTCTCCCCGAAGCCGGGCCAGAGGAACCGGCCGTCGTCGTCGCGGCGGAACCAGTTGACGTAGAAGATCCGGGGCAGCTTGGCGGCGTCGCCGTCAGTGCCCTTGCCCATCTCGATCCAGTGCCGGAAGTAGTCCCCGGCGTGGTAGCCGATGAACGGCAGCATCGCCATCGGATCCCGCCGGACCACCCCGACCTTGCCGGCCGCCGCAGCGGTCGTCTCCGAGGAGAGGGTGGCGCCCAGGTAGACGCCGTGCACCCAGTCGCGTGCCTCGGTGACCAGCGGCACCGTGGTACGGCGTCGGCCGCCGAACAGGATCGCGTCGATCGGTACGCCGCGCGGGTCGTGGTACTCGTCGGCCAGGATCGGGCACTGGGTGATCGGGGTGCAGAACCGGCTGTTCGGGTGGGCGGCGTCGGTGCCCCGGTCGGGGTTCCAGTCCTCGCCCCGCCAGTCGGTCAGGTGCGCCGGTGGCTCGCCCATCCCCTCCCACCACACGTCGCGGTCGTCGGTCAGCGCGACGTTGGTGAAGATGGAGTTGCCCCGGTCTAGGGTCCGCATCGCGTTGGCGTTGGTCCGCCAGTCGGTGCCGGGAGCGACGCCGAAGAGCCCGTACTCGGGGTTGACCGCGTACAGCCGGCCGTCGTCGCCGAACCGCATCCAGGCGATGTCGTCGCCGATGGTCTCGACCTTCCAACCGGGGATGGTCGGCTCCAGCATGGCCAAATTGGTCTTGCCGCAGGCGGACGGGAACGCGCCGGCGACGTAGCGGACCCGCCCGTCCGGCGCGGTCAGCTTGAGGATCAGCATGTGCTCGGCCAGCCAGCCCTCGTCGCGGGCCATCACGCTGGCGATCCGCAGCGCGTAGCACTTCTTGCCGAGCAGCGAGTTGCCGCCGTAGCCGGATCCGTACGACCAGATTTCCCGGGTCTGCGGGAAGTGCGAGATGTACTTGGTCTCGTTGGCCGGCCACGGCACGTCTGCCTGCCCCGGCTCCAGCGGTGCGCCGACCGAGTGCAGGGCCGGCACGAACGCGGCGTCGTCGCCCATCGCGGCGAGCACCTCGGCGCCCATCCGGGTCATGATCCGCATCGAGGCGACGACGTACGCGCTGTCGGTGATCTCCACCCCGAACATCGGCTCCGGGGCGTCCAACGGGCCCATGCAGAACGGGACCACGTACATGGTCCGGCCACGCATGCACCCCCGGTACAGCTCGGTCATCACCCGCTTCATCTCGGCGGGATCCACCCAGTTGTTGGTCGGGCCGGCGTCGGCTTCCTCCGGGGAGCAGATGAAGGTACGTTCCTCGACCCGGGCCACGTCGGTCGGGTCGGTGCGGGCCCAGAACGAGTTGGGACGGCGTTCGGCGTCCAGCCGGACCAGGGTGCCGGAGTCGACGAGTTCGTCGGTGAGCCGGTGCCATTCGGCGAGCGAACCGTCGGCCCAGACGACCCGGTCCGGTGTGGTGAGGTTGGCGATCTGCCGGACCCAGTCGAGCAGGCGGGCGTGGCTGGTCGGGGCGGGGCCGGGGACGTTCGACGGTACGGACGCGGTGGCCGTTGCAGTCATGGCGATCTCCTCGTGGTCGGCGCTGACCTCGTTCCTGGAGTGCACGGCACCGGCGGATGGTCGGGCCCACCCGCCGGGATACAAGTCCGGGAGTTGGACTCAGGGTAAACCGATTGATCGTTCAGGGCAGCCGAGGAGCTTGTGAAGAAGTGCACAAGTTGTCGCCCCATGCAATCTGACGAGCTGTTTCTCGCTCTCACGCGCAGTTGTACGCAAGATCTTCCGGCACTCGACCAACCCCAACCTCAGTTACTAATCGTGTTCGCGTCTCGAGTGGCGAACACGTGGCGCGGCCGGAAACTCGGGCGGTGCCGACACCTCGGCGGGCGGGAACCCGCTACGCTCGACCACGTGCCCGTCCACGCCGCCGGCGAGCCGACCGCGCCCGCCTCCAGTCCGGGGTTGATTCGCCGGCTCCGGGACCGGTTCGGTCTGCTGGTCCGCGAGATCGGCAAGTTCGGAGTGGTCGGCGGGATCGCCTTCATCGTCGACATCACCCTGTTCAACATCGCTTCAGGCGTGCTCGGGATGGGCCCGCTCAGCGCGAAGACGCTGTCGACGGTGATCGCTGCCTCGGTGGCCTTCGTGGGCAACCGCTTCTGGACCTGGCGGCACTCGGTCAGGTCCGGGCTGGCCCGCGAGTACGGCCTCTACTTCTTCTTCAACGCCGTGGGACTGGGCATCGGCCTGGCCTGCCTGGGGATCAGTCACTACGGGCTGGGCAGCATCTGGCCGGGGGTGTTCCGGACACTGCTCGCCGACAACATCGCGGCCAACATCGTCGGCGTGGCGGTCGGCACCCTGTTCCGGTTCTGGGCCTACCGCAGGTTCGTGTTCACCGTCGCGGCACCCGCCGTGGTGGCGGCCGCCGCCAGCGACCGTGACTAGCCCCACCCGGTGCCGCCTACCCGCCAGTCAACCCGAACGGCCCGTCGACCTGCCGTATGGTGATCTGATGCGAATACTTCGCCTTCTGCCCGAGCGCTGGCAGAGGTTCATCCGCGAGGCGCTGAAGTTCGGCACCGTCGGTGGCATCAACACCGCGGTCAACTTCGCGGTGTTCAACGCTCTGGCACTGACCGTGCTCGCCGACGGTCAGCTGAAGGCGACTGTCGTCGCCGCGCTGGTGGCGACCACCAGCTCGTACTTCATGAACCGCCACTGGACCTACCGGGACCGGCCGAAGTCGGCCATCCGGCGGGAGTACGTGCTCTTCTTCCTGTTCAACCTCACCGGCCTGGCGATCGAG
The DNA here is from genome assembly GCF_048060315.1 of Micromonospora sp. LOL_013. Lineage (NCBI taxonomy): Bacteria > Bacillati > Actinomycetota > Actinomycetes > Micromonosporales > Micromonosporaceae > Micromonospora > Micromonospora sp. LOL_013. The sequence goes on from NZ_JBHMIQ010000023.1 coordinate 28,691, forward strand.
GTCGGGGTGCTGGGGCTGGCCAAGTACGGCTTCGGCATCAGCGGGCTGCTGGCCCTGAACATCGTCAAGATCATCGGACTGGTGCTCGGCACCATCTTCCGCTTCTGGGCGTACCGCACGTTCGTCTTCCGCCCGGCACCCGCCGCCCACCCGACCACCGAGACCGTGGCCGAAACCGAACCGGCGGCGGGCGACCGGGTCCCGCAGCAGATTCAACGGAACGGACAACCGCCGGCCGGCCAGTCGATGCAGGCCCCGGACAGCCCGGCACCCCTGGCCGACCCGCTCGACGCCGAACTCGCCGCCGAGATCGACGCGAAGATCACCGCCGAACTGGACGCGAAGATCGCCGCGGCGACCCGCCCGGCCAGGCGTTGACCGACGACCGTGCGCTCCGGCACCGGTGCTGACGCCGACCTGTTCTTCGAGGACCTCGCCCCGGGCGGTTCCTTCGACCTCGGCATCACCACCGTGGACGGCGTCGAAATGGTCAGCTTCGCCGAACGCTTCGACCCGCAGTGGTACCATGTCGAGCCGGACCTCGCCCAGGCCAGCCCGTACGGCACCGTGATCGCCAGCGGATTCTTCACCGTCAGCCTGTTCATGCGGGCGTACGTGGACGCGGTGCTGTCCCGGGCCGCCGCCGACACCTCCCCCGGCCTGGAGGAGCTGCGCTGGCTGGCTCCGGTGTACGCCGGTGACCGGCTCGCCGGGAGGCTGGACGTGCTCACCAGGAAGCTGTCCGACGCCCGGCCCGGCCTGGGCACGGTCACCCTGCTGGGGTCGTTGACCCGGCTCGACACCTACGACCGGCCGGAGCGCGAGGTGCTGCGAACCCGGTTCCGTGGCTGGTTCGCGCTACGCGGCGCCGGGCCGACGACCTGACCCGGCTGGCCAGCGGGCCAGGCCGGCTCGGTAGTGCTGGCCAGCCGTCGCCCGGTCAGCGGCCGGGCGAGGCGTTGTCCGGTCGCGTCGGGGCTGCCTGGTCCGGCCCGGTGCGTGCCTCGTCGAGAATTTCCCGCAGCTCGCCGTCGCCCAGGCTGTGCAGATCGTGGTGCGCCTCGACCAGCTCGTAGAGCTGCGTCTGCACCTGACTGACCCCCGGCAGGTCGGGCAGCACGGTCTGCCCGCGTTCACCGGCCGACTCGATGGTCAACGTCCCGCAGCCGAGCAGCCGCTCGCTGAACCGCTGCGTCATGGAGTGGTCGTTGACCCGGTTCAACGGGATGTCCCGGCGCTCCCGGGAGAACACCCCGTGCTGCAGCACCACCCGCTCGTTGGTGAACACGTAGTGCGTACTACGCCAGACCGCGAACGGCCGGACGGCGAACCAGAGCACCGCGACCAGCGCAAGCGCGAGAATCACGTACCACACGACGGTGGCTGCGGTGCTCTCCGGCAGCAGCAGGAACCCGGCCACCACGGCGGCGACCGCCAGCACCGTCACCGCCACCGGCCGGACCAGCGCCTTCCAGTGCGGGTGCAGGTGCAACACGACATGCTCGTCCGCGGTGAGCATGTCTTCGGGAAATGCCACGGCAACCTCCTAGCCCGGGCCGGGCAGGGGACCCGGCCGGCGGTCCGTACACCGGCCGCCGGGGTGACCGTAGCGGTTGACCGCCACCCGTACGGTCAACCGGGCGTACCGTTTCCCGGCGCGTCGCCGGACCGCACATGCGTCACGTCCCCGGCTGCGACCGGCAGATCGCCGCCGGCCGTACGGACCACCAGGCGACCGCCCTCGTCGACCGTGTCGACCAGCCCGGTGTGCGCCGCTCCGGACGGCAACGAGACCCGCACCTGCCGGCCCACCGTCACGCAGTGCCGCAGGTACGCCGCCCGCAGACCGGACGCGACCGGATCACCGCCGGCGGCCCGCCACCGCCCGTACCAGCCGGCCACCCCGCGCAGCACCGCCCGCAGCAACGGGTCCCGGTCCGTCGCCGCCGCTCCGGCCAGCTGCAACGAAGTGGCCCGCAGACCGCTGCCGGGCGGCGGTAGCTCGTCAGCGCGCAACGTCACGTTGAGCCCGATGCCCAGCACCACGGCCGGGCCGGCCACCCCGTCCGGGGCCGCCTCGGCAAGGATCCCGGCGCACTTCGCCTCGTCGATCAACAGATCGTTGGGCCACTTCAGCGTGGCTGGCAACTCGGCCAGCCGGGTGACCGCCTCCGCCAGCGCGACGCCGGCCAGCAGCGGCAACCAGCCGTACCGGGACCCCGGCACCGCCGGCCACGACCGGGCCGGCCGAGCCGCCGCCGGCTGCAGCAGCACGCTGACGGCGAGGCCGGCCCGCGGCGGCGAGGTCCAGCCGCGGCCGAGCCGCCCGCGCCCGGCGTACTGCTGCTCCGCCGTGATCACCAGCCCCTCGGCGGCACCGGCTCGCGCGGCGGCGAGCACGTCCGCGTTGGTGGAGCCGGTCTGCGCCCGGACCTGCACGTCGGTCCACAGGCCGTCGGGGACGACCAGCGCGCGACGCAGCCCACGCTCGTCCAACGGCGGACGGTCCAGATCGGTGTACGGTGAGCCGGCCATCCGCCCACCCTACGGCGGCACCTGGCAGCGCACCGCGTCTGCCACAGAACCAGGCATGCTCCGGGAAGGAGCATCGCGCCGCTGATACAAGGAGTCCAGCCGCCGCCTGGGGTCGTGGCGGAGACCAACGGGATCTCCCTAATTTGTGACGGTCGATTCTTGCGTCACCGATCATTGATCGTTACCTTTTCAGCACGGGGCGTGACTCTGAAACGTTTTAGGTCTCGATGGTCACCAGAGTCACTTGGTACCTGCTCGACTGTCATGCCCCTTCGTCGACCGGATGGATCGGATGGAGAGGCGCAACAAGCGGCAGAAGATGGTCGTCCCGTGCTCGACAGGTCCCCGTCGCGGGTACGACAGCGGGCCACTGCTTGCGATCCGATGGACGCAGCTTGAAGGCACCCGTACCCTATGGGGCATGGAGAGCCGCCCGCTTGACCTACTGCTGTCGATGGCAGGAGTGGCTGGGTGAGCACCTCGGCGATCGCCGGAACCAGCTCGGCTCCACGCGGCGGGCGCCTCCGTCGGTGGCTTTCGCTTCCTGACCGTCGTCCCGTCACGGTAGCGGCAGCGGTCGTGGTCACGGCGGTGCTCGGGGCGTTCGGCGCGGCGACCGGATCCATGCTCGGGGCAGCCACCCTGACCGATCTTCCCAGCGACACCGCGATGGTCGACCTGACCAGACGTGCCAGCGGCGTCGAGGCTCCTTCTGTCGTGCTGCGGCAGACCTCGGCACGAACAGCGGACCGGGTATTCACTGCGGGGACTTTGGACGGCAGGTGGGACGCGTCGCAGGCCCGGCAGCGCTACGCCGCCGCCGGCTGGTCGGTCTCAGAGATCGAGGTCGTACACGACCAGGCAGGCGTGGCGGACCCCGCTGCCTGGACCAGCGACTACATCCCCTCCCGTTACGACCGGTTCACCGCCGAGCATCACGGACTGGTCGTCGCGATCGCCGGCATGTCCGTCGGCGGCAAGACCACGGTCGGGGTGGACGCCTGGGCCGCAGGCTCACCAGTGCTGCGCATCCTGCTGGTCGCAGGCGTGGCGCTCGGGCTGTCCGCCGGATGGCTGCTCGCGGCGGCGGTAGCGCGGCGGATCCACTCGACACACCCCGCGCACCGGATCACCGTGGCTGCGCTGTCCGCCACCACCGTCCTCGTCCTCGCGGCACCCGTCGTCGCCCTGTATGTCAGCCTCGCGCACGCGATACGTCCGCACGCTCATACCGGCGGCCCGCTCCCCGGTGTGCACCACGCGCTGTCGCCCGTCCCGTACTGGACAGCGGCACCGCCGTGGCTTCTTCCCGCCTCCAGCGCCGTCGGCGGGCTGCTCGTCATCGTCACCGTCGTGTTCGCCGCCCGGCCGCAGCCGGCCCGACTCGCCGCAGTCGGCATCCCGACTGGCGGCGTTCGCATCGACGACGACTTCGAGGTGGCGGCGAACATGGTCAAGGACTCGATCGCCGAAGCCCGAACCGATCGCCGCGCCGCCCAGCGGTTGTTGTTCCTGTCCGCCTATCCAGACTGGACACCTGATCCGCTCGACCGGATGCGCGGTCGTCTCATCGACTCGGGCGTGCCCGCCGCCTTCCTCACCACCACCCAGCCATCCGGGCCGCCGCAACCCTGACCCAGGCCCTCTCGCTGAAACGCGGGTCCGGAATCGTGGCTGCTCCGCCGCCTCCCTCCGCAGCGGAGCAGTCTTTCAGGTTGGGCCGGTGTCGCTCCGTCGCGCTACCAGTGGTCGCGCCACTGCGGCACCGGTGCCACGCCGCGGAACGGATGCCCGGTGACGGTCGTACCGACCACCGGCACTGCTACCGGCGGGTCCGACGCGAGGACGGCCGGATCCGACACGGGAACGGCCGGGTCCGAAGGAGGGACGGCCCGGTCCGACGCTCGTACGGGTTGTGCGTACGCGTCCGTAGGCCGGTCGAACCAGTCAAAATCCTCGTCAGCAGCAGCAGCCGGCGGCACAACGACGGGCGGCACGGCGGCCACCGACGGCTCCGGCAGCATGACGGCGGGTCGACCGCCCCGACGTTGACGCGGCACGGTCACGCCGACCGTGTGACGTCCACTGGGCGTCGCCCGGCGACGGAACAGCCCGGTGCGGGTGGCCCGACGTCGCCCCCGCCCGCGCCGGCGCCGATGCGGCGCGGCGTCCAGACTTCCGGCCCTGCGGCTGCCGACGGTGGCCGCCCGCGCCGGCCAGAGCGTCCGCCGCATCACCAGCAGCACCGTCAGACCGGACGCGATCAGCGCGACTCCCAACACTGTCACGTGGTGGTAACGAATCGGACAACAGGCAGGAAACGTCGTCCCGGGGTCGATCGGGCCGGGCCGGGGCCGGGGCGACGACGGCGTGCTGAGGGAAACCGCACACCGTCGGCCCCTGACCGGCGGTCGCGACGTCGATAGCATCCGCGGTGTGGGCGTGACGAGTGAGCAGTCCGGGACCGAGACCGACCTCCACAGCACCGCCGGCAAGCTGGCGGACCTGGAACGCCGGGTCGACGAGGCGGTGCATGCCGGCTCGGCCCGCGCGGTCGAGAAACAGCATGCCCGGGGTAAGAAGACCGCCCGGGAACGGATCGCGATGCTGCTCGACGAGGGTTCCTTCGTCGAGCTGGACGAGCTGGCCCGGCACCGGTCGACCAACTTCGGGTTGGAGCGCACCCGCCCGTACGGCGACGGGGTGGTGACCGGCTACGGCACCGTCGACGGCCGGCAGGTGTGCGTCTTCGCGCAGGACTTCACCGTCTTCGGCGGCTCGCTCGGCGAGGTCTTCGGCGAAAAGATCGTCAAGGTGATGGACCTGGCGATGAAGATCGGCTGCCCGGTGATCGGGATCAACGACTCCGGCGGCGCGCGCATTCAGGAGGGCGTGGTCAGCCTCGGGCTGTACGGCGACATCTTCTTCCGCAACGTCCGCGCCTCCGGCGTCATCCCGCAGATCTCTCTGGTGATGGGGCCGTGCGCGGGCGGCGCGGTGTACTCCCCGGCGGTCACCGACTTCACCATCATGGTTGACCAGACGTCGCACATGTTCATCACCGGCCCGGACGTGATCAAGACGGTCACCGGCGAGGACGTCGGCATGGAGGAACTCGGTGGCGCCCGCACCCACAACGCCACCAGCGGAAACGCCCACTACCTGGCAACCGACGAAGAAGACGCCGTCGACTACGTCAAGGCGCTGCTGGCGTACCTGCCGAGCAACAACCTGGACGAACCGCCGACGTTGCCGACCGAGTCGGAGCCGGCCGTCACCGAGATTGACCATGAGCTGGACACCATCGTCCCCGACTCGGCCAACCACCCGTACGACATGCACCGGGTGGTCGAACACGTCCTGGACGACGGCGAGTTCCTGGAGGTCCAGCCGCTGTACGCGCAGAACATCGTGGTCGGCTTCGGCCGCATCGAGGGCCAACCGGTCGGGGTGGTCGCCAACCAGCCGATGCACTTCGCCGGCTGCCTGGACATCAAGGCCTCGGAGAAGGCCGCCCGGTTCGTCCGCACCTGCGACGCGTTCAACATCCCAGTGCTCACCTTCGTCGACGTGCCCGGTTTCCTGCCCGGCACGGACCAGGAGTGGGACGGCATCATCCGGCGCGGCGCGAAGCTGATCTACGCGTACGCCGAGGCGACCGTCCCCAAGGTCACCGTCATCACCCGCAAGGCGTACGGCGGCGCGTACGACGTGATGGGGTCGAAGCATCTCGGCGCGGACCTGAACTTCGCCTGGCCGACCGCGCAGATCGCGGTGATGGGCGCGCAGGGCGCGGTGAACATCCTCTACCGCGCCGAGTTGGCCGCCGCCGACGACCCGGCGGCGGTGCGGGCGCAGCGGATCGCCGAGTACGAGGAGCGGCTGGCCAACCCGTACGTCGCCGCCGAGCGCGGCTACGTCGACTCGGTCATCGCACCGTCGCAGACCCGGGTGCAGGTGGCGCGCGGACTGCGGATGCTGCGTGGCAAGCGGGAGACCCTGCCGCCGAAGAAGCACGGCAACATCCCGCTCTGACCGGTACCCGTCGCAGCGGTACGGGTCACCCGCCCGGTGGCGTCGGCAGGTCCAGGTCGGCCAGCCACGGGCTGGCGAGCAGCAGTGCTCCGATGAACAGCGCCGCGAGGTTGATCAGGCCGAAGAATCCCACCCAGACCAGGCCGGGCACCCGGGTCAGCCAGGCGAGCTGGTCGGCGTCCGATTCCGGCGAGCGGCCCTGGGCACGCAGCCGCTGCAGCTCACCGACCGGCCGCACCCCGCCGATCAGCAGGAACCACACCCCGGTGTACGCGAACGCGGCTTGCACGTCCGGGCCGGCGAACCACGAGACGACGAAGACCACACCGCCGGTGACCAGGATGGACACGATCCCGAAGAGGTTGCGGATCATCACCAACATGGCGAGCAGCAGCGCCACGGCGATCCAGAGCAGCAGGGTGATCCGGTTGCCGCCGAGCAGCAGGGCACCGGCCAGCCCGACCAACGACGGCGCGACGTAGCCCGCCAGCAGGGTGAGGATCATGCCCAGCCCGGTCGGCCGGCCAGCGGACAGGGTCAGCCCGGAGGTGTCCGAGTGCAGCCGGATCCCCTTGAGCTTGCGGCCGGTGAGCAGGGCGATCAACGCGTGCCCGCCTTCGTGGGCGATGGTGATCGCGTTGCGGCCGATCCGCCAGGGCAGCCGGGTGAGCACCGCGGCCAGCGCGACGGCGGCGGTGATGAGCACGAGCAGTGGCGGCGGGTCGGTCTGGGCCCCGAAGAGGCGGTCCCAGATTTCTGTCAGCCCGGTGATCGACACAGCCAGCGAGCCTACTCACCGCTCGTTGCGCCCACCAGACCACCGTCCGCCGGCAGGCAGGACCCTAGCTTCGGCGCTGGCTCGCTCACTGACGGTCACGCGGTACGCGGCCACAGCGGCGATCGTCACGGCTGTGCCGCCGGACAGCACCAGCAGTACGGGTATCAGACCGACGCTGGCGACCAGCAGGGCCACGTCGGCCAGGGCCACCAGCATCCACAGTGCAACGCTCGGCTTGGCGATCCGTCGACGGTTGACCATGTCGCACCCCTCCTTCCGTCGCGCTCCGGTTGTACCCGGAAGATCGGAAGTTCATGCGGGTGAGTCGTGGCTCAGCTTCCGGCGGGCTGGAACCTGCTCGCCATCAGCTCGAAGTAGACCAGGTCCTGCTGCCAGCGTTCGGCCGTGGTCGACCAGTAGATGGAGTACGCCTTGTCCGGTGCGGTGACGAACCCCCGGTTGCGCACCTGCAGTCGGTTGCCCTGGTTGCTGGTGTAGCGGAACTCCCAGTCGGCGGCGTCGAGGAAATAGTCGACGGCCTCGATCCGTACCCGCTCGTAGTTGTTGTAGGTGCCCCGCCGCGCCTGCTCCTGGTTCTGCCAGTCGGCAACCGGATCCGGCTTCGGGTTGTCGGTCTGGTCGATGATGATCAGCCGGCCGAGCTGACCGTTCTCCCGAAACTCCACCCGGGTTCGTTCGCGGCTGACCGACCAGCCTTCCGGCACCGGCACCGAGAACCCGGTCTGGTCCTCGTGCAACCGCCAGCCGTCGGGCAACGGCGACTGTGGGTCCGACGGCTGGGGCGACTCATCGCTCTGCGGCGGCACCGCCGGCACCTCGGGCGACGTGTCGGCCGCCGGCGAGCTCGGCTCGACACTCGGTTCGGCACTCGGCGCGCCGGAGGTAGGGGCCGGGGCCGACGGCGTGGCCGAGGCGGCTGGACCGGCGGCAAGCCGTCCGTCGGGCTCGTCCTCGTCGCCGGCGGCCAGCAGCACGACGGTCACCAGCAACGCCAGTACGACGACACCGGCCGCACCGCTGATCAGCCAGGTACGCGGCAGCTCGGTCACGGACCGGACAGCCCGCGCGGCGCGGTCGAACAGCAGGGCCGGCGCGGACCAGTTTCGCGGGTCCGACGCGCTGGCGGCCGGCACCGGCTCGGGTTGTTCCTGGACCGGTGGCCGCTCGGCGGGCTCGGCGACCGTCGGCTGCTTCGTCACCGCCGGCTGCTCTGCTGCCTTGGCCGGCTCGGCGGCCGGCGACTGCCCGGCCGTCTTACCGTCCGGCGCAGTCTCCTTGCGGCCCGGCACCACCTGGGTGCGTTCTGCCTGGGGCAGCACGGTGGCTTCCGACGGCGGCTCACCGGATTTGGTCGGCAACACACTCGTCTCGGCTGCGCCCGCAGCTGCGGGCGTCGCGCCGGCGGGTTGGCCGGTCGGCGGCACCGCCCTGGTCGGGTCCGCCGAGTTGGTCGGGCGGGTGACCGGCGAGCCGTACTTGGCCGGGCCGGGTACCACCGGCAACGCGGTCGGCAACGGGGCCACCGGCGGCGACACCGGCGGCGACGGGACCGGGGTGCGTGGCGCCCCGCCGCGCGGACCGGGCACGATCCCCGACCGGGACTCGCCGGGGCGGACCTCCCGGCTGCCGTACGGGCTGGGTCGGCGTACCCCGTCGAGCAGTGAGCGACCGCGACGCGGACCGCGACCTGCGGCGCGGGTCAGCAGCCGCTCCGCCTCGTCGGCCTTCATCCGGGTGTACGGGTCCTTGCGCAGCAGCCCGGCCAGCACCGGCTTGAGTGGACCGGCCCGGCGGGCGGGCGGCGGCGGCTCGGTGGCCAGCGCGGACAGCGTCGCGATGGCGGTCTGCCGGGCGTACGGCGACTGCCCCTCGACGGCCGCGTACAGCGTCGCACCGAGCGACCACAGGTCGCCTTCCGGCCCGGCGCTGCCGGTACGGGCCCGCTCCGGGGCGATGTACGCCGGTGAGCCCAGCACCAGCCCGGTACGGGTGACGTTGGGGTCGCCCGGCACGGTGGCCAGGCCGAAGTCGGTGAGCACCACCCGGCCGTCGTGGCCTAGCAGTACGTTGCCGGGCTTGACATCCCGGTGCATCACCCCGGACAGGTGGGCGGACCGGAGCGCGCCGAGCACGCCGAGACCGATCTCCGCAGCCCGGGTCGCCGGGACCGGGCCGTTCTGGGCGAGCACGTCCTGCAGCGACCGGGACGGCACGTACTCCATCACGATCCACGGGTCGCCGTCGGTGCGCAGCACGTCGAAGACGCGTACCACGTTGATGTGGTTGAGTCGGGCAATCGCCCGCGCCTCGCGCAGCGAGCGCTCCCGCATCTCGCGGCGTTCCTGGTCGGTGAGGCCCGGTGGCGGCACCAGCTCCTTGATCGCCACATCCCGGTGCAGCACCTCGTCGCGGGCCTTCCAGACCCGGCCCATGCCGCCCTGACCGAGCGGCTCGACCAGCCGGTAACGGTCTGCAACTAGTTGCGGGGGCACAGCGGACATCCAAATGACCGTACCCGGAAGGTTTGGGTGCCACACGATCGGCACGCGGCCGGTGTGAGCCGCGCGTCATATGGTACCGGGATGGCAACCTGACGCCGACGGTAGCGCGCCAGTAATGATCACCACTCGCCGGCCGGTCGCCGGCCGGCCTGGCCGGCACGTACGCTCGGCCGATGAGTGAGGCGGAGCCGGCCTGGCGGGTCGTCCGGGGCACCCCGACCCCCGAGGAGTTGGCGGCGCTGGTGGGCGTGATCGTCTCCCGTACCCGTCCGGTTTCCGACAGTGGCGCCGATCGGCCGGCGCCGTCGCAGTGGGCCCGCAGCGCCCGACCCAAGCCGGGTTTCCCCGGCCGGCTCGGTCCGGACGCCTGGCGGGCCAGCGCCCTGCCCCACTGATCATCGGTACCGGGTGCTGCGGCCGGTAGCCTGACCACCCGTGGCTACCTCCCTGCGTCCGCGTCTGGTGCTCGCCTCGGCGAGCCCGGCCCGGCACAAACTGCTGCAGGCCGCCGGAATCACCCCGCAGGTGCTGGTGAGCGGCGTCGACGAGGAGTCGGTGACGCTGGACCGGGCCGACGAGTTGTGTCTGGAGCTGGCCCGGCGCAAAATGGCCGCCGTCGCCGATCGGCTCCGGCCGGACCTCGCCGACGACGGCACCGACCTGCTGGTCCTCGGCTGCGACTCGGTGCTCGACTTCGACGGGGAGATCCTCGGCAAGCCGGCCGACGCCGCCGACGCGACCGCGCGGTGGCGGCGGATGCGCGGGCGGTCCGGGGTGTTGTACACCGGCCACGCGCTGACCAGCCTGGCCACCGGCGGGTGGGCCGGCGCCGCCGCCGCGACCGTGGTGCACTTCGCCGAGGTCACCGACGACGAGGTCGCCGCTTACGTGGCTACCGGCGAGCCGCTGCAGGTGGCCGGATCGTTCACCATCGACGGGTTGGGCGGGCCGTTCCTGGAACGGATCGAAGGGGACCACGGCACGGTGGTGGGGTTGTCACTGCCGGTGCTGCGCCGGCTGGTCACCGAGGTCGGCTATCGGATCACGGATCTGTGGGGCGAGCCCGACACCGGCCGGTAGTCGGACTACCGTCTGCCCATGACCACCAAGACCTTGCCGATGACCGACGCCCTGCAGGCGTACGTCATCGCCCACGGCACCCCGCCGGACGAGATCGTCAGTGACCTCATCGCCGAGACCGCCAGCGCGCTGCCGGAGAACGCGCAGATGCAGGTCGCGCCGGAGCAGGCGGCGCTGATGACCCTGCTGACCCGGCTGGTGAACGCTCGCCGGGCGGTGGAGGTCGGCACCTTCACCGGGCTGTCCGCGCTGGCCATCGCCCGTGGTCTACCGGCGGACGGGCAGTTGATCTGCCTGGACGTGTCGGAGGAGTTCACCGCTGTGGCCCGGCGCTACTGGCAGCGGGCCGGGGTCGACGGCCGGATCGACCTGCGGATCGGTCCGGCGGCCGACTCGCTGCGGGCGTTGCCGGGCGAGCCCCACCTCGACCTGGCATTCATCGACGCCGACAAGATCAGCTACCCGGTCTACTGGGGTGAGCTGGTGCCCCGGATGCGGCCCGGCGGGCTGATCGTGATCGACAACGTGCTGCGGCACGGTCGGGTGCTGGCCCCGCAGAGCGAAGAGGACGAGGCGATGGTCGCCTTCAACAAGCAGGTCACCGCCGACGACCGGGTGGACGTGGTGATGCTGGCGATCGCCGACGGGCTGACCCTGGCCCGGCGCAGGTGACAGCGGGCCGGCCGGTCCGACGATAGCCTGGAGCGGCTGCCCTCTGTGCCGTTGCCGTGCGCAGAGGGCAGCCCCGTGCCCGGCTACCGAAGATCGGGGACTACCGGACGCTGCGGGCGAAGGCGCGGGCCGCCCAGGTGACCGCGAGGCTGGCCAGCGCCGAGGTGATCAGCAGACCCTGCCAGACCGCGTCGTCGCCGAGATTGCCGGCGAACAGCGCCCGGGTGCCGTCGACCGCCCAGGAGAACGGGTTCCACTGCGCCACCCGCTGCAGCCACAGCGGCGCGAAGGCCAGCGGCAGCAGGATGCCGGAGAGCAGCAGCACCGGCTGGGCCACCGTGTTCATCAGCGGGGCGAGCGCGTCCTCGCTGCGGACCAGCAACGCCACGCCGTACGATACCGCCGAGGTCATCAGCGCGATCAGGGCGAGCAGCAGGTACGCCAGCAGCAGGTTACCCAGCTGCACGGTGAGCCCGAACGGGATCGCCAGCACCGTGATGATCACCGCCTGCATCAGCAGCGAGATCACGTCCCGCAGGCTGCGGCCGAGCAGCAGGGCGAGCCGGCTGACCGGGGTGACCCGGGACCGCTCGATCACCCCGGCGCGCAGCTCGGCGATCAGGCCGAAGCCCTGGAACAGACCGCCGAAGATGGCCAGCAGCACCAGCAGGCCGGGTACGAAGATTCGGTAGATCTCCGCGTCGCTACTCGCCCCCATCGGGGCCAGCGCCGGCTTGAGCAGCGGGGCGAACAGCACCAGATACATGATCGGCTGAAACACCCCGACGAAGATCCAGACGGGGTTGCGGATCAGCAGCAACGCCTGCCGCTGGAAGATCAGCCAGGTGTCGCGGGCGAATTTCATCGTACGGTCTCCGTCATCGAGGCGGCCGGCTCAGGACTCGCGCAGCGAGCGGCCGGTCTTGGTGAGGAACACGTCGTCCAGGCTGGGCCGGTGCAGCTCGATCGAGCCCAGCTCCAGGCCGGCGCCGTCCAGGGTGCGCAGGATCTGCGGGATGGCGGTGGCGCCGTCGTCGACGAAGAGCCGTACGCCGCCGTCGTCGGGGGTCTCCAGCTTGCTGACGTACGGCTGGCTGTCGAGCAGTTGCGCGGCGGCGGCCGACTCGTCCGGGCGCAGCCCGACGGTCACCACTTCGCCGGCGACCTCGCGCTTGAGCGCGGCCGGGGTGCCCTCGGTGACGATCTCGCCGTGGTCCATGATCGCTATCCGGTCGCAGAGCGCGTCCGCCTCGTCGAGGTAGTGGGTGGTGATGAAGACGGTCATGCCTTCGGCACGCAACCGGCGGATCTCGTCCCACATGTGTGCCCGGCTCTGCGGGTCCAGCCCGGTGGTCGGCTCGTCGAGGAAGACCACCTTCGGTTCGTGGATGATGCCCAGCGCGATCTCGACCCGCCGTCGCTGACCACCGGAGTAGGTCTTGCACTTGCGGTCGGCGTACTCGGTCAGCTGAAAGGCGGCGAGCGCCCGGGTGGCCCGACGTTGCGCCTCGGACTTGCCGATGCCGTACATCCGGGCGTGCATCACCAACTCCTCGCGGCCGGTGACCTCGTCCCAGGTACTGCCGCCCTGGGCGACGTAGCCGATCCGTCGGCGCACCTCGCCTGGGTCGCGCAGCAGGTCGGCGCCGGCGATGACGGCCTCCCCGCCGTCGGGCTCGATCAGCGTGGCGAGCATCCGCAGCGTGGTCGTCTTACCGGCACCGTTCGGTCCGAGGAAGCCAAAGATCTCCCCCTCCTCGACCAGCATGTCGACGCCACGGACCGCGTCAACGGTTTTGGCGCCGCGCCCCTGTCGGGAGCGGAACGACTTCCGCAGCCCCTTGGTCTCGATCATGAAGCTTTCTCCTGCTCGGCTCGCCGGGCCGGCCGGCCGCCGGCCGCTCTCCCCCGTGGGCATGCCGGGCCGCCCAGCTCCCCACGCTGCGTCTGGCACGCTAGACCCCGGCGATCGGGATAGTCAACGTTGATTATTGCTGGGTGATCTGGCCGACTCCCGGTCGGCGGCGTCCAGGTCAGCCTGCCACCCCGCCCAGGTGCCGTCAGCTGGCTCCTCCGCCGGGTGATACGACGCCCCGGACTCAATCAGCCCGGCGATCCGGTCACACCACGCGATCTCCCCGTCGACCCGGGCGACGGTCAGCTCCAGCATCCAGCCGACATACGACGGTTTCTGCCGCAACCATCCTGCGGCCAAGTCGTCACGGGCCACCGCGTTGCCGGCCCGCAGCATCGCGGCTCGACCCCGCAACGCCGCGACCGCCTCCGCGCGGGACAGCGCCGGCAGAAAGGCGAATGCGCTGAGGAACGGATCGGCCGACGGCCGACAGTCGCGCCAGTGCTGCCGCAGCAACGAGTCGAACTCGTCGACCCCGGTGGGGGTGATCTCGTAACTGGTCCGGGCCGGCCGGGCACCCACCTGGGCGGTGCCTACCTGGCGGAGCAGCCCTTCCTCGGCGAGCTTGCGCAACGCGTGATATATCGACCCCGGTGCGATGTTGGCCCAGCTGTCCGCCCGCCAACTGAGCAGCTCACGTCGCACGTCGTAGCCGTGCACCGGTTGCATCCATTTGACCAGACCGAGAATCATCATTCGGGTGGCAGACACATCCGGGAGCCTAATCGCCAGTGTGTCATCCCACGCTGAGCGCCGGTTCAGTTGATCAAGCCGGCCGTTAGACTCCGGCTTGATCCGTGAGCAAAGGAGAACAGGGCGTGCGCAAAGTTCTCGTCGCAAACCGGGGCGAAATCGCGGTCCGGGTGATCCGCGCCTGCCGGGACGCCGGGCTGGCCAGCGTCGCCGTGTACGCCGGCCCGGACCGCTCGGCGGTGCACGCCGGGCTGGCCGACGAGGCGTACGCCCTCGGCGGGGAGACCGCCGCCGACACGTACCTGCGGATCGACAAGCTGCTCGACGTCGCCACCCGGTCCGGCGCCGACGCCGTCCACCCCGGCTACGGGTTCCTCTCCGAGAACGCCGACTTCGCCGCCGCGGTCATCGGCGCCGGCCTGACCTGGATCGGGCCGAGCCCGCAGGCGATCCGCGACCTCGGCGACAAGGTCACCGCCCGGCACATCGCCCAGCGCGCCGGCGCGCCGCTGGTGCCCGGCACCGCCGACCCGGTCGCCAGCCCGGACGAGGTGACCGCCTTCGCCGAGCAGTACGGCCTGCCGGTCGCGATCAAGGCCGCGTTCGGCGGCGGCGGGCGCGGGCTGAAGGTTGCCCGCGAGATGGCCGAGATCGCCGACCTGTTCGAGTCGGCGACCCGTGAGGCGGTCGCCGCGTTCGGTCGCGGCGAGTGCTTCGTCGAGCGCTACCTGGACCGGCCCCGGCACGTCGAGGCGCAGGTGCTCGCCGACCAGCACGGCAACGTGATCGTGGTCGGCACCCGGGACTGCTCGCTGCAGCGCCGCCACCAGAAACTCGTCGAGGAGGCACCGGCGCCGTTCCTCACCGACGCCCAGCGCGCCGAGATCCACGCCAGCGCAAAGGCGATCTGCCGGGAGGCCGGCTACCACGGTGCCGGCACCGTCGAGTACCTGGTCGGCGTCGACGGCACCATCTCCTTCCTGGAGGTCAACACCCGGCTGCAGGTCGAACACCCGGTCACCGAGGAGACCGCCGGCATCGACCTGGTCCGCGAACAGTTCCGGATCGCCGCCGGCGAGCGGCTGCGGTTCACTGACGACCCGACGCCGCGCGGGCACTCCATCGAGTTCCGGATCAACGGCGAGGACCCGGGCCGCAACTTCCTGCCCGCGCCCGGTGTCATCACCGCGTTGCGGCTGCCCACCGGCCCCGGCGTACGGGTGGACGCCGGCGTCACCGCCGGCGACGTGGTCAGCGGCAACTTCGACTCGCTGCTGGCCAAGCTGATCGTCACCGGCGAGACCCGCGCCGAGGCGCTGGACCGCGCCCGGCGGGCACTGGACGAGATGGTTGCCGACGGGATGGCCACCGCCCTGCCGTTCCACCGCCTGGTGGTCCGCGACCCGGCCTTCACCAGCGAACCGTTCACCGTGCACACCCGGTGGATCGAAACTGAGTTCGACAACACCGTGCCGGCCTTCACCGCACCGGCGGCGGCCCCCGACGCCCCCGAACCCCGCGAGACCGTCGTGGTCGAGGTCGGCGGCAAGCGGCTGGAGGTCAGCCTGCCCGCCGGCTTCGGCAGCGGTACGCCGACCGCGCCGGTCTTGGCCCGAAAGTCGGCCCGCCGCCGGGGCGGCGCCAGCACGGCGGCGGCCAGCGGTGACGCCCTGGTGTCGCCGATGCAGGGCACCATCATCAAGATCGCGATCACCGACGGCGATCAGGTCGCCGAGGGCGACCTGATCGTGGTGCTGGAGGCGATGAAGATGGAACAGCCGATCAACGCGCCCAAGGCCGGTACGGTCAGCGGCCTGTCCGCCGAGGTCGGTGCCGTGGTCAGCGCCGGTGCCACGATCTGCTCGATCAGCTGACAGACGCATGTCGGCCCGCCGGGCGGGCATGATGGCCGGGTGCGGTTCACTTCCGACGTGCCCGGCGCGCACGAGCTCACCTACAACGACGTCTTCCTGGTGCCCAACCGCTCCGACGTGGCGTCCCGCCTCGACGTCGACCTGGCCACCACCGACGGCACCGGCACCACCGTCCCGATCGTCGCCGCCAACATGACCGCGGTGGCCGGCCGGCGGATGGCCGAGACCGTCGCCCGGCGGGGCGGCCTGGCGGTGATCCCGCAGGACATCCCGATCGAGGTGATCGCCGAGGTGGTCGCCTGGGTCAAGCGACGGCACCTGGTGCACGACACGGCGCTGACCCTGGCTCCCACCGACACCGTCGGCGACGCCATCCACCTGCTGCCCAAGCGGTCCCACGGCGCGGTGATCGTCGTCGAGGCCGGGCGTCCGGTCGGCATCGTCACCGAGTCCGACTGCGCCGGCGTCGACCGCTTCGCCCAGCTGCGCGACGTGATGTCACGCGAGCCGCTGACCGTGCCGGAGACCACCGACCCGCGTACCGGATTCGACCTGATGGCGCAGGGTCGGCGGCGGGCCGCGCCGGTGGTCGACGACGCCGGCCGGCTGATCGGGGTGCTGACCCGGGCCGGCGCGCTGCGCGCCACCCTGTACCGGCCGGCGGTCGACGCCGGCGGCCGGCTGCGGGTGGCCGCCGCCGTCGGCATCAACGGCGACGTCACCGGCAAGGCCACCGCGCTGCTCGCCGCCGGAGTGGACACCATCGTGGTGGACACCGCGCACGGCCATCAGGAACGGATGCTGGCCGCGGTCCGCGCGGTGCGCAAACTGGACCCGACAGTGCCGGTGGTGGCCGGCAACGTGGTCACCGCCACCGGGGTCGACGACCTGATCGACGCCGGTGCCGACATCGTCAAGGTCGGTGTCGGGCCGGGCGCGATGTGCACCACCCGGATGATGACCGGGGTCGGCCGTCCGCAATTTTCCGCCGTGCTGGAATGCGCGTCGGCGGCCCGCCGACGCGGGCGGCACGTCTGGGCCGACGGCGGGGTGCGCCACCCCCGCGACGTGGCGCTCGCCCTAGCCGCCGGAGCGGCCAACGTGATGATCGGGTCCTGGTTCGCCGGCACCTACGAGTCGCCCGGCGACATCTACACCGACCCGGACGGCCGACGCTACAAGGAAAGCTTCGGCATGGCGTCCGCCCGGGCGGTCAGCGCCCGCACCGCCGACGACAGCCCGTTCGAGCGGGCCCGCAAGGCGGTCTTCGAAGAAGGGATCTCGTCGGCGCGGATGTTCCTCGACCCGGCCCGACCCGGCGTCGAGGACCTGATCGACGAGATCGTCGCCGGGGTACGCAGTGCCTGCACCTACGTCGGGGCCGCGACCCTGGCCGAGTTCCACGACCGGGCGGTC
The DNA here is from genome assembly GCF_048060315.1 of Micromonospora sp. LOL_013. NCBI lineage: Bacteria > Bacillati > Actinomycetota > Actinomycetes > Micromonosporales > Micromonosporaceae > Micromonospora > Micromonospora sp. LOL_013. The sequence goes on from NZ_JBHMIQ010000023.1 coordinate 46,211, forward strand.
GTCGGGGTGCAGAGCACCGCCGGCTACACCGAAGGCTTGCCGGTGGCCGGCAGCTGGTGAGCGAAGCCCGGTCGGTGCGCGAAGTCCAGTCGGTCGGTGCGCAAGGTCGCGGTTCAGCGCAGCCGGGTGATCGCCACCTCGACGCCCTGGCCGGTGTTCGCCGGGCCGGCGTACACCCCTTTGAGTGGTGGCACGTCGCCGTACTCCCGGCCCCGGCCGACCGCCACGTGCCGTTCGCCGACCGGGATCCCGTTGGTCGGGTCGAACGCCGTCCACCGGCCGGCCCACCACTCCACCCAGGCGTGGCTCTGCCCGACGACCCGCTCGCCGGTCGCCGCGTCCGGGCTGGGGTGCAGTTGACGTCCTCCTCTTCCTGGAGGAAGTGGATTCCGGTCTGCTACACCCCCGAAGGGGTGAACTCCCGGTGGGTTACCGCTTCTCGGCGCGGTGCCGGCACGGGTGCCGGTCTTACCTGCGCTCCACGGTCGTTGAAGTCCGCCCGTCCGGCGGCCTTGATGTTGCGTGCGGCGTTGACGTCCCGGTCGTGAACGGCCCCGCAGGGACAGAACCACGACCTGACGTCGAGCGCCATCCTGTCGTTGACCCGGCCACACACCGAGCACATCCGGGTCGACGGAAACCACCGCTCCACCCGGCCGAACCTGCGCCCGTACCGCGCGGCCTCGTACTCCAACATGGTCGTGAACCGCGCCCAGCCGGCGTCGTGCACCGACCTGGCCAGCCTTGTACGACCCAACCCGGCAACAGCGAGGTCCTCGACGTACACCGCTTGGTTGTCACGGATCAACGTCGTGGACAGCTTGTGCTGCCAGTCCCGGCGGGTATCGGCCACCCGGGAGTGCGCCCGAGCAACCCTGACGACGGCCTTCCTGCGCCGGTTCGACCCCTTCTGCTTGCGAGACAGTGCCTGCTGCAGGCGCTTCAACTCGCGGGCGGCCCGCCGCAGAAAATCGTTGACGGACTCGATGTCGGCATCATCGCCAAGATCCAGGGGCAGTTGCTCGTCAAGCTGGTGCTGGACGCTGAGCTGACCGATGAGCATCTCGACAGTCTGCTCCTGGAGGGCCTAGCAGCTCGTTCATCAGTCTGACGGCTGACCCGGCTCGCCCGTCGCAAGCGCGGTCAGCCGAGCAGCCCGGTCAGGTCGCGCCAGAGCTTGTCGAACGACGGGGAGTGCTCACGGGCCATCGCAAGGTCGAAGACGGCGGCCAGCGCCGCCTGGTCGCTCGCCGGCTTGTAGGCGCGGCCGTCGACCCGGTTGGCGCTCAGCCAGCCCTTGCAGTCCCGAGGCACCTCCGGGTCGGCCGGCCGGTGCAGCGGATCCGCCAGCCCACGCTGGCCGGCCAGCGACGGCGCTGCAGCAAGGAACCACGCCTCGAACTCCCGGTTGGCGATCACGGCGGCGGTGTTCACGTCCGACCTGCTCCGGCGTGCCCGCTCGACGAGCGCCGGGCCGAGCTTCTCGGGGCAGTCATCGTCGGCGTCGACCACCATCAGGATGCCGGCGGATGTTCCGACCTGCTCGACCAGGGTGGCGACCGCGGTCTCCACTCCCCCGGCGCGTAGGAGCGTGCCCCGAGGCACCCGATGCGAGCGCGGCGAGTCGACGTACAGCTGGGGGTCGATCTGTTGCGCCAACCGGCGCAGCAGCACCGGCATCGCAGCGACCTCACCCTGACCCTCGACCACGGTGGCGATGCGGACCAGGGTCATGCGCCTCGCTCCTTCGTCAATGTTTCGGCGCTGGATAGCCCACCTGAGCGGGCAACATTTGCCCGCTGCGGTGCAATTCGCTAAGGGTCATCAGCTCTTTGTCCACGATGGTGCGGCCAGCGGCGTCGATCTCTCCGACGTACGTTACGCCGTCCACGTTGGCGACCGCACGAACGTGTTCCAGCTTCACGTATTCGTTGTCCAGCAACTCAGAACTCTGGCTGGTGACGATCACCTGGGTGCGCTGCGCGGCATCGTCCAACGCCTCGTACATCGCCCCCACCCCGGCCGGGTGCAACGCGGTCTCCGGCTCCTCGATGCCGATCAACGGGATCCGTCCGGCGAACGCCGCCGGCTGGAACAACGCCGTCAGCACCCCGGCTGCGAGCAGCGTCCCCTCGGACAGCGACTCCCGCAGGAACACCTCCTCGCCGTCACCGGCCGTCCCGGCCCGGAAGCGAACCTGCACCGTCGAGTAGCGCCCCTCGACCCGCTCGTCGACCCCGAGCGCGTTCGGCACCAGCGCCCCGAGGTAGCTGTCCAGCCGTTCCTTACCGACTGGGTCCTCCCGACCCAGCTCACCCAGCACCGATCCGAGGAAGTGGCCGGTCGTGCCGAGCTGCCCACCGGGCAGCAGCTGTTTGCCCAACGCCCGCAACGCGGTCGAGTCCAGTTCGTAGAAGGCCATCGCCCGCAGCCTGATCTCCAGGATCGCCCTCGCGGATCACCGACGCCGGCAGCCGCAACCGCATGGTGCGGGCCGTACCCGGGTCCAGCGGCAACCGCAGCTCGCCGTCCGCAAGCCTGATCGTCGCTGCCTCACCCCGCACGAGCAGAGGCAACTCACCCAACGGGTCCTACGCGACCTCGAAGCCGTACGTCGCCGGGATCGGCGCCTGCCCGGCCTGCCGGGGCGGCAACGCCAGGTCGAGCCGTACCTCGAACGACTCCATGGTGCCGCCCGGTCCCCGGTGCAGCAGCGCGCCGAGCCCGCCCCGGTCGGCCACCGCCTGCGGCACCCGAGCCGGTCAACGGATCCGCCACAAACCGCAGTACGTCGAGGAAGTTCGACTTTCCAGACGCGTTGAATCCCAGCAGTACGGTCAGCGGCCCGAGCGCCACGTCGCAGCCGGCGATCGACCGGAAGCCCCGCACCCGCACCCGACGGACGAACGGCACTGTCGGGTCAGGCCCATTCATCAGCGGCCCCCTTCGTCACTCCGCCGCCAGCCCAACCGTAGGAGCGTGTCGTTGCCACCCGCCCCGCGCCTGACCCTACCAGCGCGCCGTTTGGCAACGGGAGAGCAATCGCCTTTTGATCCCGTGAACAGACCCTGGCCACGCCCCGTCTTTGAAGGTTTTGAACTGTCTGGGCATTGGCGAACAACGACACCCGTGCTCTCATTTCAGCAGACGGGGCCCGAGCGCTCTGTCCGGCCATTGTCGTTCTGCAGAATCAGCTCCGCGCTGTTTCGGCCGGCGCTACTCCACGAGAGCCATCCTGTGGAGTAGTAGTCCTCGGTCGCAGGCAGGGGCTCCTCAGCGTCGGATCAAGCTGTTCGCCATGTCGATGACGGCTTCCTCAGCCGGCCGGGGCTGCCAGCCCAACATCCGACGAGCCTTCTCGCTCGATGCCTCGCGTACCGCACCGAGCTCAGGCAACACGAAGGCGATCCGCGGGCTGAACCTGGCGGCGAGACGCACCGCCCAGTCCGGCAGTACCCGCGTCGAGACCCGGTCAGCCCGTTCACCGAGCCGGGTACGCAGCAACACCGCGATGTCCCGCATCGACATGGTGCCGGCGCTGGCCAGGAACCGCTCCCCGGCCGCCGCCGGATCGGTCATCGCCCGTACGTGCAGGTCCGCGACGTCCCGTACGTCGACCACACCGATGTGGATCCGGGCCAGGACGGGCTGGCGGCCGGTCAGCATCCGGTCGATCTGATCTGACCACAGGGACCGGTCCGGCCCGAGGGCCGGACCGAAGATTCCGACCGGGTTCACCACCGCCAGCTCCATGCCTTGGCCGTCCTTACGCACGAAGTCCCAGGCGGCGCGTTCGGCGAGCAGCTTCGACTTCGCGTACGCGGAGACCTGCCCCTGTTCCGGATCGGTCCAGTCCTGTTCGGTGAACAGCCACTTGGCTGCCGGGTGGCCGTACTTCACCGTCACGATCGACGACGTCAGCACCGTACGTTTGACCCCGGCCGTACGTGCCGCGCCCAGCACCCGCAGCACCCCGTCGCGTGCCGGCCCGATGAGTTCGTTCTCGTCGCGGGGCTCGGCCAGCGGCACCGGAGAGGCGACGTGGAGTACGTAGTCGCATCCGGCCACCGCCTCGGCCCAGCCGTCGTCGGTAGTGAGGTCGGCCACGGCGTAGCTGAGCGCGTCACCCGGTTCCGTTCCCCCCACCTGCAGCATCGTGCGTAGGTCGGCGGCACGACCCGCCGAACGCACCGTGGTACGGACCCGGTACCCCTGCAGCAGCAGCCGTACGACACAGTGCGCCCCGACGAAGCCGGAGCCTCCTGTCACCAGCACCTGCTCGCCACTCATTGCCGACTCCCGACACCACTCGCGCTGTGAACGGGCATGGCGCCCCGCCCCGGACTGCGCCGAAGGTACCGGTGACACCTATGTCTGCGACCGGGCTGGGCCGATGTTCTCGGGCTTGCGACAGCACCGGTGGTCGCGGGATCGACGGATCACCTATCCTGCTGAGCTGCTGGTGCCCGCAGCCGGCGGCCCACCCCGCTCTCGCCGACAACCCCGGCGGCGCCGTGGCCCGGCAGTCCCGAGAGGACGCACGACTGGTAAAGATCGACCCGTGCACCGTTTGGCAACGTGAGAGCAATCACGTAGGCAGTCGCTTTTTTCGGTCCTGTGAACACTCCCTGGCCACCCCGTCTTCTTAACATAGTTCATTCAGGTTTCAAGAATACTGGGCATTGGCGGACGCCTACTCCCGTGTTCTGATTGCAGCAGACGGGGCTCGAGCGCTCTGTCCGGCAACAGCATCCGGTGATCCCGGCAGCTGACGAGCCGGGCGGTCCGTCCAATCACCGGTAGTCCATGCGTCACCGCGCCCAGGAGGCCAGTTACTCTTATGTCCAGATCGCATCGATACCGTCGCGTGGCAATCGCGACAGCCGCGACGTCCGCACTTCTGGTAGTTTTCGGTGCCACTCCAGCGATGGCACAGCCGACGACTTCTCTTGCTCCCCTGCTACCGGCCGAGAATGGCACGTCGAATGGCGGCTACATTGTCGTTCTCAAGGACCAGCCGCTAACCGGCGGCGCGGCGAACGACCCGGTGGTGGTCGCCGAGCGAGCCGGTGGCCGGGAGGTCCACCCGTACGCGACGGTGCTGCACGGCTTCTCCGCGAAGCTTGACGCCGACGCCCTTGAGGCGGTGCGCGCCAACCCGAACGTCGAGTACGTCCAGGCCGACGCGGTGATTCAGGCCGTCGAGCCAACTGTGACCGGTGGTGGCGCGACCACCCAGCCCAACCCCCCGTCATGGGGTCTGGACCGCGTTGACCAGCGGAATCTTCCGCTCGATCAGGAGTTCAGCTACGACACCGACGGCACCGGGACCACCGTGTTCGTCCTGGACAGCGGGATCCGCACCACGCACGACGATTTCGGCACCCGGGCGCAGTGGGCCTACGACGCCGTCAACGACGGCAACAGCCCGGGCGACTGCCACGGCCACGGCACGCACGTCTCCGGCACCATCGGCGGCACGACGTACGGCGTCGCCAAGGACGTGCAGATCCGCGACGTGCGGGTGCTGAACTGCAGCAACGGCGGCACCAACGCGGACCTGATCGAGGGCATGGACTGGGTGGCGACGAACGCACCGCCGCGCTCGGTGGCGAATCTCAGCCTGCAGAACTACGGCGTCGTGGTGAACACGGCCGCCCAGAACATGATCGACGCCGGGGTGCTGGCGGTGTTCGCGGCGGGCAACAACAACAGCGATGCCTGCAACAACAACCCGCGGTCGCCGGACGGCATCGTGGTGGGCGCGACCACCATCACCGACAGCCGGTGGTCCAGCTCCAACCATGGCTCCTGCATCGACGTCTTCGCTCCGGGCAACAGCATCACCTCGGCCGGCAACAGCAGCGACAGCGCCGTCGCCTCCGGCTGGTCGGGCACCTCGATGGCCGCTCCGCACGTGACCGGCTGGGTGGCCCGCTACCTGGAGTCCAACCCGAGCGCGACGATGGCCCAGGCCAAGGCGGCGCTGCTGAGCGCCGCGACCAGCAACGTGCTGACCGGCATCGGCACGGGGTCGCCGAACCTGCTGCTGTACGCGGACCCGGGCGGCACGTCGACCGACACTGTCGCGCCCACGACCCCGGGCACCCCGGTGGCGTCGGGCGTGACCTCGACCTCGGCCACGCTCACCTGGACCGCGTCGACCGACAACGTCGGGGTGGTCGGCTACGAGATCGAGCGGGCCACCGGCGGTGGCCCGTTCGCGCCGGCCGGCACCTCGACGACGAACTCGTTCGCGGCGACCGGGCTGACCCCGGGGACCAGCTACCAGTTCCGGGTACGGGCTGAGGACGCCGCCGGCAACCTGTCGCAGTTCTCGTCGGCGGTAGCCGTCAACACACCGGCAGGGGCGGGCACCTGCCAGGTCTCCTACGCGATCAACAGCAGTGGCTCCACGTTCACCAGCAACATCGCCATCACGAACACCGGCACCAGCACGATCAACGGCTGGACCCTGGCCTTCACCCTGCCCAGTGGGCACTCGTTCGGCAGCGGATGGTCCGCCACCTACGGTACGAGCGGCCAGGACGTCACAGCGACCTCGTTGACGTGGAACTCGACGCTGCTGCCGCAGGGCACGGCGAGCATCGGGTTCAACGGCAACGGTTCCGGGACCGCGGAGCCGACCGCGTTCACCCTGAATGGAACGCCCTGCACCGTCGTCTGACGACGGGCCGGACCATCACCTGACAACTGAACGGTCGGGTTGATCAGCTGGTTCAGCGGGTCGGGCACCGGAGACACCGGTGTCCGGCCCGCTGGTGCTGCGTAGGATCCAGATGATCGACACCGCGATGGTGACGACGATGACCCCGAGAGCGAGCGGGATGGGCAGTTTGCCGACCTGGGTCTCGGAGCGGATGAGCTTGACGCCGGCGAACGCGAGCAGCACGGCCAGGCCGTAGTGCAGGTGGACGAAGCGGCGCAGCAGGTCGGCCAGGCGGAAGTAGAGACTCCGGAGTCCGAGAATGGCGAAGTCGTTCGCCGTCCAGACGATGAACGTGCTGGTGCTGATGGCCAGGATCGCCGCGATCGAGTCGATGGCGAAGATCAGGTCGGTGGCCTCGACCACGATGATGCCGCCGGCACATACCACCGTCCGGAGCAACTTCCTGACCCTGATCGGCCTGACCAGCGGACCCCGCCGAATGGCTACCTGGATATCGGTTCGGCGGCGGGCAGCCCGGTGGCACGATGGGCGGCATGGTGACGATCGGCATGCTCGGCGGCATGAGCTGGGAAAGCAGCGCACACTACTACCGGCTCGCCAATGAGCTGGTCCGCGACCGGCTGGGTGGCCACCACTCGGCACGGTGCGTGCTCTACTCGGTCGACTTCGCCGACGTCGAACGACGGCAGGCGGCCGGCCAATGGGACGAGGCCGCCGACCTGCTCGCCGACGCGGCCCGGCGGGTCGAGGCGGCCGGCGCCGACCTGCTGCTGCTGTGCACCAACACCATGCACAAGGTCGCCGACCTGGTCGCCGCCGCAGTCGACATCCCGTTGCTACACATCGCTGACGTCACCGCTGACGCGGTTCGCAGCCACGGGTTGCACACGGTCGGTCTGCTCGGCACCGCGTTCACCATGGAGCAGGACTTCCTACGGGACCGGTTGGCCGGACACGGGCTGACCGTCCTGGTGCCTGACGCCGCAGACCGCGAGATGGTCCACTCGGTCATCTACGACGAGCTGTGTCTCGGGGTGGTCAGCGAGTCGTCCCGGGCCAGGTATCTGAAGGTCATCGAGCGGCTGATCGCCGCCGGCGCGCAGGGCGTGGTGCTCGGCTGCACCGAGATCGAGCTGCTGGTCCGTCAGGAGGACACCCCGCTGCTACTCTTCCCGACCAGCCGGCTGCACGTCGCCGCCGCCGTCGAGCAGGCGATCGCCGCCGAGGCGGCGGCGATCACCGTCTGAGCCGTCGCAGGTCCGTTCGGCGGGGCGTCCCCCGGCGGGCATCGACCCGCCGGGGGACCCCGACGTCCAGCGGTTCAGACGGTACGGGCCAGTCGGTCGGCGAGCAGCTTGGCGAACCGGGCCGGGTCGTCGAGTTCACCGCCCTCGGCGAGCAGCGCGGTGCCGTACAGCAGCTCGGCGGTCTCGGCCAGCGCCGGATCGTCGGAGCGGGCTCCATACGCCTCCCGCAGCCCGGTGACCAGTGGGTGGGTCGGGTTCAGCTCCAGGATTCGCTTGATCTTCGGCCCGTCCTGGCCCATCGCCCGGTACATCCGTTCCAGCGCCGGGGTCATGTCCGCGGCGTCACCGACCAGGCAGGCCGGCGAGGTGGTCAGCCGGGTGGACAGCCGTACTTCCTTGACCTGCTCGTCGAGCGTCTTGCCGAGCCAGGACAGCAGCGCGGCGTACGTCTCCTTCTGCTGTTCCCGATCCGGGTCGGACTTGGCGGTGTCGTCGTCTCCAGCCAGGTCGACCTGGCCCTTGGCGATCGACCGCAGCTTCTTGCCATCGTAGTCGGCGACCGACTCGACCCACATCTCGTCGACCGGGTCGGTGAGCAGCAGGACCTCGTACCCCTTGGCCTTGAACGCCTCCATGTGCGGGGAGTTCTCGATCATTGTGCGGGACTCGCCGGTCATGTAGTAGATGTCCTCCTGACCGTCCTTCATCCGCTCGATGTACCCGGCCAGAGTGGTCAGCTGCTCCGGATCGTGAGTCGAGGCGAACGACGAGATGTCCAGGATCGCCCGCTGGTTCTCGTAGTCGTTGAGCAGGCCTTCCTTCACCGCCCGGCCGAGCTGGGTCCAGAACGTGCGGTACCGGTCGGCGTCGTTGTCCATCAACTCCTTCAGCGAGGAGAGCACCTTCTTCACCAGCCGGCGCCGGATCAATTGGATCTGCCGGTCCTGCTGCAGGATCTCCCGGCTGATGTTCAACGAAAGGTCCTGCGCGTCGACGACACCCTTGATGAACCGCAGGTACTCCGGGATCAGCGCCTCGCAGTCGTCCATGATGAACACGCGCTTGACGTACAGCTGCACGCCGCGCCGGGCGTCCCGCATGAACAGGTCGAACGGCGCCTGCGCCGGCACGAACAGCAACGCCTCGTACTCGAAGGTGCCTTCGGCCTTCATGTGGATGATGTCGAGCGGATCGTTCCAGTCGTGACTGACGTGCTTGTAGAACTCCTTGTACTCGTCGTCGGTGACCTCGGAACGGGGCCGCGCCCACAGCGCCTTCATCGAGTTGAGGGTGACCACCTCGCTGGTGGTCTCACCGTCGGATTCACCGGGACGCTCGGTGGTGGAGCGGATCGGCCAGGCGATGAAGTCCGAGTACCGCTTGACGATCTCCCGGATCTTCCACTCTTCGGTGTAGTCATGCAGTTGGTCGTCCTTGTCCTCGGGCTTGAGGTGCAGGGTGACCGTGGTGCCCTGGGGCGCCTCGTCGAGCGTCTCGATGGTGTAGGTGCCCTCGCCGGACGACTCCCAGCGGGTCGCCTCGGTCTCCCCGGCCCGCCGGGTGGTCAGGACGACCCGGTCGGCGACCATGAAGGTGGCGTAGAAGCCGACGCCGAACTGCCCGATCAGCTCCTGGGCGGCGGCTTCCTTGGATTCCTTTATCTTGCGCAGCAGCTCGGCGGTGCCGGACTTGGCGATGGTGCCGATCAGGCTGACCACCTCGTCCCGCGACATGCCGATGCCGTTGTCCCGCACGGTGAGGGTGCGCTGTTCGCGGTCGGCCTCGACCTCGATGTGCAGGTCCGACGTGTCGACGTCGAGATCCTTGTCGACCAGCGCCTGCAAGCGCAGTTTGTCCAACGCGTCGGAGGCGTTCGAGATCAACTCGCGTAGGAAGATGTCCTTGTTCGAGTAGATCGAATGAACCATCAGCTGCAAGAGCTGGCGCGCCTCGGCCTGGAACTCACGCGTCTCGATCCCGGTGCTCACCTGGATTCCCTCCTGGAGACGAATTGCTGTCGGAAGCCTGGCTTCCACCGAGAATCGTACGGTCCGGGTCCGCCGGATATCCGGCCACCTCGGTCGCTTTGAGGGTCGCCCACACCCGCTCGCCGCGACGCAGGTCGAGGTGCGCGGCCGCCGCCGCGGTGATGTCCGCTCCGACTGGTAACGGCCCGGCCAGCTCGACCCGCAGCCGGTCGCCGTTGCGGGCGACACTGCTGACGGTGGCCGGCCACGAGTTGCGCGGGCTGCCGTCCGGACGCCGCCGGTAGAGCGCCACCGCCGACGGCGGGAACGCCACGAACACGTCGCCGCGCTGCGGCTCGGCGGCGACCAGCCGGAAGCCGCCGGGCAGCGTGACGCTGGTCCCGTCCCCGCTGCCCCGGTAGAGGTTGAGTCCGACCAGCCGGGCCACGTAGTCGCTACGCGGGCGGGCGGTCACGGTGGCCGCGTCCCCCGACTGCACCAGCCGGCCGTCCTCGACGATCACCAGCCGGTCGGCGAGCATCATCGCGTCCAACGGGTCGTGGCTGACCAGCACGGCGACGCCGGTGTGCGCGGCGAGGTGCTGCCGCAGGTGGGCGCGGGTCTCCGCCCGGGTCCGGGCGTCGAGCGCGGCGAGCGGCTCGTCGAGCAGCAGCAGTTGCGGGCGTACGGCGAGCGCCCGGGCCAACGCGACCCGCTGCGCCTGCCCGCCGGACAGCTCACGGGGCCGGCGTCGGGCATGTCCGGTCAGCCCGACCCGGTCCAGCCAACCAGCCGCCGCGTCCCGCGCGACGCGACGCGGCACGCCGTGGCTACGCGGCCCGAACGCCACGTTGTCCAGCGCGGTCAGGTGCGGGAACAGCAGATAGTCCTGGAAGACCACGCCGATCGGCCGATGCTCCGGTGCCACCAGCACCCCCTTGTCCGGCTGGTCCAGCGTCCGGTCACCGAGGCGCAGGTAACCGGCGTGCAGCGGCTGCAGCCCGGCGAGGGCCCGCAACGCGGTGGTCTTGCCGGCTCCGTTGGGCCCGAGCAACGCGACCACCTCCCCGGCGGCGACGGTCAGCCGCAGGTCGAGGGTGAACCCGGCGCGGCGGACCACCAGATGCGCGTCGAGCGCCGCCGCCGGCCCTGGGTCGGGGACGGGATCGGGGACGGCCCGTCGCTGCGTGGTCACCGCAGGCCACCGACCCAGCGGTCCCGCAGCCCGGCGAGAATCACCACGGAGACGGTCAGCAGCAGCAGGCTCAGCACGATCGCGGCGTCGAAATCCTGCTCCAGGGCAAGGTAGACGGCGAGCGGCATGGTCTGCGTACGGCCGGGGAAGTTGCCGGCGAAGGTGATGGTGGCGCCGAACTCGCCGAGCGCCCGCGCCCAGCACAGCACCGAACCGGCGGCGATCCCGGGGGCGACGATCGGCAGGGTGACCCGGCGAAACGTGGTCCACCTGCTGGCCCCGAGGGTGGTGGCGGCCTCCTCGTATCGGGGGTCGGCACCACGCAGCGCGCCCTCAACCGCGATGATCAGGAACGGCATGGCGACGAACGCTTCGGCGAGCACGACGGCGGCGGTGGTGAACGGCAGGGTCACCCCGAATGCGCTGTCCAGCCAGCCGCCGACCAGGCCACGCCGGCCGTAGACGAGCAGCAACGCGACGCCGCCGACCACCGGCGGCAGCACCAGAGGCACGGTGACCAGGGCGCGGATCAGGCCCCGGCCGGGAAACCGGGTGCGGGCCAGCAGCCAGGCCAGCGGTACGCCGAGCAGCAGGCACAGCACGGTGGCGGCAGTGGCGGTCAGCAGCGACAGCCGCAGCGCGTCGAATACGCCGGGCGCGGTGAGCCGGGCCGGCAGCTGCGCCCACGGGGTACGCAGCAGCAGGCCGGCCAGCGGTAGCGTCAGGAAGGCCAGTCCGGCCAGGGCGGGCAGGGCGAGGAAGACCGGCAGCCGCCGGTCGGTACGGCGACGTCGCCGGCTGACGGCGGGCGGCGCGGGCGTGGTCACGGACCATGGAAGCCGGCGTCGGTCAGGACGGCCTGGCCGGCGGCGGCGCGGACGTACCCGACGAATGCCTCCCCGGCCTGCGGGTTGGTGGCAGCCGCCAGGGTGACGATCGGGTAGTCGTTGATCGCCCGGGCGGCCTCGACGAACTCGACGGCGTCGACCTCGTCGGCGGCGGCGGCCGCGTCGGTGCGGTAGACGACGGCGGCGTCCACCTCGCCGAGGCGGACCTTGGACAGGGCGGCGCGGACGTCCCGTTCGAAGGTGACCGGGACGAGGTCGCTGCCGGCGGCGTCGAGCGCGGTACGGGCGGCCGCCCCGCATGGCACCTGCTCGGCGCAGAGGGCGACCTTGACGCCGGACCTGGTGAGGTCGGCCAGCCCGGTGACGCCGGCCGGGTTGCCGTCCGGCACCGCGATGACCAGCTGGTTGCGGGCGAAGACAGCCGGTTCGCCAGCTGCCTCACCGGCGGAGACGACCGTTGCCATGGTGGCCGGGCTGGCGGCGGCGAACACGTCGGCGGGTGCCCCGGCGGTGATCTGCTGGGCGAGCTGGGAGCTGCCGGCGAAGCTGAAGGTGACGGACACATCGGGGTTGGCCGCCTCGAAGTCGGCCCCGATCCGGGTGAACGCGTCGGTGAGCGAGGCGGCGGCCAGCACGGTGAGTGTGCCGGTGACGCCGGGTACGGCGTCGCCCCGGGCACCGTCGGAATCCGATCCGGTGCCGGTGCCGGTGCCGGTGGCGCAGCTGGCGGCCAGCAACGCGGTGGCGGCCACCAGGGCGAGGGAGTTCGCGCGGCGGCGCATCAGTTGCCCCGTTCGACGACGACGTTGGTGGACTTGACGACGGCGGTGGCGGTGGTGCCGACGGTCAGGCCGAGTTCGTCGGCGGCTTCGCTGCTCATCAGCGAGACGATCCGGAACGGGCCGGCCTGGATGTCGACCTGGGCCATCACGGTGTCCCGGGTGACCGCGGTGACGATGCCGCGCATCCGGTTACGGGCCGACGACCGACCGACGCCCTCATCGGGGTCGTCGGCGAGGGCGCGGGCGAACGCCGCCAGATCGACGCCGGCGATCATCCGGTGACCGTTGCTGTCCCGGGCAGCGGCGAGTTTGCCGGCGTCCACCCAGCGCCGCACGGTGTCGACGCTCACGCCGAGCAGTTCGGCGGCGTCGCCGATCCGGTAGGTCGTCACAAGCCAGACGTTATCCTCTCGCACCTGCGATACAAAAGGTCATTTCCGCTCGCAGGTGCAAGCCACGGTCGGTACCTGAACGCAGGTCGGGCAGCGCCCCGCCACCAACCACCGGGGTCCAGCTGGCACGGCCCGTGGTCCACTTGATGGTGTGACCGTCGCGCAGACCGCCGAATCTCCCATCGCCGACCGCCGGTTGCCCCGGCTCCGCCTGCTCTGGTCGTTCGCCCGGCCGCACCGCCGCGCGCTGGGCCTCGGCCTGTTCCTCGCCCTGGTCGGCTCCGCCGCCGGCCTCACCACGCCGATGGTCACCAAATGGGTGCTGGACACCCTGACCGGGGCGGCGTCGCTGCGCGGCCCGGTGCTCGCGCTGCTCGGGCTGCTCGTCGTCGGTGTGGTGATCTGGCTGTGGCAGTGGATCCTGCTCGGCACCGTCGGCGAACGGGTGATCCTCGACGCCCGCCAGTCGATGGTGCGCCGGCTGTTCCGGGCCACCGTGCCGGCCGTCACCGCCCGGCCCACCGGCGAGTTCGTCACCCGGGTCACCTCGGACACGGTGCTGCTGCGCGAAGCCGCCTCGTCGAGCGTGATCGGCCTGATCAACGGCTCGGTACGGCTCGTCGGCACGCTGGTGCTGATGGCTGTGCTCGACCTGGTACTGCTCGGCGCCACCGTCGCCTCGGTCGCCGGGATGACCGTCCTGTTCAGCCTGTTGCTGCCGGGCATCGCCAAGGCGCGCGAACGCGCCCAGGAGCACGTCGGCAGGTTGGGCTCGGCGTTGGAGGGCACCCTGCGGGCGATCCGCACGGTCAAGGTGAGCCGGGCCGAGCAGCGCCAGTCGGAGCGGATCGTCGACGAGGCCCGCGAGTCGGCCCGGCAGAGCATCGCGGCCATCCGCCGCGAGGCCCTGGCCTGGACCGCCGCCTGGGCCGGCATCCAGTTGGCCATCATCACGATCCTCGGTCTCGGTGCCTGGCGGGTCGGCACCGGCGCGCTGCCGGTCTCCAGCCTGATCGCGTTCCTGCTGTACGCGTTCGGACTGATGGAGCCGGTCACCACGCTGAGCCGGCACCTCACCGCGCTGCAGTCCGGGATCGCGGCCGCCGGTCGGATCCGGCAGGTCGAGGCGATGCCGGCCGAGGGCGACCCGACCGCCACACCGGCGCCGGGGACAAGCCCGGAGCCGGCGGCCGGCCGGGCTGGTCGGGCAACCGCCGACACCGACCGACCGGTGCTGGAACTGCGGCAGGTCACCGCCGGCTACGGGCCCGACCTACCGGCCGCGGTACACGACATCGACCTCGCCGTGCCACGCCGTGGGCACCTGGCCATCGTCGGCCCGTCCGGCGCCGGCAAGACCACCCTCTTCTCGCTGATCCTGCGGTTCCTCGTACCGCAGCGGGGCGAGCTGCTGCTCGACGGTCGACCGTACCCGTCGCTGAGGCACGAGCAGGTCCGGAGCCGGCTGGCGTACGTCGAGCAGGACACCCCGGTGATCCCCGGCACCATCCGGGAGAACCTGCTGTTCACCCACCCGGACGCCACCGACGGGGAGATTCGCCGCGCGCTGCACGCGGTCCGGCTGACTGAGAAGATCGACTCGCTCGGCGACGGGCTGGACACCCTGCTCACTCCGTCGTCGATGTCCGGCGGACAGCGGCAGCGGATCGCACTGGCCCGGGCGATCCTGCGGCGGCCGGACGTCCTGCTGCTCGACGAGGCGACAGCCCAGGTCGATGGACTCACCGAGGCGGCCATCCACGACTGCATCCGGGAGCAGGCCGGCAACGGCGCGGTGGTCACCATCGCGCACCGGCTCTCCACCGTCATCGACGCCGACACCATCGTGGTGGTGGACAGCGGGCGGATCCGCGCGTACGGCGACCACCAGACGCTGTTGGCCACCGACGAGCTGTACCGCGATCTCGTGGAGGCGCTGCGGATCGCCCAGTCCGGCGGAGCGGCGGACGGTGACCGCGCCGGCGGGCCAGCGGACGGTGACCGCGCCGGCGGGCCAGCGGACGGTGACCGCGCCGGCACCGGGGAGCTGGTGCCGAGCGACGTGGGCTGACCCGACGCCGAAACCGACCGACGACGCCGTAGGGGGGCACGGCGTACTGCTCCCGTTTGGTCCGCGCGGCCGGGGGTACCTCGTCGGCCGGAAGCGGGGGTTGCCACGATGGCGGATCGGCAGGTACGCGCGGTCAACGCGCTGCTCGACCGGCAGGGCCGCACGTTCAGCGCCGAGGCGGGTATCGCCCTGGTGGGTGAACGCGACCTGCCCCGGTTCGCCGCTGCCCTGGTCCGGGTCTCGCTCGGCGGTGACGCCTGACGGGTCAGCGGGCCGGGCGAGGGCTGACCGGGCCGGACGCCGACTCACCCGGCCGACGCCGGTCGAGTGTGCGCCGGGCCGGCGCGTCACGGATCGGGGTGAGGATGTCGCCGATCAGCGCGGCCATCGCCGGGGACGGTTCCAGCTGCAGCTCCCGCAGGGCCAGATCGCGGTACGCGTAGAAGGCGTGCAGCGCCTCGTAGGCGTTGCCCTCGGCGAGATGGATCTGCACGATCAGCCGGTGCGGGGTTTCCCGCAACGGTTCGGCACCGACCGCTTCCAGTGCGGCCTGCAGCGCCTCGTCGTGCCGACCGGCGTTCAGATGGGAGCGGGCGATGTGCTCGAGCAGGTGCAGCCGCAACTGCCGCAGCCGTTCCCGTTCCAGCAGCACCCAGTCGTCGTACCAGCCGGGCAGCAGGTCGTGCCGGGCGGCGGTGAGCACCGCGTCGGCCAGCCGCGGGTCCCCACCGTCGCGCACCCGCGCGGCGGTCCGGACCAGGTCGTCGACGTCGACCTGGACCTGCTGGTCGAGCCGGACGGTGTCGCCGGCGGTCCGCAGCGGGCAGTTCGGCTCCTGACGCAGCCGCCACAGCGCGGTACGCAGCGAGGACAGTGCGCGGTCCTCGGCGGCTTCCGGCCAGAGCAGACCGGCCAGGTGGGCACGGGTGGCGCCGGGTCGCAGCCCGATCACCGCGACGATCCGCTGCAGTCCACGGGGGATCGACACGGTCTCGTGCTGGTGGATCAAACGGAAGCCGCCGAGGAGCAGTAGTCGGAATGATGCCCCCGCGTTGCCTGCCTCTGACGTCACGGCCGAACCCCCTGCACACGTCAGTCACCGGTCGCCGCCCTTGGATCACGTCATCGCGTCACGAAGATTATCAATCACAATTACTCTCAGTCAACATACAGTCGGCTACCCGATTCACTCGACCCACCGATTCAATCCCGTCTGACCTGGGGTTTTGTCGAATCTCAACGACCGCCGATGATTCCGGTGCACATCGAGAACGATCACGCACTGTACTCATAGTCCGTCACGTCGACGTCACCGACGGGCGATGACCCGGGCGGTAGGGACAACGCGTCGGTGACGCCGACGGCGGCAAGGTTGGCCAGGACCGGGCCCGACGCCGCTGGGAGGAACCATGGATCGCTCGCTGATCATCGCCAAGGTCGTCCCCGACGCGGAGCAGCAGGTCGCGGAGATCTTCGCTGAATCGGACCTGACCGACCTGCCCCACCTGGCCGGGGTACGGCACCGGTCGCTCTACCGGCTGCACGACCTGTACGTGCATCTGATCGAGACCGACGAGACCGGACCGGACGCGGTGGCCGCCGCCCGGCGACACCCGGAGTTCGACGAGGTCAGCCGCCGACTCGCCAGCTACATCAGCCCGTACCTGGCGAGCTGGCGGTCACCTCGGGACGCGATGGCGCACCGGTTCTACCACTGGGACGCACCGACCGGGCGGCCCCGATGACCACCGTGGCGGCCCCGGGCCGCAACCGCTGGCTGCGCTGCCGCGCCTGTCACGCACTGGTCTACCGGCGACGGATGCGCCGCAACCTGGAGGTCTGCCCCGAGTGTGGACACCATCAGCGGTTGACCGCGGCGGATCGGATCGGACAGCTGGTCGACCCGGACAGCTTCACCAGGCTCGCCGACCGCGCCGCCGAGGTGGACCCGTTGAGGTTCGTCGACTCGATGCCGTACCGGCGACGGCTGGCCCAGGCGCGGGCGGCGACCGGCCTGGCGGAGGCGGTGTTGTGCGGCGCCGCCCGGATCGGCGGGCATCGGGCCGTCCTGGCGGTGATGGACTTCCGGTTCCTCGGTGGCAGCCTCGGCTGCGCCACCGGCGAGTTGATCACCCGCGCCGCCGAGGAGGCGCTCGCCGCCCGGGATCCGCTGGTGCTGGTCACCGCCTCCGGCGGGGCGCGGATGCAGGAGGGCGTCCTGGCGCTGATGCAGATGGCGACGGTCAGCTGCGCGATCGCCGAACTGCGCGCCGCCGGACTGCTCACCGTCAGCGTCGTCACCGATCCGACGTACGGCGGCGTCGCAGCCTCGTTCGCCACCAACACCGACCTGGTGATCGCCGAACGCGGCGCCCGGATGGGGTTCGCCGGCCCCCGGGTGATCCGGGAGACGATCCGCCAGGCGTTGCCCCCCGGTTTCCAGACCGCGGAGTTCCTGCTCCGGCACGGCCAGGTCGACATGGTCGTCGAACGCCACGACCTACGCCCCCGGCTGCGCGCCCTGCTCGCGCTGGCCGCGGGTGGCCGGGCCGGAGCAGGTCCGCTGGCCGCGTCCGCCGGGCGGGCCGCCCGGCCCGACGACGGGCCGGTGCCGGTGGCCGGATCG
Source organism: Micromonospora sp. LOL_013 (assembly GCF_048060315.1). Classification (NCBI taxonomy): domain Bacteria; kingdom Bacillati; phylum Actinomycetota; class Actinomycetes; order Micromonosporales; family Micromonosporaceae; genus Micromonospora; species Micromonospora sp. LOL_013. The sequence goes on from NZ_JBHMIQ010000023.1 coordinate 64,030, forward strand.
ACGACGGCGGGAACGGGGCCGATTCCGCGCCCCAGGCCGACGCATCGGACCGACGCGACGCCGACCGCCTGGCAGTCGGTGCGTACCGCCCGGGACCTGGCCCGGCCGACCACTCTGGACTACCTGCGAACGGCGTTCGACGGCTTCGTCGAGTTGCACGGCGACCGGCTCGGCGCGGACTGCCCGGCGATCGTCGCCGGGCTGGCCCGGCTCGGCGACCAGCCGGTCGCCGTCATCGGGCAGCAGAAAGGCCACGACTCCCGGGAGATGCTGGCCCGCAACTTCGGCATGGCCAGCCCGGCCGGCTACCGCAAGGCGTTGCGGGTGATGGGGCTCGCCGCCCGGCTCGGACTGCCGGTGGTCACCCTGATCGACACCCCGGGCGCACATCCGGGGGTCGACGCCGAGGAACAAGGCCAGGCCGCCGCGATCGCCACCTGCCTGCGCACCCTGGCCCGACTGCCCACCCCGGTGGTCGCCGTCGTCACCGGTGAGGGCGGCAGCGGCGGAGCGCTCGCGCTGGCCGTCGCCGACCGGGTGCTGATGCTGCAGAACGCCGTCTACTCGGTGATCAGTCCCGAGGGTTGCGCCGCCATCCTGTTCCACGACCGGGCCGCCGCGCCCCGGGCCGCCGCCGCGCTCCAGCTCACCGCGCCCGACCTGGCACGCCTCGGCGTCGCCGACGGCATCGTCGGCGAACCACCGGGCGGCGCGCAGCGCGATCCGGCCAGCGCCGCCGACCGGGTACGGGCGGCGCTGACCGCCGCGCTGTCCGACCTGCTCGCCGTACCCATCACCGACCTGCTGTGTCGACGATCCCGACGGTTCCGCCGGTACGGGGCGGGCACCGTCGACGCCGACGTACCGCAGCCCGACAGCGACCCGACGATCCAGGTGAGTCCGCGATGACCAGTGCCGCCGCCAACGGAACCCCGGCCGGGTCGGAGCCGGGCGGTCAGCTACGTCGACTCGCCGAGCAGACCCGGGCGCTGGTCGGTGAACTCACCGGTCCACTGCGCCGGGTCCAGGTCCGGCACGGCGACACGGTGATCGACATCGAGTGGCACGACCGGACGACGCCGGTCCCGGCCCCACCGTCGTCCCCGGCCGACACGCCGGCGGCCGGACTGACCGCACCGCCAGCGGACCAGGCCACGCCAGCGTCCGGGCACCGGATCGGGTCACCGATCGTCGGCACGTTCTACCGGGCCGCAGAGCCCGGCGGAGCGCCATTCGTCGATGTAGGCGACTCGATCGAGCCGGGTCAGGTGATCGGGATCGTCGAGGCGATGAAGCTGATGAACGAGATCACCACCGACCGGCCAGGGGTCGTCGTGGAGATCCTGGCCGGCGACGGCGAACCGGTCGAATTCGACCAGCCGCTGATCGCCGTGGCACCGGGCTGAGGAGGCGGTGACCGTGTTCGAGAAGATTCTGATCGCCAACCGGGGAGAGATCGCGCTGCGGGTCGCCCGGGCCTGCCGGGAGCTCGGCGTACGGACCGTAGCGGTGCACTCCACCGCGGACCGCGACTCGGCGGTGGTCCGGTTCGCCGACGAGGCGGTGCAGATCGGCCCGCCGCCGAGCCGGGCCAGCTACCTCAACGCGGCGGCGATCGTCGAAGCGGCCCGGCGCACCGGTGCCCAGGCCGTCCACCCCGGATACGGCTTCCTCTCCGAGGACGTCGACTTCGCCGACATCTGCGCGGAGAACGGACTGGTCTTCATCGGCCCACCGCCGCAGGTCATGCTGGCCCTCGGGGACAAGGCCAAGGCCCGGGACGTGCTTGGGACGGCCGGCCTGCCGCTGCCGCCGGGTAGCCGGGAGCCGGTGCCCAGCAGTGCCCACGCCGCCACGGTCGCCGCCGAGATCGGCTATCCGGTGATCATCAAGGCGGCGGCTGGCGGCGGTGGGCGGGGAATGACGGTGGTCACCGACGAGGCGGATCTGACGCCGGCGTACCACCGGACCCGGCAGACCGCCCGGGCGGTCTTCGGCGACGACCGGGTCTACCTGGAACGGTTCCTCACCCAGGCCCGGCACGTCGAGGTGCAGGTGCTCTGCGACGGCCACGGCAACGGGGTGCACCTGGGCACCCGGGACTGCTCGGTGCAGCGCCGGCATCAAAAGCTCATTGAGGAGGGTCCGGCACCTACGCTGCCGGCGGCGATGCTCGACGAGATGGCCGCGGTGGCGCTGCGCGGCGCGCTCGCGGTCGGCTACGTCGGCACCGGCACCTTCGAGTTCCTGGTCGACGAGAACGACCAGTTCCACTTCATCGAGATCAACTGCCGGATCCAGGTGGAACACCCGGTCACCGAGATGATCAGCGGGGTGGACCTGGTGCAGGAACAGATCCACATCGCCTGCGGTACGCCGCTGCGGCTGCGCCAGCCGGACATCCGGCCCCGGGGCGTCGCGGTCGAATGCCGGGTCAACGCCGAGGACCCGCAGCGCGGGTTCACCCCGACACCTGGCCGGCTGGACCGCTTCGAGATCCCCGGCGGCCCGTTCACCCGGGTCGACACCCACGGCCACACCGGGTACGTCGTCGGACCGCACTACGACCCGCTGCTGGCCAAGGTCGTCGTCTGGGCACCGGACCGGGAACTGGCGCTCAACCGGATGGAGCGCGCGCTGAGCGAGTTCGACGTACGCGGCCCCGGCGTCCACACCACCGTCCCGTTCCTGCGCCGCGTGCTGGACGACGCCATGTTCCGCAAGGGACGGCTCTCGACCGGCCTGGTCGGCCGGCTGCTCGACGAGCCGTCGCAGACCCGTACGGCCTGACCACACACACCCGAGGAGGAGCGGATGAGCATCACCGATGATCAGCAGAAGGTCACCGCCGCGGACATCACCGCGATCCTGGTACGCAACTGCGGGCTCGACCCGGCCGGCGCCGCCGACGCGCCGACGGCGTCCCTGGCCGAACTCGGCCTGGACTCGCTGGCGTTGCTGGAACTTCAGGCCGTGGTGGCCGACCGGTACCAGGTGCGGATCCCGCCGGAGAGCGCGGACCTGACCATCGTCGAGATCGCCGAACTGGTCGCCGACGAAATCACCGGCGAAGCCAACTCGGCTACCGACGCCGATGCGGCCGCCGGGGTCGGCGCGACCACCACCGGGCCGCCCCCCGGACACACCGAGAACAGCGTGGTGATCGCCGCCCCGTTGGACCTCGTCTGGGCGGTCACCAACGACGTCGACCGGTGGCCCGACCTGTTCACCGAGTACGCGTCGGTGCAGATCGTGCACCGGCAAGGGGACACCGTGCGGTTCCGGTTGACCATGCACCCGGACGAGAACGGAACGGTCTGGAGCTGGGTCAGCGAACGCACCGCCGACCGGAGCCGCCGCCGGGTGCTTGCCCACCGGGTGGAGACCGGACCGTTCGAGTACATGCGGATCCGCTGGGACTACGCCGAGGTCCCCGGCGGCACCCGGATGACCTGGGTGCAGGACTTCGCCATGCGACCGACCGCGCCGCTCGACAACGCCGGCATGACCGAACGGATCAACACCAACAGCCGGATCCAGCTGGACATCATCCGCGACCGGATCGAAACCCTCGCCCGCACCGCAGACCCCGCCGGAGGCACCCGATGAACGATCCACGGCTCGTCGCCGCCCGCGACCTCGCCGCCGACCGGCGACGCGGCGGCGAACTGCGCGTCCTGCTCGGTCCACGGACGGTCGGCAGCACCTCCGGCTTCCTCGGCCTGGCGGTGCTGCGCCCCGGCGAACGCATCGCCGAGCACTACCACCCGTACAGCGAGGAGTTCCTCTACGTCGCGCGCGGTGAGATTGTCGTCGACCTGGACGACCTGCCGGTGGCGGTGCACCGCGCCGAAGGGCTGTTCGTGCCGATGAACACCCGGCACCGGCTGCGCAACGTCAGCAGAGGGCCGGCCGAAGTGGTCTTCCACCTCAGCCCGCTGGCGCCGCGTCCCGAACTCGGCCACGTCGACACCGAGGGACCGGCGGTGCTCGGCCCCGGTCCGGACACCGCCGGGGCGGGTCGGGACTCCGCCAGGTCCGGCCCCCGGCCGATGCCGCGCACCCGGACCACCACACCCAACGGGCACCGGCCGTGACCGCGGCCGGGTCGTCCCGGCGTACGGTCGTGACCGGTGTCGGGGTGGTCGCCCCGGGCGGCGCCACCCGGGAGGCGTTCTGGGCGACGATCACCGCCGGGCGTACCGCGACCCGCCGGATCACCGTCTTCGACCCGTCCCCGTTCCGGTCCCAGATCGCCGCCGAATGCGACTTCGACCCGACGGGCGCCGGGCTCGGCCCGCGCGAGCGGCGACGGGCCGACCGGTACGTCCAGTTCGCCCTCGCCTGCTCGATCGAGGCGGTCGCCGACGCCGGGCTGTGCCTCGACGACGCCGGCCGGCAGCGGGCCGGGGTGGCGCTCGGCTCGGCGGTCGGCGGCACCGTGGCTTTGGAGCAGGAGTACGTGGTGGCCAGCGACGCGGGCAGCCACTGGCTGGTCGACCCGGACTGCACCATGCCGTACCTCTATCAGGCGCTGGTGCCCAGCAGCCTGGCCGCCGACGTGGCCTGCCGGCACGGGCTGCACGGGCCGGCGCAGGTGATCTCCACCGGCTGCACCTCCGGCATCGACGCGATCGGCTACGCCCACCAGTTGATCGTCGACGGGGACGCGGACGTGATGCTCGCCGGTGCCGCCGACTCGCCGATCTCCCCGGTCACCGTCGCGTCGTTCGACGCGATCGGGGCGACCAGCCCGGACAACGACGACCCGGCGCACGCCAGCCGGCCGTTCGACAACGACCGGCACGGGTTCGTGCTCGCCGAGGGGGCCGCCGTGCTGGTGCTGGAGGAGCTGGGCCACGCGCGGCGGCGCGGCGCGCGGATCTACTGCGAGATCGGCGGGTACGCCACCCGCAGCAACGGCTACCACATGACCGGGCTGCGGCCGGACGGCGCGGAGATGGCACTGGCCATCGTGGACGCGATGGACCAGGCCCGGCTCAACCCGGACGACGTGTCGTACGTCAGCGCACACGGCTCCGGCACCCGGCAGAACGACCGGCACGAGACAGCCGCGTTCAAACGGGCGCTCGGGGACGCGGCGTACCGGGTGCCGGTCAGCTCGATCAAATCGATGATCGGGCATTCGCTCGGCGCGATCGGCTCGATCGAGATGGCGGCCTGCGCGCTCGCCATGGCGCACGGGATGGTCCCGCCAACCGCGAACTGGCGCACCCGCGACCCGGAATGCGACCTGGACTACGTCCCGAACACCGCTCGTGAGCTACCGGTCGACGTCGCGTTGTCGGTCGGCAGCGGATTCGGCGGATTCCAGTCGGCGATGGTCTTCGCCCGACCGGACAGGACAGTACGGTGAGCGCCGACGGCCCCCCGGCCGCGCTGCCCGGTCAGCGGGCCGCGGTGCCCGGCCGCCGGGCGGTGGTCACCGGGATCGGCGTGGTGGCGCCGACCGGACTCGGTGCCGACGCGCACTGGAAGGCGACCCTGGCCGGGCAGGTCCGCACCGGGCGGATCACCCTGTTCGACCCGGCGCCGTACCCGGTCACCCTGGCCGGCGAGGTGACCGACTTCGACGCGCTGCAGTGGACCGACAACCGGCGGGCGGTGCAGACCGACCGGTGGACCCATCTCGGTTTCGCCGGCACCCGGCTGGCGCTGGCCGACGCCGGGCTGCCGGACACCGCCGACGACCCCGACCGGTACGCGGTGGCACTGGCCAGCTCGTCCGGGGGCAACCTGTTCGGCCAGCGGGAGCTGCAGCGGCTGTGGAGCCGGCCCGGCCGTACCGTCGGGGCGTACCAGTCGATCGCCTGGTTCTACGCCGCCAGTGTCGGCCAGCTCTCCATCGCCCACCAGTTCAAGGGTGCCTGCGGGGTGCTGGTCGCCGAGGCGGCCGGCGGGCTGGACAGCCTGGCGCACGCCGCCCGGACCATCCGGCGGGGCGCCGACGTGGTGCTGGCCGGTGCCACCGAATGCGCGCTGAGCCCGTACGCGCTGGCCTGCCAGCTGCGGAGCGGGCTGCTCAGCACCGGCACCGACCCGGAGTCGGCGTACCTGCCGTTCGACGTCGACGCCGCCGGCTACCTGCCGGGTGAGGGCGGTGCGGTGCTGGTCGTCGAGGAGCTGGGGCACGCGCTGGCCCGGGGTGCGCCGGTGATCTACGGCGAGGTCGCCGGCTGGGGGGCCAGCCACGACGCCCGGCACACCGACCGGCACACCGGCGGGGACGCCGACCAGTACGCCCGGGCGATGCGCCGGGCGTTGGCGACCGCCGGGGTGGCTCCGGCCCAGGTGGACGTCTGTCTGCCGGACGCGCTCGGCGTACCGCGTTTCGACCGGGCCGAGGCGCGGGCGGTGCGGGCCGTCTTCGGCCCGACGCCGCCGCCGGTGACCACGCCGAAGCCGTTGACCGGGCGAGCACACCAGGGCAGTGCGGCGCTGGACGTGGCGACGGCGCTGCTGGCGCTGCGGCACCGGCTGCTGCCGCCGACCGCCGCACCGCGCCGCCCGGCCCCCGGCTGCGACCTGGACTTCGTCCGTACGGCACGGGAGTGCACGGGGCACGCCGCGCTGGTCGCCGCCCGTGGCTTCGACGGCTTCAACAGCGCCCTGCTGCTGCGCCGCGACCCGGCCTGGCGCTGAAACTGTCCACGCTGTCGTCGTTCAACCGGGCCGACCGGATCGCGGGCCGACCATCTTGCGGCGACAGCAGTAGCATCGCTCGGTGCCCCTACACGTCACGCATCGTGATCTTGCGAACAGCTACGCCCGGCTCAGGGACGCCGCAGACAACAATCCCGGCACGGTTTCGCATCTGCTCCGCTTCTACTCGGTCGAGTGTGGGCTCAAAGCCGTCGCCCTGCGCCGCACGAACCTGCAGCGGACCGACCAGCTTCCCGATTACCTGCTCAGCCATGATCTTCGGCGGCTCGCCGCGCACTTCAGGCTGAACGCCGCCGAGTACCAGCAGTTGGTGGACTGCCGGAGGGCGGCGTCAGGCCAGCTGGCCGCCGCGCCGGTGACCGTTCCCCGACTGCACGAAGCGTGGCGATACGGCGCCGGCCTGGATCCCAAGGACGAGCAACGGTGTGTGGCAGGCTTGACCTCGCTCGGGAACTGGTGTCGAAAGGAGCTCGGTCGATGAACGATGATCAGGACGCCGTGCGGATCGCCCATCCCGATCACTTGTTCACTTGGATCGACGTCAATCGATACTTTGCGCGACTCGCGCGGCAAGGCCAATGGCCCGCCTGGTTACGCGAGGTCGACGCGTACTGGGACAGCGTTCGGTTCTTCATCGACCAGTCCACCCAGCCGGAGACGGTGTGGACCTGGCTTCGCGATGTGCTCGGCCCGCTGACGATCGAACCCGAACGTGGGTGCGTGCTGCTCGACGACGCAGGAGAAGAACGTCCGCTTCCGGTCACGCTCATCACCGGCACAGATGTCCCGCCACTTGACCGACGACCCCGATGGAGTGAACGTCGAGTCGTAGCGGAACTGGCCGAGCAGCTCCCTCCACCGACCTCACCGCTTCCCGCCGAGATGCCGGTGATCGCGTTCCACTCCTTCAAGGGGGGCGTGGGGCGCACCCTACACTGTGTCGCCGCCACCCAACGGCTCACCGCTGCCGGGCTACGGGTGCTGCTGGTCGACGCGGACCTGGAGGCACCGGGAATCACCTGGATGGTCGGCGACTCGATCAGGGTTGACTTCGCCTACGAGGACTTCCTCGCGCTGGTGCACGGTGCAGCCGGTTCCGAGTTCACCGAGGCGGTGACGATCGGACGAAAGTTCCTCGTCAATCAGGAACTCGACGGGGTGATCGTCATGCCGGCCCGCCGCGATCACAACCGTCTCTCCCCGCCGGACATCGAGCCCGTCCATCTGCTCACCGATGATCGTGACCCATATGTGCTCGCCAACTCGCTGGCGCAGCTCGGTGCCACCCTAGGCGTTGACGCCGTTCTGGTCGATCTCCGCGCCGGCGCCAGTGAACTCAGCGCACCGCTGCTGCTCGATCCACGAGTCGCGCGAGTGTTCGCCACTACGATCAGTGATCAATCGGTACGAGGAACCGATCAGGTACTCCGCGAGCTGGCCCGGCTGGCACCGGCCCGGGAGGATGATCCGCTCTGCTCCCTGCTGATCACTCAGTTCAGTGATCAGGATCATGACGAACGGCTCGCAGAGGTAGCCACCGATCTGCTCCGCACCGCCCGTACGATCTCGTTGCGCGCCGACCAGCCCTCCGCCCAGATCAATGTCATGGTGGACGCGGACATCGCCATCCCGTTGATGACCAGTCGTTTCAGCCCTGGTCTCCTCAACCTGCCGGCTTCCTGGGCAGACGTCGCCGACCGTATCGGGCAGGCCCGGCTCACCGAATGCCTCGCGCCACTCATCGAGTCGCTCCAGCAGCGCCTTCCGGAGGATTCAACGACGGGCCGCCCGGCGACCGCGCCGGCAAACCTGGACGAGCTCAGGACCGGGCTGGGGCGCGCAGCGGGCAACCTGGTGTATGCGGAAACATCCCTGACAGACGATTTTCTGGTGACCGACTCGCTGCGCAATCTCGCCGCGGCGCACCGGACCGAGCTGCCGATCGCGATCGTGATCGGCAGAAAGGGCGCAGGCAAGACATTCACCTTTCTCCAACTGTGCCGCCGTCCTACCTGGGCGCAGTTCGCCCAGGCTGCCGGCGTCGACGACGTACCTCTACCGGCACCGACGATCCCGGTGCTGGCCTCGAGCAATCTCGACCATCCCGCACCGCTGATCAACGAGCGGCGAGACGAAGAGGCACGAAGACTCACTGGCGGAGAGGCTGCGAACTCACTGCAGATCCGGACGATGATAACCGACGCCTGGGCCAAGGAAATGAAACCCACCGAGTGGCGCCGAATCTGGCTGACCTGTTTTGCCCGGTCGCTCGGGCTGGACGCAACTCCGGAGTCTGCGGAGGAAAAACTGACCGAGTTCGCCAGACAACAATCGGCGATCTTCGTCGTAGACGGGTTGGAGGACGTCTTTCCGAACTTCGCCGACGACTGGCGGCAGCAACTCGGGCTACGGACTCTGCTCGTCGACTGTGCAGACTGGCTGCGGGCACTGCGAGGCCGCCCGCTCGGTATGGTCGCGTTCGTCCGGCGCGACTTGGTTCAGAAGGCGATCCACCAGAACGTCGGCCAGTTCGAGAAGCGGTACGAGAAGTACGAACTACACTGGAATCGCGAGGAGGCGCTACGGCTCGCCGCGTGGGTCTGCCAGCGCGCGGATGCCCTGAGCTCCTCAGACGACGAGGTCCGAACCGCCAGCGCCGACGAGCTGTCGAACCTCATGCTCGCGGTGTGGGGTGACAAGATGGGGACCCCGAAGTCGAAGGAAGCCCGTTCCGAGGTTTGGTTCTTCGCTGCATTGTCTGACTTCCAGGGCGACATCCAGGCTCGGGACATCGTCTTCTTTCTTGCCCAGTCCGCCAAATCGTCGGTCGGAGCTGAACGTTGGTCTGATCGTATACTCACGCCCAATGCGATGCGCGACTCGCTTCCCCTCTGCAGCGAGGAAAAGATCGCAGCGATCAGCAACGAAAACAAGCCGGTCGGCGATATCCTCAGCCACCTCAACCAGTTGGACGCCGACCAGAAGAAGCTCCCGATCACGTTGAGTTCGGCGCAGCTGAGCGTTGACCAGGTCCGGCTGCTGGAAGCAAACGGCGTGATCTTCCGCGAGGACGATCACTACTGGATCCCGGAGATCTTCCGGCACGGCCTCGGGTTCGGATTCGCCAGCGGCCGCAGGCCCCGGGTCCTCGCCGTGGCGAAACTGGCCCGACGACGCAACACCAGAGGGTGACCGGCGCTCGGCCGACCGGCGAAGCGATGTCCACCGGCTCCGTGTATGGCCCGGCTGGTAGTGGGTACTCCGGACGGGAGTGCCCGGACGGTGTCGGATCCGACCGGGCTGTCAGCGGCAGACAGGGGAGGGCAGACACATGCGGATCGGCTACAAGTTGGCTACCGAGGCGTTCGGACCGGCCGACCTGATTGCCCAGGCGGTGCGGGCCGAGCAGGCCGGGTTCGACTTCGTCGAGATGAGCGACCACTTCCACCCGTGGCTGGACTCCCAGGGCCACTCGCCGTTCACCTGGAGCGTGCTCGGTGCGGTCGCCGCCCGTACCGAACGGATCGGGCTGGCCACCGGCGTGACCTGCCCGAGCCTGCGCTACCACCCGGCGATCGTCGCCCAGGCCGCGGCGACCGTGGCGCTGCTGTCCGACGGCCGGTTCACCCTCGGCGTGGGTGCCGGCGAACGCCTCAACGAACACGTCACCGGGGAGCCGTTCCCGAGTGTGCACGGGCGGCACGAGCGGCTCCGCGAAGCGCTGGAGATCATCCGGCTGCTCTGGTCCGGCGGCTACCACACGTACCAGGGAAAGCACCTGCAGCTCGACGACGCGCGAGTGTTCGACCTGCCGCCGACCCCGCCGGTGATCGCGGTGGCCGCCAGCGGCTCGGAGTCCGCCCGGCTGGCCGCCGAACTCGGCGACGGACTGTTCGCCACCGAGCCGAAGGGCTCGATCGTCGAACACTACCGGCGGGCCGGCGGCGCCGGGCCGCGCTACGCCGAGGTGCCGATGGCCTGGGCGGTGGACGAGAATCAGGCGGTCAAGGCGGCCTGGGAGTCCAGCCGTTGGGCACTGACCGGCTGGAAGGTGATGAGCGAGTTGCCCAACCCGGTGAACTTCGAGGCGGCCTCGGCGATGGTCGACGCCGACGACATCGCCGCGCATTTCAGCGTAGGGCCGGACCCGGCGGTGCACCTCGAGGCGGTCAAACCGTACGTCGACGCCGGTTTCGACCACATCGTGCTGCAGAACGCCGGGCCCGACCCGGACGGTTTCCTGGACTTCTTCGAGCGGGAGCTGGCCGACCGGCTGCGGGGGCTCGACCGGTGACGGCGGCCGGCTCGGGCGTCGGCGCCGCCCTTGTCAGGCGCGGGCCGGGCCGGAATAGTCGGGGGCGACGTAGACCGGCAGCCGCTCGCCCTGACTGCGGGCGTAACGGCGGGTGTAGGTGACGGGCTTGACCCCGGGTCGGAGCGGCACCGTGTACTGCGTTGGCAAGGTGTCCGCGGCAGCGGCGAGGCGGCGGGGCGTCACCTCGCGACGTTGGTCATGCCACGGGCCACCCAGGAAGAGAACCTTCATATGCCGATCCTTGCCGGTTCAGCCAGCCCGCGCCTCATCCGTACGCACAATAACTATCAAATCCCGCCGGATCCCTCCGCCGCAGCTGGCTGGCCGGCCGGTGACAGCCCGGCCGGCCAAGTGAAGCCCGGTCGGCTCAGCTGCCGGTGAACCGTGCCGGCCGTCTTTCCAGGAACGCGGACATCCCCTCCGCTCGGTCGGCGGTGGCGAACAATCCGTGAAAGACCCTCCGTTCGAACAGCAGCCCCTCACGCAGTCCGACCTCCTGCGACCGCTGGACCGCCTCGCGGGCGGCGGTGACCGCGAGCCGGCTGTGCCCGGCAATCACCGCCGCCGCCGACCGGGCCTCGACGAGCAACTGATCGGCGGGCACGATCCGGGACACCAGGCCGCACTGCTCCGCCTCCCGGGCCGGCATCATCCGCCCGGTGAGAATCAGATCCATCGCCTTCGCCGTGCCGACCAGCCGGGTCAGCCGCTGGGTGCCGCCGATGCCGGGAATCACCCCGAGGGTGATCTCGGGCTGACCGAACCGGGCATCCTCGGCGGCGAACACCAAATCGCACATCATGGCCAGTTCGCAGCCACCGCCGAGCGCGTAGCCGGCGACCGCAGCGATCTTCGGTGTCCGGAACGCGGCGAACTCCTCCCAGCCGGCGAAGAGATCGGCCGTCATCGCCTGCACCGGGCTCATCGCCGCCATTTCCCGGATGTCGGCGCCGGCGGAGAAGAAGCCGTCGGACCCCGTGATCACGAAACAGCCGATGTCCGGGTCTCGGTCCAGTGGTCGCAGGGTAGCGACGAGTTCGTCGCAGAGCGCGGTGCTGAGTGCGTTGCGGGCCGCGGGCCGGTGCAGCCGTACGGTGACCACGGCACCGTCCCGCTCGGTCGTCAGATGCATGTCGGTTCCTCCAGTCGGTTCGCAGGATGGTGGGTCGGCCGGTCCCGGTTTCACGAGTCCCAGATAGCGCCGTAGGCGGGGATCCCCCGGCGCTCCAGCCCGTGGACCACCTGCCGGGTGAGCTTCTGGTTGGCGATACAGATCACCGCTTCGGCACTGGTGGCCCGCCACGCCTGGAGCGCCAGGGCCACCATGTCCGGCTTGCCGCGCCGCGCGGTGTCCCAGATGGTGGCGTCGGGCTGCACCCGCAGGATCTCGTCGATTAGTTCGTCGCCGTAGGTCGCCCGCGGGCTGCGGGTGGACCAGACCAGGTGCGCCGGCACCTTGCCGGCCAGCAGATGCGGCAGCACCGGCCCGATGCCGCTGCCGGTGGCGACGTACACCACCCGGGTGAACAGGGTCTCGATGTTGGCCACGCCGGCGGTGGTGATGCCCTTGACCCAGATCCGGTTCGGCGGCTCATCGATCAACGCACCGGTCCAGTCGCCGGCCCGGGAGACGGTCAGTCGGAAGCCGCGCTCACCGGGTGCCGGCACGTTGGCGAACGAGTGCCATTCGAGCAGCGGACGACGGCTGATCGCGGTGGACGAGCCGGCGAACGGGGTGGTGTGGCCGAACGTCAGCAGGGCCACGTGGCCCGACGGCCGGTCCACCTGCACCGGTACCCGGCGCAGTCGCAGCCACGGCAGGGCGACGCTCACGGTGAGCAGGGCAAGGGTCCACAGCGGCGGCGAGCCGAGCAGCGCGCCGACCAGCGGCGTACCGTCGCGGGTACCGTCGACGACCAGCACCGTCTGGGCCCACAGGAGGATCAACGCGGCCCACCCGCCGAACCGGTGGACCCGCTCGAACAGGTCGTGCCGGCGGCCGCGGACCGGCGGCAGTGCGGTCGCCACCAATGCCAGCAGCAGCGCGATCAGCAGGTAGGACAGCACCAGTACAGCGGTGACGGCCCGGTCGGCCAGCGCCTGCCGGGTCAGTTCGGCGACGTACCCGGCGAACCAGGCGGTGCCGGCGAGTGCGCCACCGACGTGCAGCCCACCGAAGTGGTACACCTTGCCCAGCCCCCACCGCAGGCGCAGCGGCCACCGGGTCGGCGCCCGGGTGGCCAGCCAGAACAGCAGGTTGATCACGTACTGCTGGCGGATCACCACGGCCAGGGCGACGTTGGCCAGAGCGGCGTAGGACAGGTTCGCCAGGCCGCCGTCGGTCGCCCGCCACCAGCCACCGGTGGTCAGCGCGTAGTACAGCAGCGCGGCGTTGCCGACCAGGACCAGCGCGGCCAGCCGGTGGTACGGCGCCAGCCGGGGATGGCTGAGGATCCGGCGGGGCCACGGCAGCGGAGCCGGTATTTCGGACGGAGCCGGACGGTCCAGCAGCCGGCGCAGCGCCGTCTTGTCGATCTTGCCCCGGTCGGTCACCGGCAGCGACTCGAGGACGTGCACCTGCTGGGGCACACAGTAGTACGGCAGGGTCCGGGCGACCGCGTCCCGCGCCGCCGTCGGGTCCACGGTCGCCGGGGCGACGAACGACACGAGCGTACGGTTGTCGACCTTGATCGTCGCCGCCCGACGGCACCCCGGCACCGATTCCAGGACGGCGGAGATCGAATCCAGCTCGACCCGGAACCCACGGACCTTGACCTGGTCGTCGGTGCGGCCGAGATGCTCCAGCTCACCGTCGGGCGTCCAGCGCCCGAGATCCCGGGTACGAAACATCATCCGTCCACCGCCGAGGAACGGATCCGGGGCGTACCGCTGCCCGGTGAGCTCGGGATCGCCGAGGTAGCCGACCGACACGCAGTCACCCCCCGCCCACATCTCCCCCACCTCGCCGATCGGGCAGGGCCGGCGGTCGGCGTCCAGCACGTACACGGTGTTGTTCGGGGTCGGCCGGCCGATGGTGAGCCGTCCGGACGTGGGGTCGTGCCGGTGCATGGTGTTGACGATGGTGGTCTCGGTCGGTCCGCAGCCGTTGTAGAAGACCGCCTGCCGGGCCCACCGGTCGGCCAGCTCCCGTGGGCACGGTTCGCCCGCCACGGCGACCGTCTTGACCCGGCGGCACCGGTCCGGGTCGATGGTGCCCAGCACGCTCGGGGTGGCGATCACCACGTCCACCGTCTCGACCGTCGCCGCGATGTCCCGTCCCCGGACGACCAGGGTGCCGCCGTGGCTGAGGCATCCGAGGATCTCCCAGGCAGCCATGTCGAAGGCGATGTTGAGGATCTGCCCGACCCGCCATCCCGGCTGGATGCCCAGGTCGCCGGGGGCGGGCAGGAGCAGATTGCACACGTTGCGGTGGGTGACGGTGACCCCGTTGGGCCGGCCGGTGGTACCGGAGGTGAACAGCACGTAGCAGCCGTCGTCCGGGCTGGTCGGGCCGGCCGGGACGACCGGGTACGCCGGGTCCGTCAGCGGTTCGGTGAGCAGTTCGTCGACGGTGATCAGCGCCCGGCCCGGCAGGTGCGGCAGCTCACCGATCGTCTCGGTGCTGGTCAGCACGATCCGGATCTCGGCGGTCTCGGTGACGTGCCGCAGGTGGGCCTCGGTGGCCACCCCGGCGTGCTGGGGCACGTACGCGGCGCCGGCCTTCAGGGCGGCGAGGATGCCGACCACCATGGGGATCGACCGGCGCATGAACACGCCGACCCGGTCGCCCGGACGTGTCCCATCGGCGATCAGCCGGGCGGCGAGACGGTCCGCCTGCTGATTGAGTTGTCGGTAGGTGATGCGTTCGCCGAGGTGTTCGACGGCGACCGTGTCAGGAGTGCGGACGGCCCACTGTTCGATCGCGTGCTGGATGCGGGTGGAGCCGATCGGCTCGGTGGGACCGTAGCCGAATCGGCGGAACAGTTGTCTGTCCTGCTCGGACAGGCTGGCCAACGGTCCGGCGCCGGCCGCAGCAGCGGCGGTGCCGGGAATGCCGCGTTGCCGCACGGCGCTGGCCCGGGAGCGGGTCGCCGGGAGGGCGGAACCTCGCTGTGGCATGACTGCCCCTTTCTCGATGTCGAGCACCGGCCAAGGAGGACGGTGCGCTTCCCCTCCATCGAACCGCGCAAGTGGCTATTAGCCCACAGACAGTGATGATCGGTAATAAATTCGTAAGAGTCGTAAGAAATCGGTTAAGACGGGCGGATCTTGGCGGAAGTCCCGCCGGCACAGGTTGCCCTGTTCGCTGCTGCCCGCGACTACCTCCGCCCGGTCGAGGTGCGGCACACTCTCTCGGGTGCGAGAGATACTGATCATCGGGATCGGGGCCGGCGATCCCGACCACCTGACTGTGCAGGCGATCGAGGCGCTGCGTCGGGTCGACGTGTTCTTCCTGCTCGACAAGGGCGCGGTCAAGCAGGACCTGGCGGCGTTGCGGCAGGAGATTCTGCGCCGGCACACCACCGGGGCGTACCGGGCGGTTGAGATCGCCGACCCGGAGCGGGACCGGGCCGCGGCGGACTACCAGGCCGCGGTCGAGGACTGGCGCCGCCGCCGCGCCGACCGCTTCGCCCAGCTGATCCGCGACGAACTACCCGACGGCGGCTGCGGCGCCTTCTTGGTCTGGGGCGACCCCGCGCTGTACGACAGCACCCTCGCCATCCTCGACGACCTGCGGGATCGCGACGTCGTCGAGTTCGACCACCAGGTGGTCCCGGGGATCAGCAGCGTCGCCGTGCTGACCGCCCGGCACCGGATCGCGCTGAACCGGATCGGCCGCCCGGTGCTGATCACCACCGGCCGTCGGCTCGCCGACGAGGGCTTCCCGGCCGGCGTGGACGACCTGGTGGTGATGCTCGACGCGCAGTGCGCCTTCACCCGGTTCACCGCCGCAGACGGCATTGACATCTACTGGGGGGCGTACCTCGGCACCCCGGACGAGATCCTGATCGCCGGCCCGGTGCACCGGGTGGCCGACCGGGTCGTCACCGCACGCGCCGAGGCCCGCCGCCGCAAGGGCTGGATCATGGACACGTACCTGCTGCGGCGTAACCTTGTCCAGACAACCGGACAGCGCCAGAAGACCGGACAGCAGACGCGAGACGATCAGGCAGACGATGACTGACCAGGCCCAGCCGGTCGACCGGGACAGCCCAATGCCGCTGTGGGCCCAGCTGCACGACGACCTGGTCCGCCGGTTGACCGCCGGCGGGTTCGCCGCCGGCTTCCCCGGCGAGCACGAGCTGGTCGACGAGTACGGCGTCAGCCGGCACACGGTACGGGAGGCATTGCGCCGGCTACGCCAGGCCGGGGTGCTGGACTCGGCCCGGGGCCGACGTACCGCCGTCCATCAACAGCGGATCGAGCAGCCGCTCGGTGCTCTCTACTCGCTCTTCCAAGAGGTGCAGGCGCGGGGAATGCGCCAGCGCAACGAGGTACTCGCCCGCGACCTGCGGGGCGACGTCGCCGTCGCGGCCCGGCTCGGGCTGGACCCGGACACCCGCTTCGTACATCTGGAACGGCTCCGGTTCGCCGACGACGAACCGTTGGCCACCGACCGGGTCTGGCTGCTGGCCGAGCTGGCCCGGCCGCTGCTCACCACCGACCTGACCGGTACCGGCATCTACAGTGAGCTGGCCAGGCACGAGGTCCGGGTCACCGACGGCGAGGAACGCATCCACGCCATCGTGCCCACCGCCGAGCAGCGCCGGCGGCTGGACATCGGCCGGGGCGTCGGTCTACTCGCCGTTGAACGGATCGGCCGGGCCGACGGGCGGCCCGTCGAATGGCGGGAGACCTTCGTCCGTGGCGACCGGTTCAGCCTGGTCGCCGGCTGGGCACCGCACCGGGCGTACCAGTTGCGGGTGGCCGACGGATCCCCCCTGCGCTCACCCGCCGGGCGCTGACCGTGCGGGTCGCCCGGTTGATCTCCCTGGTCCTGTTGCTGCAGTCCCGGGAGACGATGACCGCCGCGGAGCTGGCCCGCGAGCTGGAGGTTTCCGAGCGCACCATCTACCGCGACGTGCTGGCGCTGTCCGCCGCCGGGGTGCCGGTCTACGCCGACCAGGGCCGGGCCGGCGGGTACCGGCTGCTGGACGGCTACCGGACCCGGCTGACCGGGCTGAGCCGGGCCGAGGCGGAGACGCTCTTCCTGTCCGGGCTGCCCGGACCGGCCGATGAGATGGGCCTCGCCGACGTACTCGGGGTAGCCCAGCTCAAGGTGACCGCCGCGCTGCCGGTCGGGCTGCGCGACGCCGCCGGCCGAGCCCGGCAGCGGTTCCATCTGGACGCGCCCGGCTGGTTCCGGCAGGCCGATCCACCGCCGGCGCTGGCCGACCTGGCCCGCGCCACCTGGCAGGACCAGGTGGTCCGACTCAACTACCGGCGGGGCGGCACCGAGGTGGTCAGAACGGTGCAGCCGTACGGTCTGGTGCTCAAGAACGGCACCTGGTACCTGGTCGGCAGAGTCCCCGAGGTCGGCCAGGTCAACGACGGCTACCGGATCTACCGGGTGGACCGGATCGCCGCAGTCGAGGCCACCGGCGACGTCTTCGACCGCGACCACCGCTTCGATCTGGCCGAGGTGTGGGCGGCCGGCACCGCCGACTTCGTCCGCAGCATTCTGGTCGACGAGATCGTCGTACGGCTGAGTCCGGCCGGGCTGCGGGCGCTGCGCTGGGCGGTGGAGGCACCGGCCGCCCAGGCAGCGTATGAGGCGGCCGGGCCACCCGACGCTCAGGGCTGGGTGCACACCCGGCTGCCGGTCGAGTCGCCCGACGTGGCGTACAGCCAACTGCAGGCGCTCGGACCGGAGGTGGAGGTGCTCGCCCCACCCGTGCTACGGGACCGGATGCGCGACGCCGCCCGCCGGCTCGCCGCGCTGTACGGCGATACCGCCGGTCAGCGGTAACCGGTGGTGTCCGCCGGCCGGCCGGTCTCGACGACCTCGACGATGTAGCGGTACGCGTCCGGGCTGCTGCCGTCGACGTCGGTGAAGCCGTACTCGCGGGCCAGCTGCCCACTGGACAGTGACCGCCCGGTGAACCGGGACACCTGCGGATCGGCGGCGAGAGCGACCACTGCCCGGCCGACCAGCGCCGGTGTCTCGGAGATGGCGAAGTGCGGGTCCTTGGCGGTGCCGTCGCGCCAGTTCGCCTCGGTCACCCCGAAGTGATCCAGCATCGCCTCGGACCGGATCCAGCCCGGGCTTAGCGCCACCGCTGTCGCGTCGTACGGCCGCAGCTCCTCGGCCTGGGCGAAGGCCAGCCGGATGACGGCGTTCTTGGCCGTGTCGTAGAAGACCGACTCGCGGTAGTGGGTGCCGTTGTAGTCGGCGGTGCCGTCGGTCATCTCCACCACCAGCCCGCCCGGCTGGCGGATCAGCAGCGGCAGCGCGTAGTGGCTGGTGATCAGGTGGGTGTCGATGGCGAGCCGCAGCGTCCGCAGGCCGCGGTCCAGCGGCTGCTCCCAGATCGGCGACTCGAAGTCGGTCAGATGGTCGGCCCCCCAGATGTCGTTGATTAACACGTCGAGCCGGCCCTGTTCTCGGTCGATCCGCTGCACCAGGGCGCGGACCTGGTCCGGTTCCAGGTGGTCGGTCGGCACCGCGACTCCGGTGCCGCCGGCGGCGTCGACCAGTTCGGCGGTTTCCTCGATGGTTTCCGGGCGGTCCATCTCGGAACGTTGCCGTCGGGTGCTGCGACCGGTGACGTAGACGGTGGCGCCGGCGGCGCCGAGTTCGATGGCGATCCGCCGGCCGGCGCCCCGGGTCGCCCCGGCGACCAGTGCTGTCCTACCGTTCAGTGGTGTGGTCATGCCGCTGACGGTGCCAGCAAAACCTGACATCCGACGTCAGCTTTTTCAGATTCTTCCGACGGGCCCTCCCTGCAGAACCAGACCCTCCCGGCAAACCTCTCGACGGAACCTTCGCGGAATCACGGAGCAGCTTGCCGTGGCATGGAGGATATCGACAGTGTTGACTCTATTGAATGCGATCGATACATTGCCGTAACAGCAGGAAAGCCCTTTCCTCGTCGCGGTTGGGGCGCGACCAGACAGAAGCAGTCTCCGACAACCCAGGAGGTTCCATGACTACCACCAGATGGCGGCGCTGGCGCACCGGCGTCGTGGCGCTCGCTACGACCGCCATGGTCGCAACCGGCGCGGCGGTTGGCGTGCAGTACGCCGCAGCTGCCACCGTCGACACCGGCGCCTGGTACGTGATGCTCAGCCGGCACAGCGGCAAGGCAATCGATCTCTACGGCGGGGCAACCCATGACGGCGCACCGATCGTCCAGTGGACGCGCAACGACAGCGCGGCGCAGCAGTGGCAGTTCGTTGACGTCGGCAGCGGCTACTACAAGATCAGATCTCGGCACAGCGGCAAGTACCTGGAGCTACCGAACGCAGTCGACGGCGCCCAGCTGATTCAGAACTACGACAACGGCAGCACCCGGCAGCACTTCCGGCTCGCCGACTCGGACAGCGGCTACGTCCGCTTCATCAGCCGGCACAGCAACAAGGCTCTCGACGTGTGGCAGTGGTCCACCGCCGACGGCGGGATCATCTCCCAGTACCGGGACCTCAACGGCTGGAACCAGCAGTGGCAGATGGTCCGGTTGGACAGCTCCGGCGGCTGCGGGTCCGGATCGTTCCACGCCGAAGCGGTACTCAACGGCTCGACCTGGACCGCCCGCAACGGCAGCAGCACGGTATACACCGGATCGAGCATGCTCTCGGCGATGCAGGCCGCTGTCAACAGCCTGTCGTCCGGCCGCAGCAGCAAGCAGAAGGTCGTGGTCCGCGGCTCCGGTTCGATCAGCGCCAACTCTCGGTTGTCCCTCCCGTCGTACACGACGCTCGAGGTCTGCGGCACGGTCAACGTCACCGGTTCCGGTTCCGGCGACCAGGCGGTGGTGTACGCCCGCGGCGTCACCGACGTCGAGGTGACCCGGCTCAACATCACCGGCAACCCGCAGTACGGAATCTTCGTCCGCAACGGAACCAACATCACCCTCGGCCAGATCGACATCCGGGTCACCGCCGGCCTGGGCATCCGGATCGACAACCACGGCGACCGCAGCCAACGGACCCGCAACGTACGCATCGACGACGTGTACGTCCAGGGCACCAGCAACCACGGCGTCGAGACGTACGGGGTCGACGGCCTGACCATCGGCACCGTCACCGCCCGCAACACCGGCTACTCCGGCCTGATACTCAACGACACCATCAACGCGACCGTCGGCACCGTCGATGCGCAGGGTGCCGGCACCGGCACCGGTTACGCCGGTTTCCGGATGGCCAACCGCAACGGCCGGGTCGGCAACAGCTACCCGACGAACATCCGGGTCGGCACAGTCGTCGCCCGGGGCGGCGGCCGGGGCATCTTCTGCGTGTCGGAGTCCGGCGGCGTGGTCATCGACCGGATCGACATCTCTGGCACCGGCAGCAACTCGATCCTGCTGGAGAACTGCTACAACGTGAACATCGCGGCGGTCTCCGGTTCGGTCAACGGCTCGGACGTACGGATCGCCTCGCGCACCGAGTTCCCGGTGTCGCGCGACATCACCCTGCAGAACCTGACGCTGACCAATTCGCAGATCAACGAAAACCCGTGCGGGCAGAACATCGTCATCCGCAACATCGCGCTGAACAACTCGACCATCAACCGCTGCTGACGACCGGCCGGCGCGGCGGCACCGCCAGCTGGCCGCCGCGCCGGCTCAGCCGCTCAGCTGACCGGCGCGCCGCCACCCGACGAACTGCCGTACCAGCAGCACCAGGATCAGCAGGCCGGCCACCGCCGCCCAGCCCCACGGGTACCGCTCGGTCTGCACCTCGAACTCCACCGCGGCGGAGCCGCCAACCATCTCCGCCGTGGTCAACCGCCCCAGCACGGCGTACCGGCCGTACAGCGGTCCGTCGACCGGCACCACGATCCGGACCGTTGTGCCATGCCCCGCCGGCAGCGGCGCGATGTCGGTGGCCTCGACCACTGATGTCGCGCGGCCGGGCCGGCCGGTCAGCAGGGACAGCTGCGCCGCACCGACCTCGGCGGTGCCGTCGTTGCGCAGGTCGACGTCGATGGTGATCTCGCCGCGTAGGGCAAACAGGGCCAACCAGTTCCGCTCGGCCGGTGCCACGCTCACCCCGGCCAGCCGGAGCCCCGCCAGATCGGGCCCGGCCGGGGCAACCGGTGCGGTCAGATCGGTGACGTCGATCGCGGCGATGCCGGCCACCGATACCACCACCGCGTCCTCCTCGTCCGAGGCGAGGGCCCGGGCGCGAACCACGCAGGGGCAGGCCACCGGCGGCGCGGCGACGGTGAGCTGGGCGGCGACCGGCTGCGGGTCGGCGACGTACAGCTGTCGGGCCGATCCGGTGGCGCAGTCGAGCGCGCCCCGGCGGGCCCGGTTGCCGCAGACCTCCAGCTGCACGGTGCCGGTCGGCCAGCCGGTCAGCGTGACGCTCACCGACTCACCGACGGGGGCGTCAGCCGGTGCGACGGCGACCTGGGGCGCGGTGGCGGTCGCGGGTGCCGACGGCAGGCCGCCGGCCCCGGCGACCAGGACCAGGGCCAGGGCGCACACCGAGGTTCGCCGGCCGATCACGGCGCGGTGCTGGTCGGGGCGGTGCCGGAGGCCGTGCGGCGGGTACGCCAGCGGCGTACCCCGAGCCACCCGGCGAGGGCGACGATCGCGGCGAGCAGCAACCACGGCGGCGCCCAGACCCCGGCGGTACGGGTGACCGGCGGCAACGCCTCGTCCACTGTGGTCGGGGCCAGATCGACGGTGGCGGTCAGCCGCAGCGCCGGCGGTACGCCGGTGATCCGCTCGGTCACCGTAAAGGTGCTGCCGGGCAGCAGTTCGGGCAGGTCGACCGGATCGGTGCGGGCCAGCTCCCAACCCAGCGGGCCGTCCAGCAGCACCGCACCCGTACCACCGACGCGGATGTTTCCGGTGTTGCGCACCTGGTAGCTGACCTCCACGTCACCGTCGCTCCACGGGCTGACCGGGTCGTCGTAGCTGATGCTCATCGATTCGACGTCGACCGACGGCCGGACCGGGCCGTCGACCCGCAGGTAGACCCGGGCGGCGACCCGCTGGTCGACGTTGACCTGCTGGCCACTGGCGTCGGTACGGAGCTGGGCGATGGAACCGATCACCCCGCCGGCGTGGTCGCCGGGTGTCGCGTTGGCCGGCACCGTCAGGCGGAACGGGATGTCCAGCCGGTCCCCGGCCGGCACTGCGTACTCTCGCTGGTCGAAGTGGATCCAGGTGCCGACGTCGGTGGCCGGTTCGTCGGCCGGGAGCAGGGCGAACGCCCCGTCTTCGGTGAGGAACCCGTCGGTGCCGTACACGGTGAACGTCCGGTCCTGGTCGCCGAGGTTGCGCACCGCGACATGGTCGGTGATCTCCGCGCCTGGGGCGAGGTCGTAGACGAAGTAGTTGCGTCCGGTCGGCCCGTCCGCGCTGGACGGCTGCACCGCCCAGGTGACCGCGTCGGCTGGAGCCGGACCGGCCGGCTGAGCGGCGGCCGGGGTGGCGCCGGGCAACGCGAGCAGTCCGGCCACCAGCAGGCCGATGGTGGCGCGGCGGCGGTTCGGGCGACGGGTGGGCGGGGCGGACATCGGGCGCTCCAGTCGGGCCGGTGGCCGGTGCGGGACCGTCGCGGCCCCGCACCGGCCGGTGTGGCTGATCCTCAGGACAGGATCAGCTGGGAGCTGATCCTCAGGACAAGGTCAGCGTCAGGGTCGCGGTGTAGTCGCCCGGCGCCGCCGCAGCGGGTACGCCGAGGTTGAGCTGCGCGCCGCAGGTGAAGCTGCCGGCGCTGGCGCCGGCCGCCGAGGTGCACAGGGCCCGGGCGGTGCCGAGTCCGGCACCCGGGTCGGCCACCGCGCCCGGGGTGACCGTGCCGCTCTGCCCGACCAGCGGGTCGTCCACCACAGATGCGGTGGGCGCCCAGCCGAGGTTGTCCGCCGCGATGACCGCGCCGCCGGCGGCGACGAAGTCACCCACCTGGCCGACCAGACTCCAGCCGGCGTTGGTGCCGCGCAGGTCGGACACGGTGGCGGTGTTCAGCTCGCCGCTGGTGACGGCGCCGTTGCCGGTCGGCGGCAGGGTGACCGACGAACCGGCCACGCTGAGCGTGAGCGGGCCGCCGCCCAGCACGGTCGCGGCAATCTGCTGGCTGGCGTCGCCGCCGCCGGCCGGGGCCGCGAAGCTGATCGGAGTGAAGGTGTCCTGACTGCGGTCGGCGGACCCGCGCGCAGCGAAGGTGATCACATAGCACTGGGTGACGGTGCAGTCGACCGCGTTGCCGTTGCGGTCGGTGTACTGGGCACTGATCGGCAGCGTGGTGCTGAACGAGCCGTCCGGGTTCATCGTGTCCCGGGCGTCGGTCGGCTCGTTGGTGCTGCTCACCCACTTGGTGACCTGCAGGACGCTGGCGTTGGTCCAGTGTTCGTCGACCTTCGGGCCGAACGACACGTAGATCCCGGCGGCGTCGTTGGCCTGCGGGTCGAAGCCGCTGCCGTCGACGGTGATGGTGGCGCCGGCCGAATCGACGTCGGTGTCCGGGTTGACGTCGACCGACGGAGCGGCCGGTCCACCGCCGCCGGAGGTGACCGCCTCGAACGACAGCGGATCGAGGACCTCACCGGCCGGGTAGAAGCCGGCGAATGCGGCGGCGCCCTCAGCGGTCAGAATGGCGGTCAGGTCGGTGCCGGTGATGCCGTCCGCACCAGCCGCCAGGTTGGCGTCGGTGGTGGTGAGGTCGGCGATGACCGCCTGGGTGACGTCGACCGACGGGAACGCGGTGCTTTCCAGTTCGACGTCGGCCTTGAGGACGCCGGTGCCGCCGGAGGTGGCCACCGTCGGGTTGGCCAGGGTGATGGTGAACGTGTGCGCCGGGAACGAGAAGACGACCGTGCCGCCGTACGTGGCGTTCGTCTCACCGGTCTCGGCGTCGTAGCTGCCGCCGGTGGACGGGAAGGCGAACGTGCCATCGGCGTTGATCGACGCACCGCCACTCACCGCGATCGGCGGGTTGCCGTCGCCGGACGACACGTAGTTGCGGAACGACTCCTTGAAGCCCCAGTTCAGGCTTCCCTCGGTGATGTCGGCAGGGGCAGCCACTGCGGGTGCGGCGCCGACGAGTGCGGTCGCGGTGCCCAGTACGGCCGCGGCCGCCCAGGTCGCCGACCGTCGCCCCAGAGCACCAGCTCTGGATGTGATCATCGACTGGTCCTTTCCGGATAGTTACTCACCGTGTTCCATTTCTGCTGTGGACACGGCATGTGATCGGGATTAGGTTAGCCATACCTAACAACGAACACCTCCGGCGGGGGTACCCGATCTTCGAACCGGTCGGACCCTTGCCCCGAACTGCGGCGATGACTTAGGTTAGGCAAACCTTCATTGATAACTCAACCGACAATCGTCGGAGGGACCATCCATGCCAACGCCGCTGCTCAGCGGCCGGGTCACCGCGACCTTGGCGGTCGTAACCGCCACCGCCGCGACCGCTGCCGTCGCGACCACCGCCGTACTCGCCGCACCACCGTTGGCGTCGCCGGCCCACGCGGACACCTCCGCGACCGGATCCGGCGGCCAGCGACTCACCGTCTCCGACTCCACCGGCATCAGTCGCTCCGGCGCGACCGTCACGGTTACCGGCACCGGGTACGACACCAACAAGGGCATCTACGTCGGATTCTGTGTGGACAACGGCGACGGGGCGCTGCCCACACCGTGCGGCGGCGGGGTTGACACCTCCGGCGGCAGCGGCAGCTCGCACTGGATCTCCAGCAACCCCCCGTCGTACGGCGAAGGACTTGCCGTGCCGTACGGCGAAGACGGCTCGTTCCAGGTCCGAATCCCGCTGACCAGGAGAATCGGCGACGTCGACTGCACCGTTCGCACCTGCTCGGTGGTCACCCGCGCCGACCACACCCGGACCAGCGACCGCAGTCAGGACGTACGCGTCCCGATCAGCTTCGCGGCCGCCGCCGCGCCCACCCGCACCAGCGCCGCCCCGGCGGCCGGTAGCCCGGACCGGACCACTGCGCCACCGGCCCCGGCGACCGGCGACGCCGCAGGCCCGTCCGACACCGACGGTACGGCCGGTGACCCCAGCGGCTCCGCACCAGCCGCCAGTGCCGCCACCGGCCAGCCGACCGACGACACCGCCGGCCCGACCGCCGTCGCCGGCACCGACCCGACCGGGTTGGCGGTCACCCGGGTCAGCACCGTCGGCCCGGCCGGCCGGTGGTGGAGCAGCACGCTGATCCTGCTGGCGCTCGGCGTACTGGCGCTGGCCGGGCTGTCCGCTGTCCGCCGCCGGCACCGCCGGGGCCGGTCGTGAACCGCCCGACGCTGGTGGTGAACCGCCCGACGCTGGTCGGGCTGTTCGCCGCCGCGCTGCTCGCCAACCCGGTGGCCGCCTGCGCGGACAGCGCCGCCAACCCCGGTGCTGCACCGGAACCGGCGACCTGCGGGCCGGTCACCGCCGTCGTCGCCGACGACGCGGTGACCCCGCTGGAACCGGCGCCGCAGCCGGCGCTGCCGGTCACCGTCACCGACGCCGCCGGCGACCGGGTCACGGTGACCGACGCCGACCGCATCCTCGCGGTCAACCTGTACGGCTCCATCGCCGAGATCGTCTTCAGCCTCGGCCTCGGTGACCGGGTCGTCGGGCGGGACACCTCCACCGACTTCCCAGCCGCCGCCGACCTGCCGCTGGTCACCCCCGGCGGACACGACCTGTCCACCGAGGCGGTCATGGCGCTGGACCCCAGCGTGGTGCTGCTCGACGACAGCATCGGCCCGCCCGAGGTGCTCGACCAGCTCCGCGCCGCCGGCATTCCGGTGGTACGGATCGGCGACGAGCAGAGCCTGGCCGCCGTACCGGTGCACATCCGTGAGGTGGCCACCGCGCTCGGCGTCGCCGACGCCGGCGAGGCACTCGTCGCCCGGGTCGAGGGCGAGATCGCCGCCGCCCGCGACGGCATCGCGGACGACGCCGAGCGACCCCGGGTCGCCTTCCTCTACCTGCGCGGCACCGCCGGCGTCTACCTGATGGGCGGCGAAGGCGCCGGCTCGGACGCGATGATCGCCGCAGCCGGCGGCGAGGACGCCGGCACCGCCATCGGACTGGCCCGGTTCCGGCCGCTGACCAGCGAGGGTCTGATCAACGCCGCACCGGACGTCATCCTGGCGATGTCCAAGGGCCTCGAATCGGTCGGCGGGGTGGACGGCCTGGTCGCCATGCCCGGCGTCGCCCAGACCCCGGCCGGCCAGCAGCGACGGATCATCGACATGGACGACACCGTGCTGCTCAACTTCGGCACCCGTACCGGCAAGGCGATCCAGGCTCTCGCCCGCGCCATCCACGAATGCCGGTGACGGCGTGACCGCCCCGGTACTCGCCAACCGCCGGCCGCTGCTGCTCACCGGCCTCGCCGGCACGCTGCTCGTCGTCGGCGTGGTCGCCGCCGGCTCCGGACAGGTGCAGATCGCCCCGGCCGAGGTGGTCGCCTCGGTACTGCACCGGCTCGGTCTGGAGATCGGCGCGCTGCCGGCCGCACCGCACGGCGAGAACGCGCTGTGGATCGTCCGGTTCCCCCGAGTCGTCCTGGCCGGAATCGTCGGCGCGTCGCTCGGCTGCGCCGGCGCCGTCATGCAGGGCATCTTCGGCAACCCGCTGGCCGAACCCGGGGTCATCGGGGTCTCCTCGGGTGCGGCGGTCGGCGCCGCGCTGGCCATCGTCACCGGAATCTCCACGCTCGGCGGCTGGACATTGGCCGCCGCCGCGTTCGCCGGCGGGCTGGTCACCACCTACCTGGTGTACGCGTTGTCCCGCGCCGACGGACGTACCGAGGTGGTCACCCTGGTACTCACCGGCATCGCGGTCAACGCCGTCGCCGGTGCCGCGATCGGTCTGCTGATGTTCGTCACCGACGCGGCAGGGGTGCAGGCGATCGCCTTCTGGAACCTCGGCAGCCTGGCCCAGGCCAACTGGAACGCGGTGACGGTCGCCTTGCCCTGCCTGGTCGTCGGGCTGACCGCCGCACTCGCCTCGGCCGGCAAGCTGGACCTGCTCGCCCTCGGCGAACGCTCCGCACGTCACCTCGGGGTGGACGTGGAACGGCTCCGGGTACGCATGATCGTCGTCACCGCACTGCTCGGTGCCGCCGCGGTGGCCTTCACCGGCGTGATCAGCTTCATCGGTCTGGTGGTGCCACACCTGGTCCGGATGGTCGCCGGACCCGGGCACCGGGTGCTGCTACCGGCCAGCGCGCTCGGCGGGGCGGTGGTGGTGATCGCCGCCGATCTGGCCGCCCGGACCCTGGTCGAGTACCAGGAACTGCCGCTCGGGGTGCTCACCGCAGTGGTCGGTGGACCGGCCTTCTTCTGGCTGCTGCGCCGTACCCGGCGCCAGGCCGGAGGTTGGGGATGAGCCCGCCGTCGGCACGGCTGCTCGGCCGGCGCAGGCCCGTCCGGGTGCCGGCCACCCGGCCGGCCGGCGCCGCGCTGATCGAGATCGACCGGCTGCGGGTCGAACTCGGCGGGCGGGCGGTGCTCGACCAGGTCGACCTGGTGGTTCACACTGGCGAGGTGGTCGCCCTGGTCGGTCCCAACGGTGCCGGCAAGTCGACTCTGCTCGCCGCCATCGGCGGCGACGTCGCGGCGGCCGGCGGCACGATCAGGGTCGACGGCGCGCCGCAGTCCGCCTGGACCTCGACCGAGCTGGCGCTACGTCGGGCGGTGCTGACCCAGCGCAGCGTGCTGTCCTTCCCGTTCACCGTCGCCGAGGTGGTCCGGATGGGCCGGGCGCCCTGGGCCGGACTGCCCGCCGAGGAATCCGACGATCCGATCGTCGACGAGTGCCTGGCCGCCACCGACGTGGCGCAGTTCGCAGGCCGTACCTTCACCTCGCTGTCCGGCGGTGAGCAGGCCCGCGCCGCGTTGGCCCGGGTGCTGGCCCAGCGGGCCGCCGCGCTGCTGCTCGACGAACCGACCGCCGCGCTCGACCTGCACCACCAGGAGCTGGTGCTGCGGCTCGCCCGGCAGCGGGCCGCCGCCGGTGACGCCGTCGTGGTGGTGCTGCACGACCTCGGTCTGGCCGGCGCGTACGCGGACCGGATCGCGTTGCTGTCGGCCGGTCGGCTGCGGGCCGTCGGACCACCCGACCAGGTCCTCACCGGTGCGCTGCTCAGCGAGGTGTACCGGCACGACATCGAGGTGTTGCCGCACCCCGAGACCCGACTCCCGCTGGTCGTCCCGCGACGGCCGCACCCGACCCGGCAAGGAAAGGAACCCCGACATGAGTGACACCTTCTCTGCCCGGCTGCGGGCGGCAAGTTGGCAGGACCACCAGGCGGCCGAGTCCCAGCGGTACGTCTCCGCGCTGGTTGCCGGGGAGCTGCCCCGGCGGCGGTACGCCGACCTGGTCGCCCAGCACTATTTCATCTACCAGGTGCTGGAGGAGGCGGCCGAAGCGATGCGCGAGGATCCGCTGGCCGGCGGTTTCGTCGACGACCGGTTGACCCGGTTGCCGGCGTTGGAGGCCGACCTGGCGTACCTGCTCGGCCCGGACTGGGCCGGCTGGATCGCCCCGAGCCTGGCGACCCGCCGCTACGTCGCCCGGATGCTGGAGGTCTGTTTCACCTTCGCGCCAGCGTTCATCGCCCACCACTACACCCGGTACCTCGGTGACCTGTCCGGCGGGTTGTTCATCGGCCGTCAGGTGGCGCAGACGTACGAGCTGACCGAGGAGGGTGGCGTGGCGTTCTACCACTTCGCCGGCATTGACGATCCGCGCGGATACAAGAACGCGTACCGGGCCCGGCTGGACGCCCTGCCGCTGGACGTCACCGCCGAAGCGGCTCTGGTCGGCGAGGTGGCGGTGGCCTACCGGCACAACTCCGCGGTCCTCGCCGAGCTGGGCCAGGAGCAGGAGCCGAAGCCGGTGGCGCCGGAGTCGATGGAGTCGGCGGCGTGACCGGCCCGTTCACCGCCGAGGTGGTCGCCCAGGTGGCGCGGCACATGAACGACGACCACGCGGCCGACTCGTTGCTGATCTGCCGGTCGCTGGGTGGCGCCCCGCAGGCGACGGCGGCCCGGATGACCGGCCTGGACGCCGACGGCATCGAGTTCGCCGCCACCGTGGCCGGCGTCGAGGTGCCGGTCCGGGTGCCGTTCGCGTACCGGCTCACCGAACGGGGCCAGGTCCGCCACGAAGTGGTCCGGATGTACCAGGAGGCCTGCGCCCAGCTGGGCGTTAGGCCCCGGCCGGCGGGCGGCTGACCGGCAAGCGAGCGGGGCCCGCTGGCGTGTGCGACGATCACGAAATGGTTGCCAAACGGCATCACGGGCATATCGCGCATGGCGCCGTCGCGGTGCGGCTCGCCGCCTGGCTGGCGACGGCCGTCGCCGTGCTGTCGATCGCCGGGTGCACCGGGATCGGGATCGGCGAAGCGCCCGAGTCCGGCAGCGCGACGTACTCGGCGTGGGGGCTGAACGAGGCGTCCAGCGCGCTGACCGGCTCCGACCGGATGATCGTCCTCAACGGTGACGTGCAGCGCAGCGAGCAGGAGTTCTTCCAGGTGCGTGGGGTGTGGGGACCGGACGGCTTCACCCTCGACGAGACGTCCGCGACCAAGGTACGGGCGTTGGCCGGCCAGTTGCCGGACCGCACCGGTGACCCGGACTGTCACCGGCTGGTCCTGGTCAACCATGGCTTTTTCGGCGGCGGGGCGATCGCCGTGGTCGACCCGGAGGAGTTCCCGCCCGGCGAGCCGGTAGTCGCCCGGCCACTGAACTGACCGCACCTGCCAGGACTGATGCCGCAGATGCAGCAGGATGCACCTGCGGCATCAAGCCCGACCGGTACCCCCACCCCGGGACGGTGTAGTCCGCCAATCGGCTTCAATCGGCTCCTGCCGGTTACGACTGGTTACGACTGGTTACGACCGGCAGTCAGCCGGTGCTAGCCGGTGGCCACCGTCGGCGCCGGGTCGCAGGGCAGGCCGTTGAGGGTGAACCCGGCCGGTGCCGGTCCGGCACCTGCGCCGCCGCTGCCGAGGAAGCCGAACTCGACCCGGCCGCCGGCGGGCAGCGACGCGTTCCAGGCGGCGTTGGTGGCGGTCACCGTCGCCGCGTCCTGGGTGATCACCGCGTTCCAGGCGACCGCTACCTGCTGTGCGCCGGCGAACGACCAACCGAGCGACCAGCCGTTGATCGGCTCGTCACCGGTGTTGCTGACGCCGACCGTCACGGTGAAGCCCGACCCCCAGTCGCTGTCCACCCGGTAGTCGACCAGACACTCGGCGACCGGCTCCGGTTCGTCGGCCTCGAAGGTGATCCAGTGCAGCTGGCCGGGCAGGTCGTTGGCGAGGTAGAACTCGCCGTCCGCAGCCACCGCGAGGGTGGTCGGTTGGATCGGCAGCTCGCCGATGACCGCCGTGTCGTACCCACCGTCCACGTCGGGCCGGATCGCGTACGCGGTCGCCGAGCAGTAGTCGGTGGCCAGGTAGGTGCCGGTAGCGGCGGATTCGCTACCCCGGTAGACGTGGCCGCCGATCACCGCGCAGCCGCCGACCGAGGTCTGGTAGTGGAACACCGGGTCGACGTACTCGGCCGCCGGGTCGCACCGCTGCGGGTCGAACTCGACCGGACCTTCCCGGCAGGACCAGCCGAGGTTGGCCCCGGCCACCCCGCGCAGGTGGTTGACCTCCTCGTAGCTGCCCTGTCCGACGTCGGCGATCCACAGCGAGCCGTCCGCCGAGTCGAACGAGAACCGCCACGGGTTGCGCAGGCCGTACGCCCAGATCTCGGCACGAGCGCCGGCTTCGCCGACGAACGGGTTGTCCGCCGGTACGCAGTACGCAAGGTCGCCGCAGGCGGCCGAAACGTCCAGTCGGAGGATCTTGCCGAGCAGGGTACCGAGGTCCTGGCCGGTGCCGAGCACGTCGTCGGCGCCGCCGCCGTCGCCGATGCTCCAGTAGAGGTGGCCGTCCGGGCCGAAGACAAGCTGCCCGCCATTGTGGTTGGCGTACTCGGCGTGCGGCTGGCTGAGCAGGATCTCCTCCCGGTCGGCCGGCACCGGCTGCTGGTCGGCGGCGTTTAGCGGCAGCCGGGACAGGGTGACCGCGCCGTCGGGCAGCGCGGTGTATGCCAGGTAGATCGCCGGGTCGGCGGCGAATCCCGGGGACGTGGCGATGCCCAGCAGGCCACGTTCGTTGCCGGAGGTGTCGACCCGGTCACCGATGTCCAGCAGAGCCGTCTCGGCCAGGCCGGAGGCCGGATGGTAGACCCGCACCCGGCCGGCCTTCTCGGTGATGAACAGCCGGCCGCTGCCGTCGTCCGGAGCCACCATTGCGGTCGGTCGTCGCAGCCCGAAGGCGACCTGGGTGCTGGTGACGGAGAGTTGGTCGAGCGGCACCTCGGCGACCGCCGAGGTCGCCGCCGAGGCGAGGTCGGCGGGCTCGGCGTGTGGGTCGGTGTACGGCGCGGCATGGGCCATGGTTGTGGAAAGCACCAGCGCGGTAGCGGCGAGCGTCGTCGCGGCGACCCGCCGACCAGCCAACGCAGAAGATCGATAAAATTTCATATCCATGATGATCAGCTTATGACCAGGGTGACCCGATCGCCACGCCCACACCATCCAACCGAGACAGATTCCCACCACTCAGTGTAGTCAAATGGGCACACAGGGCGGTTACTCTGGGTACATGGAGCCGGACTCCCCCGACCCGATCCAGATCGCCGAACTGGTGATCGCCTGGTCCGGTGGGATAATCGCGGCTTTTGCCCTTTTGGTCACTGCGTTGACGGTGGTCTTCGTCTTCGCGGGTTTCGTCGGTGTCCGTGAACTGCGCACCATCCGGCGCACCGGTGCCCGCGCCCGGCTGGAACTCGACCGCCAACGGGTGGTCGCCGAGGAGATCGTCGCACAGGCCGACCGGGCCATAGACCAGGCGGAGACCCTCTCCGAGCAGGCCGACACGCTGGTCGGCCGGGTGGAGACGGCGGTCGGCCGGGCCGAACGCCAGTCCGAGCAGGTACACCTGCTGATCGAGGACATGCGGTCCCGGCTCAGCGACTTCGATCACCGGCTGACCACCCAGGTCGAGGTCTCCTACCTGTTCAACCAGGGAGAGGCCGCGTACTGGGAGGGCTACTACGAGAAGGCGGTGGAGTGCCTGCGCCGGGCGGTCGAACTCGATCCGCGCAACCCCCGGGTGCGCTACCGGCTGGGCCGATCGCTGACCAACCTCGGCGAGGACGCCGCCGCCGAGCAGGAGCTGACCACCGCCATGTCGCACCGGTTGCCGACCGACGCCGCCGACCGGGCGTTGGCTCTGCTGCACCGCTACGCGCGGCCGGACCGGGCGCTGGCCTACGCCCGCAACTCGACGAAGCACGGCCCGCACGACGCGCAGAACTGGAACTGCCTCGGGCTGCTGCTGCGCGACAATGGTGACTTCACCGCTGCCCGGGATGCCCATCAGCAGGCCAACCGGTTGGACCAGGAACTCGTCTCAACCCCGTTCTTCCTGGCGCTGCTCGCCGCCCACGGCCAGGCGCTGCCACATGCCCGGGACCGTTCTGCCGAAGCCATCAGCCGGCTCGACTCCAGCGAACGACGGGCCAAGATCAAGCCCATGTGGGCGTCGTTGATCCGGTGGACCGACGAGGTACTGCGCGGCAACTATGCCGAGGCCGACCTGCACGCCGCGGTGCTCTACCAAACCTGCCAGTCGGTCCGGCGGGCGCGGGAAATCTGCGACCACATGGACTTCCTGTTGCGGTCACTGGCTCGCGAGGAGCACCGGGACCGCTATCTCGGGGCCATCGAACGCACCTGGCTGACCGGCCGGCCCTGCTGACTTTCCGCCCGCTGACTTGCCACCTGCCGACTGCTACCCCTGCTTGCCGGCCGCTCCGGAGATGGCCGCCACGCCGAGTGCGGCGAGCGCCACCTGCAACGCGAGCTCGATCCAGTCGACACCCCGGGTCTCGGCCACCCCGAACAGGCTGGCGACCAGAGTGCCGAGCAACGCCGCCACCACACCGATCAGCAGGGTGACCCAGATCTTCAGCTTCTGTTTGCCCGGAACGACCAGCCGCCCGAGCGCTCCGACGATGAGACCGATGATAAGCGCCGAGAAAACTCCGTCGATTTCCACCCTATACCCCCTGTACCGGTCAGTCGGCCGCCCTACCGCGCTGTAGGCCCTCTCCCAACCACCATGCCAGAACCAGGCAACGACGCCCATCGCGTCAAGCACCGGGCAGCCATCGATGAGTCATAGTGGATAGTCGCGCTGAGCTGGATCTTCTCAGCAGTTTCGCAGCATGACGCGATAATCTCTCGGGTAAGACAAAGCTGTCCTCCCTTCGTCACCCCTCGACTGGAGCCTCGGCATGTCGGCACCGGACGCACCCGCCCAGACAGCCTCCCGACCGGGCCGCCGCACCCCGATCTGGGCGGTGCTGACCATCGCCGTCGGCGCACTGCTGATGGCGACCAGCGCGACTGCGGTTGCCGGCGGCAAACTGCTGATCGACCGGTACACGAGTCGGATTCAGCAGCAGGACCTGCTGGCCGGTGCCGCGAAGGTCCCACAGGAGCCCGACGGCGAGGCACTGGACGGCCCGATCACCATGCTGCTGCTCGGCGTGGACGAACGGGGCAGCCGGCCTGGCGAGATGCGTTCCGATACGATCATCATCCTGCACGTGCCGGCCACCCACGACCAGGCGTACCTGGTGTCGGTCCCCCGGGACACCTGGGTCGAGGCACCGGCGTTCGAGCCAAGCGGATACCCCGGCGGCGAGTCAAAGATCACCGACGTGTTCCGGGCCGGCTCGCGCGACGGAGTCGGCCGGGCCGGCGGCGCGCAACTCGTCGCACTCACCCTCAACGACCTGACCGGCATCGAGTTCGACGGCGCGGCGATCATCGACTTCGGCGGTTTCCGGGACGTCATCGACGCGCTCGGCGGGGTCCGGATGTGCGTCGACCAGCGGGTGAGGTCGCAGCACATGCGGCTGGTCGACGGCGAGCCCACCTGGCTGGCCGAGGCCCGCGAGGTCGGTGGCGGCGAGGAACTGTGGCATGAGGAGGGCTGCAAGCGGATGGCCGGCTGGGAGGCGCTGGACTACTCCCGCCAGCGCTACGGCCTGCCGAACGGGGACTACGACCGGCAGCGTCACCAGCGGCAGCTACTGAAGGCCATGGTGCAGGAGGCGAGCAGTACCGGCGTACTGACCAACCCGGCGAAGATCGACCGGGTAATCACCGCGGCCGGCGAGGCCTTCGTACTGGACACCGGGGGCGTCCCGATCGCCGATTTCGTATTCACCCTGCGCGGGATCACCTCGAACGACCTCATCATGGTGAAGACCAACGGCGGCGAGTTCAATCCGGCCGGATTCAGCAGTACGGCGGCCGAACGGCTCACGCCGGAGAGCCTGGAGATGTTCGACGCGGTACGGACCGGCACACTGGACGACTACCTGTTGGCCAACCCGGACGCCGTCCAGCGGGATTGACCGCTCAGCGGCATTGACCGACCGGCGCATCGGAACATCCGTCACCGTGATTCCCACCGCTCGGTCCACATCGGTACGGTGTCCCCATGACCGCTGCGTACCCGGTCCGGGTCAGCTTCACCAATCACGTCACCGCCGCCGACTGGCAGGCACTGCAACAGGCCGGACAGCCGGTCCAGCTGGGCCGCAAGCATGGGCTCTTCCTTCAGGACGAGCAGAGCCGCGACGTGTTCGTGCTGCTCAACGGTGCGGTCAAGGTGTACCGGACCGAGGCCACCGGCAGCGAAACAATGCTGACCGTACGGTCTACTGGGGATCTGCTCGGTGACATCGCGGCGCTGGACGGCACGCCCCGGTCGGCCAGCGTCTCGGTACTGCGCCCGGTCACCGCCCGGAAGCTGACCACCGAACAGTTCCTCAAGCTGGTCGACGACCGCGACCTGCACCCCGCGCTGCGCCGCTACACCAACGCCCGGCTGCGCGAATCCGACGAACAGCGGGTGGAGATCGCCTCGCTGCCGGTGCCGCAACGGCTCGCCCGGGCGCTGCTCCGGCTCGCCAGGGCCACACCGGACGGACCTAACCAGGCCTCGCTCGACCTCGGCCTCTCTCAGGACGGCCTGGCCCAGCTGATCGGGGCGTCCCGCAACGCGGTGGTGACCACGATCACCCGGTTCCGCGACGACCGGTTGATCGCGACCGCACCCCGCCGGTTCGTGCTGCTCGACCTCGGCCGGCTCGCCCGGATCGGATACAGCGGACCACGGTCCGGCAGCCACTCGTCGACCTGAGCATCCGCTGGCCTGAATGCCTGTCGACCGAACAGCAGACGGCGGGAAACCGATTGTCGGGCCGGGACCGCGATCAGTTCGGTCCGGGTCGCGAACCGGCCATCCGACGACCGCCTTGGTCCATTGATGGCAGCGTTGCCCACTGGTTGGCAGAAAACGCCGGGTAACCAGGGCACGATGCGGAGCCGACGAAACTCGACCTCGACAGGAGCACCGGTGGTCGTCTCACCTCCGCCATTCACCGTGACCCGGGAGTTGCCGCCGTACACGGGCATCCTCGCCGTCGACGCCAAAGGTTTCACCGCCGAGCCCGGCGGCACCCATCAGGACATCAACCAGCTCATTCCCCAATTGGTCCGGCAGGCCTTCGAGGCGGCGGCGATCGGCGAAGCCTGGCAGAACCCACTGTTCTACGGCGACAGCGGCGACGGGCTCGCGATCGGCGTACCGACCCAGCTGCTCCCCGCCCTGGTGCACCCGTTCCTGACAGTGCTGCAGCACGTGCTGGCCGAGCACAACGCCGGTGTCCCACGTGGCCAGCCGGTCATCCGACTGCGTGTCAGCCTGCATGTCGGGCCGCTGCCGGTCGACCCCGACCGGCCGGAGCGGGCCGGCAACGGCACCGCCCGCAACGAGACGCACCGGCTGCTCGACTCCGACGCGGTCCGGATCATGCTCGACTCGGCCCAGCCGACGATCACCCACGTCGCGGCGATCCTGTCCGACCGGGTCTTCACCGACGTCGTCCGGGCCGGCTACACCAGCCGGCATCCGGACCATTTCATCGAGGTCGCGGCGACCGTGCCGGGCAAGAGCTTCAGCCAGCAGGCCTGGCTGTACGTGCCGGAGCCGTCCGGCAGCCTACTGGCGGTGCCACGGTTCGCGCCGCAGCCGACGACGGCCGAACCAGCTGCCGGGTCAGCGGCCAACCCGGCGACACCGGACAGCGGGCGCACACCCACCGGCAACGCTGGCGGCCGACAGCCCGCGCAGACCGGCGAGCTGCGGATCCGCAGCAACTCCGGGCAGGCGGCCAACCAGGTCAACGGTGGGATGTGGCAGTCCCGGGGGGGACGTCACGGATGATCCGTACCGACCGGGACCTGCCGGACCTCGACGACCTCGACGCGCTGGACGACCTCGACGGCGGCGGCGGTCCCGACCTGCCGGCCGGCGGCACCGGTGCCGCCGTGACCATCGACCACAACGACGGGCAGGTCGCCAACGTCGTCTACGGCGGTCTGCACCAGTACGTCCAGCGGGTACGGGACTACCACGAGCTCAGTGCGGAGTACGTGCGGGACCGGCTCGCCGGATTCGTCGACCCCGGCTACCGCACCCTCGCAGGCGACCGGCTGACCGCCGAGACCGCGGTCGCCCGGGTCCGCCGCAGCGGCGGGGTGATCCTGATCGGCGGCCCCGGGACCGGGCGGTACACGGCCGCGCTGCGGCTGCTGCACGGCACCGGGCTACGGCTGCGGGAGATCAGGCCGACCTTCGACCCCGCCCGCGGCGAACAGCTGACCATCGCGGAGCTGCCGGTCGCGCCGGGCTACGCGTACCTGCTCGAACTGCCCGAACACGCGCCGCACATCCAGTACGGCTTCGCCCGGGACATCGGTGCCTACTGCGACAGCCTGGCCCGGCGGAGTTCGGCCATCGCGGTCACCGTCACCGGTACGACCTGGGAGCAGCTCGGCGCGGTCCGCGACGGTCCGGTGCTGCAGGTGGCGGCGCCACCCGCCGACCTGGTCCTCGGCCGGCGGCTGCGT
This sequence comes from Micromonospora sp. LOL_013, assembly GCF_048060315.1. Classification (NCBI taxonomy): domain Bacteria; kingdom Bacillati; phylum Actinomycetota; class Actinomycetes; order Micromonosporales; family Micromonosporaceae; genus Micromonospora; species Micromonospora sp. LOL_013. The sequence continues at coordinate 101,216 of NZ_JBHMIQ010000023.1, forward strand.
CAGCTCCGGCCGGATCTGGCGCTCGACTGGCTGGCCGGTCAGCCGCAGATCGCCGAGCTGCTGGTCGACGCGTCACCCGCCGAAGCGGTCCGGCTGGCCCAGCTCGCCGCCGACGTGCTGACCACCCAGCCCGGCCCGGCCGGACCGCCGGTCACCGCCGAATCCAACGCCGGCCGGCAGCTGATCGAGGCGCTGGTCTCGGCGTACCACAACTGGGAGGTGGAGCTGACCGCCTGGTTCCACCACCATCCCGACCCGCGCCACCGGGCGTTCCTGGTCGCCGCCGCAGCGTTGGAGGGTGCCCCGGCGGGACGGGTACTCGGCGCCGCCGAGGCGCTCGACGCCCGGCTCGCCGGCACCGACGCGCCACCGGCCGGCCTCGGACACGCCGGCGTCCGCACCCTCGTCGAGGCCGTCGACGCCTACCTCGACGACGACCTCACGGTCCGCTACCGCCGGGCCCGGTACGCCGAGGCGGTGCTCGACTTCGTCATCACCGACCGGGCCGACACGTTCCAACGCGAACTGTGGCGGTGGGTGTCCGAGCTGCCGCTGCGGGGCGGACAGCGGCGCGGTCCCGTCGACCGCGCGTTCGCCACCCGCAGCGCCGAGCTGGTGCTGCACACCGCGCTCCGGCGGCGTACCCCCGAGATTCTCAGCCAGGTGGCACCGGCCTGGAGCCGACGCGCCGGGCTGCGCGGCGCGCTGGTGCACGTGCTGGGCATCGCCGCGCTCAGCCCCGAGATCGGTGCCGCCGTCCGCCAGCAGCTCTACCGCTGGGCGCAGGGCAGCAGCAACCCGGCCGTGCTGATCGCGGTGGCCGAGGTCTGCGGTGGCGAGTTCGCCGACTTCTACGTCGAACAGGCGATGGTCCGGCTGGGCCACCTGGCCCGGCACGACATCGCCGAGGTCGACGAGGCGGTGCTCACCGCGCTGGCGGCACTGTGGCGGCGGCCGGCGCTGCGCCAGCCGGTGCTGCTGCGGTTGGCGTACTGGCTGGCCGACGACCAGCCCCGGCGGGCCGCGCTCGCCGCCGTCGCGCTGAATCTACTCGGCCGGCCGGACCAGCCTCGGGCCGGCGACGGTTCGGCAAACGGCCCGGTCGACCCGGCCGACGACCCGGCTCACCGCCCGGCCGACCAGCTAGCCGGGCCGCAGACGCTGGTCCGGCAGCCCGACCGGGTGCTCGCCGAGCTTGTCGCGGCCACTCCGGTGGTCCAGGACGCGATCGGGGTGGCGCTGGGCCGCGCGCTGGACGTCCGGCAGCTGCCGGGCGGCGTCGAAACCCTGCTGCACCGGTGGTTCGACGACGCGGCGGCCGACCCCGGGCTGGTCGACGCGCTCACCCACGTCCTCGGCCGCACCGTCACCGCCGGTCCCGCCGCCGCCCGGCGGGTGGCCCGGCTGCGCGCGCTGCTGACCGCCTGGCCGGCCACCGACGACCCGGCACGTCAGGCGGAACTCCGCCGGTACCTCGTCGACCAGCTGCGCCGCGCGGACCCGATCGCGGCCCGCCTGCGGTCCGCGCCGCTGCTGTCGTCTCTGCTTCCCAGTGCCGCCGAGGAGTTGTGATGCCCGGTTTCTTCGACGTGTTCCGTAGCAACCCCGTACCGGTGCTGCCCGGTCCGGACCAGGACGTGTTCACCGACCGGCTGCCGGCAGCGCTGTCCGGCACCGAGTTCGTCGCCACGTTCGCCACGGCGTGGCAGCCGTTGCGCCAGCATGACCGGGCCGCCGCCACGGTCCGCTGGTGCATGTTGGACGCGGCCCGCCGGATCGCCGCCACTCGCAAGGTCACCGAGCGGACCATGCTGGAGGCCGAGCTGAACACCCGGCTGCCGCAGATGGATCTGGCTGCCTCGCACCTGCGGCTGCTGAGCTGCACGGTCAGCCTGACGGTGGACGCCCAGGCCGAGCAGGACACGAAGACGGTCGACAAGCTCACCCGGGAGCTGCGGATGCAGCGGCTGCGGCAGCAGTTGGAGCAGGAGCAGATGGGCTACCTGCGGGACAAGGTGCTCACCGACCCGGCAACCGCCCGGTCCTACTGGTTCATGCACCACCCGGACGCGTTGACCTCGCTGCTCGACGACACCTTCGAACAGGTCGCCGCGAAGCTGACCGGTGGCGGCGACCAGCAGACCGCGGTGATCGCCGAGACGGTGCAGGACTTCGTCGGTGGTCTCACCGCCGACGAACGGCGGTACCTGCTGGACCGGCTCGGCGACGTGTTCGTCTCCTTCGACCGGGGTGACCTCGCCGGCCGGGTCCTCGACGCATGACCGCCGACCCCGTACTCAGGTCAGGTCGGCGTCGTGCACCAGAACGGCGATCTGCACCCGGTTGTTCAGCTCCAGCCGGGACAGCAGCCGCGACACGTACGCCTTGACGGTCGCGACGCTCATGAACAGCTCGGCGGCGATCTCCGCGTTCGACCGCCCCTGGCCGACCGCGACGGCCACGTCGCGTTCCCGCGGGCTCAGCCCGTCGAGGACCCGGCGGGCGCGGTCCCGGCGCCTGACCTGGTCCGCGCCCGGTCCCGGCCGCACGTCGGCCGGGGCCGGCGGCTGGCCCGCCACGTGGGTGATCAACCGTCGGATGACCGCCGGGGAGAGGATCGGCTCACCGGCATGCACCCGACGGACCGCGGTGACGATCTCCATCGGCGGGGTGTCCTTGAGCAGGAAACCGCTGGCGCCCGCCCGCAGCGCGCGCAGCACGTACTCATCGGCGTCGAACGTGGTCAGCACGACCACGTGCGGCACGCACGCGGCGACCGCCGCCGGCACCTCACCGCCATCGCCGGCCTCGCCGACCACCAGCAGGTCGGCCGCACCGCCGAGGATCATCGACAGGCCGGCCCGGACCAGCGGGTCGTCGTCCACGATCAGGACCCGCACCGGGGTCACGTCGGCCACGGCAGCCAGGCGGCGAGCCGGTAGTCGCCGGACTCGGTCGGGCCGTGGCTCAACCGCCCACCGGCCAGGCTGGCACGTTCGGCCAGTCCGACCAGGCCGGTCCCCGCTCCCGGGATCGCCGCCGCGCCCGGCGCATGCTTGCGGGCGTTCGTCAGACCCTCCTGCACGATCCGGTACGCGGCCCGGCCGAGCCCGGCCGGCAGGTCGGCCAGGGTCGGCTGGGGTGGTTCGGCCGGTCGGTCGCCCGGCCCCGGGCCGGTGCCGACGACGCCGGTCGTCGGCGGCTCGGACCGCAGCACGCCGATCACCTCACGCAGCTCCTGCAACGCCTGATGTGCGGTCACCCGGATCACCCCGGCGGCCCGGGCGATCTCCTCCGGGAGGCGTCCGGACGGAACTCCAGCGCCCCGGCGTGCAGGCTGAGCAACGACATCCGGTGGGCCAGCACGTCGTGCATCTCCCGGGCGATCCGGGTGCGTTCCAGCTGCCGGGCCTGGCCGACCCGCAGCTGCTGCTCCGCCTCCGCCCGGTGGGCCCGGTCCCGCAGCGACACGATCAGCTGCCGGCGGGCCCGGACGAACATCGCCCAGGCCAGCACGGTGCCGGGGATGATCCCGGTGAACAGCACCGCGCCCGGCAATTTCAGGTCCGGGTCCGGGTCCGGGTCCGGGTAGAGCAGATAGTACCCGGGCGCAACGGCGACGTGCGCAGCGTTCACCGCCGCCGCGACCGGGAACGGGCGATGCACCGCAACGCTGAACAGCAGGATCACGATGGCGATCCCGGCGGGCAGCGCGACCAGGGCGACGGCGGTCGCGATCGTGCTGCTCCTGCTGTTGCCGACGGCCTGGACGGTCCTCGGCGGCGTCGTCGAGCGGCTGCGACCGGTGGCGCAGTGGCTGGACCTGTCGTTGACCACCGAGCTGCCGCTGGTCGCCGGGATACTGCGGATCGAGCGCCGTGACATCGCCTGATCCGTTCGGCGGCGGCCGGGTGGTCGTCGGTCCGGGCGCGATCGAGCGGTACGGCGTGCCGGCCCTGTTGGTCGCGGCCGGTGCCGGGCTCGGCGCGGCGCTGAAGCCGTTCGCCGGTTGGGCGTTGGGCCTCGCCTGGGTGCCGCTGGCCGGCCCACTGCGGCTGATCGACGCGTTGCCGTGGCTACCGGCCCTGATCGGTGGTACGGCGGTCGGCCTGCTCGCCGGGCTGGTGCTGGCCGGGATGGCCGCTGACGAGCAACTGTTCGTCACGGTCGACCGCGACGAGTTGACCGTACGGCAGGAGCAGCGCCGGGTGGCCATTGCGCGTACCGCCGTCGGCGCGGTCTTCCTGGGCGGCGCCCGCCTGGTGGTGCTTGGTCACCGCAGCGAGGAGCTCTGCTCCCGGTCCGGTGACCTGCCGGCCGGGCGGCTCGGCGCGGCGTTGCGCCGGCACGGCTACCCGTGGCGGCCCGACGGCGACCCGTACCGGGCGGCGTACCGACTGTGGGTGCCGGGCCTGCCCGACCTGCCGGACGGCGCGGATCCGCTGTTGTCGGCCCGGCAGCGGGCGGTCGAGCGCGGTGACCGGGCAGAGGCCGGACTGCTCCGCGCCGAACTGGGCAGACTCGACGTGGTGATCCGCGACGAGCGGGTGCCGCAGGCCGGACGCCGGCAGTTCTGGCGGCGGGCCGGGCCGTGAGGACGGTTACCTCGGCGACGTCACTGGGTACCTGGTTGCCCATCCGCCGACCGGATCCCGCCACCGGCAGGTGCGGCGGGGCCGGTACGGCGTCGACGAGTTGAGGAGGCAGTGATGCGTGGCGGTTCGATCTCCGGCGTGATCGTGCTCATCTGGCTGATCATCGGGGTGGTCGCGGCGGTGCAACGCGGCTACTTCGAGCGCGACGACACCAACTGTGCCCATGCCGGCACCACGATCGTGACGGTGATCGCCGGACCGTTGAACTACATCGGCGTCAACCCGAAGATCGACTGCGACCTCCCCGAACCGTCCGAGTGACCGGGCTGCGCTGTCAGTCGTCGGCGAGGCGCGGCGGGAAGCCGCCGGTGGCGATCGGCCCCCAGCGGTCCACGACCATCCGGATCAACGACTTGTCCTGCCGGCGCATCGCCGCGCGGTACTCGTCCCAGTCCGGATGCTCGCCGGCGACGCAACGGTAGTAGTCGACGAGACCGTCCAGCGCGTCCGGCATGTCGATCACCGCCGCCACCCCGTCGAGCTGCACCCACGGTCCGTTCCAGTCGTCAGAGACGATGCAGGCGGACACCGTCGGGTCACGGCGGATGTTGACCGCTTTCGCCCGGTCCGGGTAGGTGGCGACCAGCAGCCGGCCGTCGGTGTCGACCCCGCAGGTGACCGGGGACGCCTGCGGGCGGCCGTCGGCGCGGGTGGTGATCAGGACCGCCCGGTGCCGGGTCCGCAGGAAGTCGACCAGGCCGGCCCGGTCGACGCGGGTGTTCGTCGCGATGGCACGTGCCACGTGTACGGCTCCTCAGGTTCGCCGCAGTCGGCTGCGGCCACGGGTGTGCTGGGCTGTCACGATGATCGTATGAGCCGTACCGAGATGCCGCCGCCGGAGCCGGTCACCGTCACCGCACCGCGCCCGGTCCGCCGGCCGGTCCTGGTGCAGGGCTGGCACGACCTGGCGTTCCTGCACTGGCCGGTGGACCCGGCGGTGGTCGCTCCGCTGCTGCCGCCGGGCACCCGGGTCGGCGTACCGATCGCCGAGCCGACCCCGTTGGAGCATTTCCTCACCGCCCGGTGGGGGCTGCACGAACGGGTCCACGGCGCGACCCGCTACCTGCCAAACGAGCACCCGCAGTGGCCTTCGCACCGGGCCGAGCTGGTCGACCTGGCCGACGACCTGGTCGCCGCCGGCGGGCTACCGGCACCGGACGGCCCACCGGTGAGTGTCCTCTACTCCCCGGGTGTGCCGGTCCGGTCCGGGCGGCCGGTGACCGTCACAGGTCACGCAACGCGCGATGCAGCACGTCCCGGGTCCGGTCCGGCGGGTCGGCTTCGATGAACAGCCGCCCGACGGCGGCCGCGTACCGGTCGACCTCTTCCCGTTTGTCCAGGTAGAGCGCACTGGTCAGATGCTCCAGGTAGACCACATCGGGCAGTTCCTGCTCCGGGAAGCGCAGGATGCTGAAGGCCCCACCTGCGGCGGCGTGCCCGCCACTGCGGAACCGGACCACCTGCAGCCGTACGCCCGGCTGCTCGCTCGCCTCGGCGAGCGCCTCGATCTGCTCGCGCAGCACCCGCGTCCCGCCGATCGGCCGGCACAGCACCGCCTCGTCGACCACCGCCCAGATGCGGGGTGCGCCGGCCCGGTCCAGCACCCGCTTACGGGCCATCCGCAGCTCGACCCGCCGGTCCATCTCACGGACACCGGACTCGCTGAACCCGATGTCGATGACCGCGCGGGCGTACTCCTCGGTCTGCAGCAGCCCCGGCACGAACTGGATCTCGTAGGTGCGGATCAGGCTGGCCGCCGACTCCAGGTCCAGGTAGTACTGGAACCAGGTGGGCAGCAGGTCGCCGTACGGATGCCACCAGCCCGGCTGGTTGGTCTCCCGGGCGAGGGTGATCAGTTCGCCGCGTTCCATGTGGTCGACGACGCCGTAGAGGGTGAGCAGGTCGTCCACGTCGCGTTCCTTGAATCCGACCCGGCCCAGCTCCATCCGACTGATCTTCGACTCGGAGGCCCGGATGGTCCAGCCGGCGTCCTCCCGGCTGATCCCCTTGGCCTCGCGTAGTCGGCGCAGCCGGGCACCGAGCTGCATCCGGCGGACCGTCGGTCCGCTGGCGGCGTACTCCTGGTGCCCGACGACGCTCATCGGCTCACGGCTTGCGGCCGACGCCGCAGTACTGGTCGATGACGGGCACGTGTGCCTGCCCCGACTCCGGCCGCCACCGGGTCACCGACACCACCCCCGGCTCCACCAGAGTAAGCCCGTCAAAGAACCGTTCAATCCGATCCGGGCTGCGCAGATGGTACTGCGGGTTTGCGGACTGGTTCCAGATCCGGGCGGCCTCGACCACCCCGGGGCTGGTGTCGCCGCCGTCGTAGAGCGCGAGGTGGCTGCCGGACGGCAGGACATCGAGCAGGCTGCGCACGACGTCGCGGGCCTCGTCGTCGGAGGCGATGTGCCCGAGGATGCCCATCAGCATCAGACCGATCGGCTGGCTGAAATCGAGGGTACGGCCGGCTTCGCGCAGGATCGACGCGGGGTCGCGCAGGTCGGCGTCGACGTAGTCGGTTGCGCCTTGCGGCGTGCTGGTCAGCAACGCCCGGGCGTGTACCAGGACCAGCGGGTCGTTGTCGACGTAGACGATCCGGGTCTCCGGAGCCACCGCCTGGGCTACCTCGTGGGTGTTGTCGGCGGTCGGCAGGCCGGTGCCGATGTCCAGGAACTGCCGGATCCCGACCTGCCCGGTCAGGTAACGCACCGACCGGACCAGGAAGCCCCGGGAGAGCCGGGCATTTTCCACGATCTGCGGGAACGCCGCCCTGATCTGGTCACCAACCGCACGGTCGACGGCGTAGTTGTCCTTGCCGCCCAGCCAATGATTCCAGATCCGGGCCGTCTGCGGCACCGAGGTGTCCAACCTGGGCACCGGGCGCGAGCTGCCAGCGGATTCATCGACCATCTGTAGTATCCCTCACGGATCGGGCGTATTCGACGGCTTGCCAGCATAGCCACGGCAGATCAACATGACCATGCTCGCATGTGGAAGTTCCAGCCACCGTGCGATGATCAGCTCGCGGAGCTGGGCCACCGGCTGCGGTCGGCCATACCGGTAGCCCTGTGCCTGCGGGCAGCCAATCGCCGCGACCGCACCAGACCGGTCTCCTCGGCCAGCGGCTGGAGCCGGGCGGGGCTGAGCAGCCCGAACTGGCCGCCGTCGTCGACCGCCCGGCGCAGGTTCATCGTCCGTGACGGATACCGCGAGGCAGGCTGTCGGCGAGTTTACAAGGGACCTGACCGGGTGGACCTTCCATCACGGCCGGTCAGCCGTTGGCGGACACCCGTCGGTACGGTGCCCGCCAACGGCTCTGCGACGTCCTGGTCGCTCAGCCGGCCGGCTGCTCGGCGATCCCGAAACGCACGCCGCCGTCGTCGTCCACTGCGGCGTCGAGCGACTTGTCCTGCAGCAGGTTGGCTGCTTCGGCGTCGAGGAAGACTCGGGCACCGGACGAATCCACCACCTGGTCGCCCGCGATCGGCTGCTCGGCGACGGTCAGAGTGAGCGATCCGGCGGTCGGGTCGGCCGAGATCCGCAGGCCGGCGCTCTCCGGTGCCTGCTGCTGAGTGGTGATCTCGCGAATCACGAAGACCGCGTTGTCGGTCATGGTCAGCATGACAACTCCTTGATAAAAAGCTGGAATTTCCGGAAACAGGTGATGGCTGTCGCGGCGAGGCTGCTCAGCGGCAATCTCGGGTTTGGGGCTGACGGCGCGGCGGACAGTGCGCGGCGGGCGGTCAGGGCGGGCGGCGGAAGCTCCAGGGACTGGGTCGGTCAGCGGCCGTCTACCGCCCCACCGTGCCGGACATCCACCAATCAGTCAAATCTCCACGTTACCCGACTGTCGCCGATGTGACCGCCGATCGCGCCGTCGGCGCCGGCCAGCCGGGCGACGGTGACCGGTAAAGCACCGTCCAGGCGGTATCCCACTCCGTGGACGGTCCGCACCACCGGGAGGTCGTCGCCGAGCTTGGCTCGCAACCGGCGGATGTGCACATCGATACTTCGTGGCCCGGAGCGACGGTGCCCGCAAACCCGGTCGAGCAGCTGGTCCCGGGTGAACACCTGCCGAGGGTAGCTGGCGAAGCAGTGCAGCAGGTCGAACTCGCGACGGGTCAATCGGATCTCGTCGGCTCCGAGCAGCACCATCCTGGCCTCCGGGTAGATCCGTAGTGCGGGGTGCCCGACGGGATGGCCGGCCGGCGGTCCCGCGACCGGGCGGCGGTCGGCACCGGTTGGCACCTGCTCGCCGGCCAGGTGCTCCAGCAGGTCCATGAGGTGGGCTCGAAGGGTGGCGTCCATTCGATTATAATGACAACCGTTTTCATTTCAGTCGAGGGGGCGTGCATGCCGTCACCGTCAGCTCCGGCCGGCCGTACCACCCACCGGGCCGCCACCACCCGCCCGGCGGTCACCGTACTGTCCGGTTTCTGGCCCGCCGCCACGATGGCCGTCGCCCGGACCCTGCTCGCCGCCGCCCCGGCCCTGCTCGTCGTCCGCTACGACGTCGGCCCCGCGCACGACGGTGCCCCGCACCGGGTGCTCCGCGACGGCACCGGCTCGGTCGAGGACGTCCGCCTCGACCTCGTCGACGGCTGTGTCTGCTGCACGCTACGGGCGGACGCGCCGACCGCGTTGGTCCGGCTCGCCGCCGCCCAACCCGGCCGGGACATCGTGCTGGTCCTGCCCGAAGTGGTCGAACCGGAGACGCTCGCCGCCGCCTGCGCGCACGGCCGGGTGGCCGGGCGACCGGTCTGCGACCTGGTCCGGTTCGACTCGTACGTCACGGTCGTCGCCGCCGACCACCTGCTCGACGGCCTGGCCAGCACCGACGACCTGGGTCAACTGGGTATCGCAGCCGCCCCCGGCGACCACCGTCGGCTCGCCGACGTGATTGCCCGGCAGATTGAGTACGCCGACACGGTCGTGCTGTGGGGCGGGTCGACCGACCAGGCATTCGAGACGCACCGGCTTGGTGTGCTGCTGTCCCGGATGGCCCCGTGGGCGGTGCACCTACGGGCCGGCGACCAGCCGACGATCGAGGCCACCCGGCTCGCCGGCCAACTGCGGCACACCGACCGGCACCGGCCGGAAACGCCGGCGGTCCTGGACCGTGGCGTCGAGGGTCACCTGATCGGGGTGCACGAGCCGGTCGCCGACTGCGGCGTCGTCTCCGCAGTGTTCCGGGCCCGCCGCCCGCTGCACCCCGCCCGGCTGTACGCCGCGTTGGCCGACGTCACGGCGGGTCCGCTGCGGTCCCGTGGGCACCTCTGGCTGGCCAACCGGCCGGAGACGGTGGTCGGCTGGGAGTGCGCCGGCGGCGGCCTCACCCTGCACACACTCGGCCGTTGGCTGGTCGACCTGCCGGACGAGCAATGGGAGCAGGCCAGCCCGCAGCGCCGGCTGGCCGCCGCGCTGGACTGGGACCCGTACTACGGCGACCGGCACAGCAACCTGGTCTTCGTCGGCGTCGACTTCGATCCGGTCGACCTGCACCGCCGGCTGGCGGCCTGTCTGCTCACCGACGCCGAGCTCGCCGACGGCGAGGCCGGCTGGCGCAACCTGCCGGATCCGTTCGCCGGTGGTGGGGTCGGCCCCGGCTGACCTGGCCTGGGCATACGTCGAAGGGCCGGACCCCGGGGTACGGGGTCCGGCCCTTCGACGCTGTGTCTGCGGTCAGCTGTTCCAGTGCTGGGCGACCAGCTCGGCGGCCTGGGTCTCCCACTGGGCG
>NZ_JBHMIQ010000024.1:0-106106 GCF_048060315.1 Micromonospora sp. LOL_013
CAACAGAAACAGACTCCCCCACCACAGGAGCCTCCTCCAAAATCAAATGAGCATTCGTACCGCCCATTCCGAAGGAACTGACTCCGGCGAGGCGTGGCAGGCCGACCTCGCGGCCCGGCCACCGCTGGAGGTCCGTCTGCACCCGCAGGTTGAGGTCGTCGAGCGGGATGTCCGGGTTCGGCGTCTGGAAGTTGAGGCTCGGGGGCAGCATTCCCTCCCGGACGGCGAGCACCGCCTTGAGCAGGCCGGCGATGCCGGCGGTTCCCTCAAGATGGCCGATATTTGTCTTGACAGATCCGACGGCGAGTCTGGTGTCGGGGGTACGGGCCGCGCCGAGTACCGCCCCGAGGGCAGCCGCCTCTACGGGGTCGCCGGCCTTCGTTCCGGTGCCGTGCAGTTCGACGTAGGTGATCTGCTCCGGCGCGACCATGGCCCGCTCGTACGCCCGACGCAGCAGCGCCTCCTGGGCCGCCCGGTCGGGGTGGGTAAGGCTCGGGCCACCACCGTCGTTGTTGACCGCGCCGCCACGGATCACGCAGTGCACCCGGTCGCCGTCGTCGATCGCCTGGTCGAGGGGCTTGAGGACGAGCGCTACGCCGCCCTCACCACGGACGTAGCCGTTGGCGCGGGCGTCGAAGGTGAAGCACCGTCCGTCGGGAGACAGTGCGCCCATCAGCGCCATGCCGACGCTGCTCTCCTCTGCCAGGACGAGGCTCACGCCGCCGACGAGCGCGACCGTGCTCTCGCCCCGGCGCAGGCTCTCGCACGCCAGGTGGACGGCGACCAGGGACGACGACTGCGCAGAGTCGACGGTGAGGCTGGGCCCGCGCAGGCCGAGCAGGTACGACAGGCGGTTTGCGGTAAGGCTGCGGTGCAGGCCGGTGGCAGTGTGGCCGTTGATGGCAGCGCCGGAGCGGTGCAGCAGGGTGGCGTAGTCGTCGGCGGCGATGCCGACGAAGACACCGGTGTCGGTGCCCTTGAGGTCGGCGGGTCGGATCCGGGCATGCTCCAGTGCCTCCCAGCCGAGTTCGAGCATCAGGCGCTGCTGCGGGTCCACCGCGGCAGCCTGCCGCGGGGACATCCCGAAAAATGTGTCGTCGAATTCCGCCTTACCCTCCACCACGGCCCGCCAACTGCCGTCGGGTTGGCGTTCGACCGCACTCCGACCGGTACGTAGCAGTTCCCAGAATTCCTCGATGCCGGGCGCGCCGGGCAGCCGGCACGCCATTCCGACCACGGCAATATCGCTGGTGTGCAGCACGCTGCTCTTCACGGTCATGAGGTCTCCTGGGTCGAGAAGAACGCGCTCGGGAGACTCACCGACTATCCGAAGGAGGGCTCTGGCGCGCTGCGCGTCCGCGCGCAGCTCGATCATTCTCCCGGCGAGAATACGTAACGATGATGGCCGACAGGGTGGCATCACCAGCCCGCGTTTTAGATTGGGCCGTGGCGGATCATCCGGTGCTTACTCGGCCCCTCATCCGAACTGGTCGTGGAGCTGGATCACCACCTCACCGGTAGGGTCACGAGGCTCCGTACCATCATCCCCCGGTGCCATTCGAGTTCGTTCTCCTTGACCGCGAGGCGAAGGTTGGGGAGTCGTCTGACCAGAGCTCCGATGGTGGCCTGGATCTCCAGTCGGGCGAGGCTGGCACCAATGCAGAAATGCGGGCCGTATCCAAACGCGATGTGCGGATTGGGTTCACGGTCGAGGACGACGTCGGCGGCGTCCGGGAAGGCGTCATCGTCGAGGTTGGCGGAGGTCAAGGAGAAGATCACGGCGTCACCGGCACGGATGGTGGCCCCGTTGAGTTCCAGGTCCTCGGTGGCGATGCGGGTGGGCCCCACTGTGGCCCACATCGGGGCGATGCGGAGCAGTTCCTCGACGGCTGTCGGGATCAGCTCGGGCCGGGCGCACAGGGTCTCGTACCGGGTCCGGTCGCGCAGCAGGACGAACAGGTGCGAGGCGATCTGGCTGGCGGTGGTCTCATGGCCGCCGACGAGGAGGCCGCCGGTGAGCATGATCAGCTCTTCCTCGCTGAGCCGGTCGCCATCGTCGCGGGCCTCGATCAGCGCACCGATGAGGTCGTCGGTACGGTTCGCGCGGCGGTGCGCGAGCAGGCCGCCGAGGTACGCGATGAACTCCTGGACGGCCTGTTCGACCTCGTCGTCCGAGTAGCGGGTGCTGGACATCAGGGCATCGCTGAAGGCCCGGAAGATGGGCTGCTCCTCGGTGGCGACCCCCATCATCTCGCAGATGATCGTGACCGGGACGGGGAGGGCGATCTGGCGTACGAGGTCCGCTGGCGGGCCGGTCTCGATCACGTCGTCGACGAGCCGGTCGGCGATCTCGGCGACCCGGGGGGCGATGTCCCGGACGCGTTTCGGGGTGAACGCGGTGGCGACGAGGCGGCGCAGCCGGGCGTGCGCCTCGGGGGGCATACCCATCAGCCCGTCCGCCTCCTGAATGCGGGGGGAGGCGCGGGGCACGTCCCGGCCGGCGCCGGCGGCGATGCTGAGCCGCGGGTCGGAGAGCGCCTTCCTGGCATCGGCGTGCCGGGTGACCAGCCAGGCGTCCCCACCGCCGTAGGGCATGCGGACGCGGGCGACCGGCTCCTTTGAGCGCAGGTCCCCGTAGGTCGGGTCGACAGTGAGGTCGGCGCGGTCGCTGAAGGGGTAGAGCCGTAAGGATCCGGCTGTTACGGGACACTTCATGGCTGCTTCTCCTCCAGAAAGGGGGCCGTCCTGTACCGATCTTGACAAGTTCCCTCCCTGAGAGCCCGCCCTTTCCCGACAGCCCACCCTTTCCCGATTCACCCAACAGGAGCCGGCGACACGCTGTCACGAAATCACAGAGGACTATGTCAGGTCCCGTAGTTTAACTGACCGAACCGTCTGTGACAATCGCTACAGTCGATCTCCTCCGGGCGTGCTCTCAGCGTTGGAGACGGCACTATGTCAGGTCCGGCCTTGCGACCGCAGGCACCGGGCCGTAACTTTCAATGCCACGGAACGGTTCTCGGCATGCCCCCCGACAGCTCAGTCCGGTGCACGGTTCGACGCCAGCACATCGACCACAATGGCACACATTGCAGACCACGTTTTGCCGTAGCTGGTTTCGATTCGTTTCGCGCCCACCAACGCCCGAAAAAAGTCGCCATAACCGGTACACCTGCGGATCCGGCGACCGCTACTGTCAGACCGCCGAATCCTGGCAAGGTTGAGTTCCTCCCCGCCCTAAAAGACGGAAATCCCCTTGGTCGCCCTCGGGGTTTCCTGTTTCGTCGACGACCGCCCGTCCGAGAGGAGAACTCCCGTTGAGGTCTGACACCGCCTCCACAGGCAATCACGGAGAGCCTCCCCAGGGCACCGCATGCGGAGCGCAGCCGGGTCGACGGGAACCAGCGGTCCACGACCGCCAGGTCTCGGCCGTACCAGTCGGCCTTGTCCGCCAGCATGGTCCGGAACTGCCGCAGCGCCTGCTGCAACGGCACCGACGAGACCTCGGTGAGGAAGGCGAACTCGTCGGTCGCCTCGGTGCGGACGGCCAGCGCCATGTGGTAGACCGGCCGGACACAACCGAACGTCCGGGCAAGCTCGGCCGCCTGCCCCGGGGTGGGGTAGAGGCGGTACCGGAACGCCCACTTCACGGTTTCGGGAACAGTCCACAATCTCGCAATCCGGTCGGGAAACCTGGGGTGGCGTGTGGATGGACGCCGATCCGCCCTGGCGGCAGATCGGCTTTCCCTGTCCTGCTCCGCAGGAGTTCCGTTTCCTCCCCGGCCTGAACGCCGACGTATCCACGGAAGGGCTCCGATGACGCAGACGGACAACGCAGCCGCGCCACCGCTCGACATGCCCAAGGGCGCGGACGCCCGGGGGCTGCTGGACTGGTTCGCCTACATGCGGGAGCACAGTCCCGTCTCCTGGGACGAGACCCGGCAGGCCTGGCACGTGTTCAACTACCGGGACTACCTGACCGTCACCGCCAACCCGCTGATCTTCTCCTCGGACTTCAGCCCGGTCTTCCCGGTTCCGCCGGAGCTGGCCCTGCTCATGGGGCCAGGCACCATCGGCGGCATCGACCCGCCCCGACACGGTCCGATGCGTAAACTGGTGAGCCAGGCGTTCACTCCCCGGCGGATCGCCCAGATGGAGGCGCGGATCGAGACGATCACCGCCGACATCCTCGAGCAGGTTCGCGGCCAGGAGCGAATCGACATCGCCGCCGAACTCGCGTACCCGCTGCCGGTGGCGGTCATCGCCGACATGCTGGGCATCCCGAACGAGGACCACGAGAAGTTCCGCGAGTGGGTCGACATCATCCTCAGCAACGAGGGCCTGGAGTATCCGAACCTCCCGGACGACTTCACCGAGACGGTCGGCCCGGCCATCGCGGAGTGGTCGGAGTTCCTCTACGCCCAGATCGCTGAGAAGCGGGCCCGGCCGCAGGACGACCTGATGAGCGGGCTGCTGGCGGTAGAGGTCGAGGGCCGCAAGCTGACCGACGAGGAGGTGGTCAACATCGTGGCGCTCCTGCTCACCGCCGGGCACATCTCCAGCGCCACGCTGCTCAGCAACCTCTTCCTGGTACTGGAGGAGCACCCGGAGGCGCTGGCGGCCGTCCGCGCCGACCGCAACCTCGTCCCCGGTGTGGTCGAGGAGACCCTTCGCTGGCGGTCCCCCTTCAACTGCATCTTCCGGTTGCTCGCCGAGGACACCGAGATCTTCGGCCAGCCGATGCGCAAGGGGCAGATGGTGATTGCCTGGATCGCCTCCGCGAACCGCGACACCGAGGTGTTCACGGACCCGGACATCTTCGATATCCGGCGCGAGCCGAACAAGCACCTGGCCTTCGGCTACGGCATCCACCACTGCCTGGGCGCGTTCCTGGCCCGACAGGAGGCCAAGGTCTTCCTCAACCACGTCCTCGACGAGTTCAGCGAGTTCAGCATCGACCACGACGAGGTCGAGTTCTACGACCCGGACCAGCTCACCGCGCGACACCTGCCCGTCCAGGTGGTCCGCGGCTGATCGCCGTCGACCCGCTGACCTGCCCCGACCCCACGCACGGACCCGAGGTGACAGTGGAGGTTCCCTTCCTCGACCTGGTTGCGGCCAACGACGAGGTACGGGCCGACCTGGACGCGGCGTACACGCGGGTGTCCGCGTCGGGCCGCTACCTGCTCGGTCCGGAGCTGACGGCGTTCGAGAGGGAGTTCGCGGCGTACTGCGCGGCGCGGCACTGCGTCGGGGTGGGCAGCGGGCTGGACGCGCTGGTGCTGGCCCTGCGGGCGCTCGGCGTCGGGCCGGGTGACGAGGTGATCGTGCCGGCGCACACGTTCATCGCGACGTGGCTGGCGGTGTCGGCCACCGGTGCCCGCCCGGTGCCGGTGGAGCCGGGCGGGTCCAGTTTCGGCATCTGCCCGGAGCGGTTGGCGGACGCGCTCACCCCGCGGGTCAAGGCGGTGCTCGTCGTACATCTCTACGGGCACCCTGTCGACCTGGACGCGGTGCGGGCGGTCGCCGACCGGTACGGCGTACCGGTGGTGGAGGACGCGGCGCAGGCCCACGCCGCCACCTACCGGGGGCGGCCGATCGGTGCCGGCGGGGTGGTCGCGTTCAGCTTCTACCCGGCGAAGAACCTCGGCGCGCTGGGCGACGGCGGAGCCGTGGTCACCGACGATGCGCGGCTCGCCGAGCGGGTCCGGCTGTTGCGCAACTACGGCTCCGCACGCAAGTACGAACACCAGGTGCAGGGCGGCAACTCGCGGCTGGACGAGTTCCAGGCGGCGGTACTGCGGGCCAAGCTGCCGTACCTGGACGAGTGGACCGCGCGACGGGACCGGGTGGCCCGGCGGTACACGGAGGCGCTGAGCGAGGTGCCCGATCTCGTCCTGCCCACCGTCGCGCCCTGGGCCACGTCCGCGTGGCACCTGTACGTGGTCCGGACCCGGCATCGTGAGCTGCTGCGGGGTCGGCTGGCCGAGGCCGGGGTGGAGACGCTGGTGCACTACCCGACCCCGGTGCACCGGTCCGGCGCGTACCGGGACACCGAGACGGTCCGCCGGGCCGGCCCGTTACCACTCATTGAACGCCTCGCCGAGGAGGTCCTAAGCCTGCCCATCGGCCCCCACCTGTCCGACGAGAGCGTCGAGATGGTGGTCTCCGTGGTCCGCGCCGCCCTGACCGACATGGCGGCGCAGGTCGGGGCCGCATCGTCCCGGTCGGTGCGCCGGGCCGCGCCCACCAGGCCACCGACCACCTGAGCACCGCATCATCGAGGAAACCGAGGAGCGTCCACCCTCATGTCCCGGGCCGCCGATTCACCCGAGCTCTGGCTGCGTCGTTACCAGCCGGACGACGACCCCGCCGTCCGGCTGTTCTGCTTCCCGCACGCTGGCGGCGCAGCCAGCGCGTACCTGCCGTTCGCGCGCCGGCTGCCGGCCACGTTGGACGTGGCGGCGGTCCAGTACCCGGGCCGGCAGGACCGCCGGGACGAGCCCTTCGTCGACTCCATCGACGCCCTCGTGGAGCGGCTGCTGCCCATCCTGCTCGCCGCAGCGGACCGGCCGATCGCCTTCTTCGGACACAGTATGGGCGCCACGGTCGCCTTCGAGGTCGGTCGGCGGCTCCCACCCGCCGCCGCCGACCGGCTGGTCCACCTCTTCGCCTCCGGCCGGCGGGGCCCGGCCACCCCCCGCCGCGACCGGTACTACCACGCAGACGACGAGCTGATCGCGGAGATCCGCCGGCTGGAGGGCACCGACTCCAGCCTGTTGGCCGACGAGGAACTGCTGCAGATGGTCCTCCCGGCGATTCGCAACGACTACCGGGCGGCGGCGACCTACGACTACCGCCCTGGGCCACTGCTGCGCTGCCCGGTCACCGTGCTCACCGGCGACAGCGACCCCAACGTCACGGCCGAGGAGGCGGCGGCGTGGGCCGAGGTGACGACGGCAACGACGGTGGTCCACACCTACTCCGGCGGGCATTTCTACCTCAACGGCCAGATCGACGCGGTCTGCGGGCGGGTCACCGCCGCGCTCAAGGCGCTGACCCCGGCGGGGACCGGCGGCGTCGGCGGCTGAGGTACTCCTCCCGCCCGGCCGTCACACCCGCGTGGAGCCGGCGACCGCGCCCTCGCGCAGCTCCAGCCGGGTCCCGGTGAAGGTGCTGCGCATCCGGCGGTCGTGCGTCACCACGACCAGGGCCCCGGCGTAGCCGTCCAGCGCCCGCTCCAGCTCCTCGACCAGCAGCGGGGCGAAGTGGTTGGTGGGCTCGTCCAGTAGTAGCAGGTCGGCCGGGCGGGTGACCAGGCGGGCCAGGTCGATCCGGCGGCGCTGCCCGACGGAGAGCGTCCCGACTGGCATCCCCAGATCGTCCGGGCGGAAGAGGCCGAGCGCGAGAAGGTCCTCGGCGTGCTCGTCGGGGTGCCCCGGGCGGCCCGCCGCGAACGCCTCCAGCAGGGTGCGCCCCGGCTGCTCCGCCGCCACGTCCTGGCGCAGGTGACCGACCCGGGCCGGGAGCCGCACCTGCCCACCGTCCGGAACGAGTTCACCGGCGAGCACCCGCATCAGCGTGCTCTTGCCCGCCCCGTTGCGACCGGTGACCAGCAGTCGCTCGGACCGGCCGACGACCAGGTCGGGAACGTGGAGCCGGTCGCCGACCCGAACGTCGGTCAACTGGGCGCAGAGGGTGTCGGCGTCCACCGGGCCCGCCGTGACGGACGCGGTGAACCGCAACGGGTCGGCGGGGCGCGGAACCGGCTCCTCCCGGAGGCGGCGCAGCCGTTCGTTGGCGTTGCGGGCCTTGCGGGAGGTCGCCGTTGACGAGGACCGGGACCGGTGCGCGCCGGCCCCGCTGAACGCCGCCGGACCCTTGCGGGAGATGGACCGGAGCATCTCGCCGGCCCGCTCCGCGAGGTCGGTCTGCCGGTCGACCTCGGCCAGCCAGTCCGCGTACGCGCGCTCCCAGGCGGCCCGGGAGGCGGCCTTTGCCCGCAGGTAGTTGGCGTAGCCGTCCCCGTACCGGCGCACGGTCAGGGTGTCGGCGTCGACCTCCAGGATGGTGGGAGTGACCGCCTCGAGGAACATCCGGTCGTGGGTGACCACCAACACCGTGCCCCGGTGCGTGCGCAGGTGCTCCTCCAGCCACTCGACGGCCTCGGTGTCGAGGTCGTTGGTGGGCTCGTCGAGTAGCAACAGCTCCGGCGCGGCGGCCAGGGTGGCCGCGAGGGCGAGCCGGGACCGTTCCCCGCCGGAGAGGGTGTCGACCGCCCGGTCCCGGTCGAGATCGGGCAGGCCGAGGCCGTGCAGGGCTGCGTCCACCCGGGCGTCGGCCGCGTAGCCGCCGCGGGCTTCGAACTCGGTGAGCAGCGTGCCGTACTCGTCCAGCTGCTCAGCGGTCGCGGCGGCGAGGGCCGCCTCGGCGGCCCGCAGCCGCGCCTCCATGTGCCGTAGGTCGGCCAGTGCGTGGTCCACCACGTCCCGCACGGTGCCGCCGGGTGGCAGCCGCAGCCGCTGCGCCAGGTATCCGGTGCCGCCGGGCGCGGAGACCGTCAGGTGCCCGCTGTTCGGCGTCTCCAGCCCGGCGATGAGCCGGAGCAGGGTCGACTTGCCCGACCCGTTCTCGCCGATGACACCGACCCGCTCCCCCGGCTTGACGGTGAGCGACACCCGCTCCAGGACGACCCGTTCGGGGTAGCGCTTGGTGACCTCGTCAAGGACGAGTTGCGAGTCGGGTGACGACGGGCAAGTCCGCACGAGGGAACTCCTGCTTCGGGCTGGGCCGAACATCCAGCCTTAGTCAACCACGCGGCCGTCCGCCACGCGTCGTGGAAGGCTCTGCCGCGCGGTCGCGGCCACCGCGTCCCTGGAAACCTGACCGGCGAAGAGATGCCCTGACCAGCAGGCCTGCTGGTCAGGGCATCTGTTGGAGCCGCCTGACGGAATCGAACCGTCGACCTACGCATTACGAGTGCGTCGCTCTGCCGACTGAGCTAAGGCGGCAACGGTGAACCAGTGTACGGCACCGGGCGGAGATCACGCCGGGCGGCCGAGAGGCACCGACGGGACGGCCGAGGGCCGGCCACGGGTGACAGGCGTCAATGACCGACAGTAGGCTCCGGACGTGTGACGGACGAACCGAGCACGCCTGCCCCAGCCGCCGACCCGGCCGGCCCCGGGCCGATCGATCCGGACCCAGCCGCCGCCGAACATCACCGGCCCCGGTCGCTGGACCCGAGGGAGCTCGGCTTCGCCCCGCGACCACCGGTGCCCTGGCTGGCCCCGATGCTGCTGCTCAGCACCGGGCTACGCACCCTGCTGGCGATGCTGTTCGGCGCGTACCTCGACAAGCGGGAACTGCAGGGCGCGCTCCCCGACGACGTGCACCACCACGACGCCGTCGACGGGGAGCTGTGGATCGACTACGTGGCCGACCTGGGTGACGGCTTCCCGGCCACCTACTCGCTGGCGTACCTGCTGGCACAGCCGGAGCTGGACGTCGACGGCGTCGGCCGGCTGCGCCGCGGCGACCTGCTGGTGATGGGCGGCGACCAGGTCTACCCGGCGGCCAGCGGCGAGGCGTACGAGGACCGGAGCAAGGGGCCGTACCAGGCGGCCTTCCCGAAGCCGCCGGCCGGGCAGCCGCGACCCACGCTGTACGCCATCCCCGGCAACCACGACTGGTACGACGGGCTCACCGCGTTCCTGCGGCTGTTCGCCCGCCGACGCGACGCCACCATCGGCGGCTGGCGGACCGAGCAGAAACGGTCGTACTTCGCCACCCGGCTGCCGAACGACTGGTGGCTGTTCGCCATCGACGAGCAGTTCGGCGCGTACCTGGACGACCCGCAGCTGATCTACTTCGAGAAGGCGGCCGAGCAGCTCAAGCCGGGTGACCGGGTGATCCTGGCGGTGCCGGAACCGACCTGGGTCAAGGCGGTCGGCGACCCGCAGGCCTACGACGCGGTCGACTACTTCCTGCGTACGGTGGTCAAGCCGGCCGGTGCCCGGGTGCCGCTGATGATCTCCGGCGACCAGCACCACTACGCCCGGTACGCCAACCCGGACCGGCAGTTGATCACCTGTGGCGGCGGCGGCGCCTACCTGTCGGCGACGCACAAGTTGCCCGAGCGGATCACCGTACCGCCGGTCGACACCCTTTCCCGCAACGCCAGCCCGCAACGCGACTACGAGCTGGCCGGCCGCTACCCGGAGGCGGCCCGGTCCCGCCGCTACAGTTGGGGGATCTTCCACCGGCTGCCGCGCCGCAACCCGGGCTTCGCCACCCTGCTCGGCACCCTGCAGACGCTGCTGATGCTGGCCGTCGCCGGGGTCATCGTCTCCTGGGCCGATCCCGACAACCAGCGACTGTTCAGCATCCCGCTGGTCGCGATGGTGGTGCTCACCCTCGCCGCGTCGGTGGTCTTCGCCAAACCGCCGAGCGCCAGCGGCGCCCGACATTCCCGGCACTGGCTGCTCGGGCTCGGGCACGGTGTCGCGCACATCGCGCTGGCCTGGGTCGGTGCGCTGATCTGGCTGGAGCTACCGTTCGTCGACTGGCCCTGGCCATTGCCGGTGGTCGCCGCCGCAGTCGTCTACGGCCCGGTCGCCGGGCTGGTCGCAAGCCAGCTGACCGCCGGTTACCTGGTGCTGGCCGGCGCGTTCGACGTCAACCTCAACGAGCTGTTCGCCGGGCAGGGCATCGAGGACTCGAAGTGCTTCATCCGGATGCGGATCGCCGCCGACGGGTCGCTGACCCTCTACCCGGTGGCCGTCGACCGGGTGTGCCAGCGCTGGCGGGCCGACCCGCAGGCGCCCGCGCACGCCCCGTGGATCGTGCCGGAGCAGCCGCTGACCACCCGACTCGCCGAGGAACCGATCACCATCCGCTGAGCCGGCGACGTCCGGTGAGCCGCGAGGTCAGCCGTACGCCTGGTCGTGGGCCCGGCGCGGGCCGCAGACGTCGGCCAGGGCACAGCGTTGCACCGCCCCGTCGGCAATCTGCCGTACGGTGACCGACTCGCTCGGCGGATGCCGCGACACCACCTTGGCCGGACCGTCCGGGGTCTCGACCCGCTGGCCCGAGGTGGGGTAACTGCTGCTGTCCGCGTACAGTGGATGTTCGTACTTGAGGCAGCACATCAGTCGGCCGCAGGCGCCGGAGATGCGCAGCGGGTTGAGCGGCAGATCCTGGTCCTTGGCCATCCGGATGGTCACCGGCTCAAAGTCGGTGAGGAAGGTCGCGCAGCACAGGTCCCGGCCGCAGGAGCCGATGCCGCCCTGCACCCGGGCCGAGTCGCGGGCCGCCAACTGCCGCAGCTCCACCCGGCAGTGCAGGGTCGCGCCGAGGTCGCGCACCAGCGACCGAAAGTCGACCCGGTGCGGCGCGGTGAAGTAGATGGTGGCCCGGGCGCTGTGCAGCGACCCCGGTCCCAGCACGTGGTCAACGGCGACCACCTTCATCGGCAGCCCGTGCTCGCGGATCAGCCGCTTCGCCGCGACCTTCGCCTCCGCCTTGCGTTTGCGTTGCACCTCGTCACGGTGCAGATCCTGCTCGGTGGCCAGCCCGGCCAGCCGGGGAAAGCCGTCGGTGGGATCGTCGACCCACTGCGGGGCCCAGACGCACTCGGCGACCTCGGTGCCGTCGTCGGTGGGCACCAGCACCTTGTCGCCGACCGCCGGCCGCAGATCACCGGGGTCGAGGTAGAAGAGGCGCCCGTACCGGTTGAAGCTGACCGCGCAGAGCATCCCCATGGCCCTACCCTACGTCGACCTCGCGGCATCGAGAAGGCAGCCGGCGGCAGCCGATCCGCCGGATGGAGCCGGCTGAACGGCTGAATGTGCCGGGCGGCCCGCAACCTGTCCGGGCCGGCCGCGTTCCCTTCGGTGTCAAGAGCCTGCGGGGGGTGCAGGAAGGGTCACGGCGTCGCAGCCGGAGCAACAGGCGAATAGCCGTGCTCCTGAGCGCGGCGCCGTTGCCTGTTCCGGGTCAGTAGCGCAGCCGGATCGTCCCGTCGGCACCGGCACCAGGGCTGGCGACATCGGCCGGCCGGTGCCCGCCGGCCGGCGCCAACCGGGGCCGCCAGCGCTCCAGCAGGTCCTCGCCCCGCTCGGCGATCTCCAGGATCGCGGTCAGCACCGCCGCCGCGATCGTGGCGGCGGCGTCGGCCGCTGCCGACCCCGGCGGCCCGGAACCCGGAACCGCCGACCATCCGGGTTCGGCGTCGACGGTCCGTACGGTGACCGCCTCGGCCGAGCCCAGTGCCTCGGCCAGCACGGCGGCCAGGCCGGCCCGGCTCAGCGCCGCCCAGCCGGCGACCGCCTCGGCGTACCCGGCGGTGGCCGTCAACCGCCCGGCCAGGCTGTCCGGGTCGGCAGCGCCACCGCCACCACCACCGGTCAGCCGGGTGGCGAGGGTACGGCGTGCCGCGTCGTACGCCTGAGCCGCCGGGCCGGACCAGTCCAGCCGGCCGGACAGCACATCGACCGCTTCGGCGTACCCGTCCAGTTGCGGGCGGAGCGCGGCGCCGGCGGCGGCCAGCGGCTCCGGGCGCACCGCGACGAACGCGGCCACCGCGTCACCGGGCAACGCCCGCACCTGGCGCAGCAGCGGCCAGACCGGATGCCCCGGCGGCGCGCCGGTGCCGATGAGCAGCGCGTCCACTCGGGCCAGCAGATCCCGGGCCGGGGCGGCGACCCGGTCCAACACGTCCATCAGCTGCCCTCCGTCGACTGCCGGCGGCGGGCCGTCAGGTCGACGTCGCGGTACGCGCCGACCACGGACCGCAACCCGGCTGCGGTGTCGGCGAGCCGCCGGCCGGCGTCGTCCGCTTCAGCCGCCCGCTGCGCCATCGTGTCCCGCCACTGCCGGCCCAGCGCTGCGGTGAGCGCGCCCAACCGGCCGGCCGACACCGCCTGCGGCCCGCCGACGGCGGCGCCGCTCAACTCGCCGCCCAGTCCACGGTCTGCGTTGTCGCGCAGCCCGGTCAGCTGGCTCGCGGTGCCAGCCAACTGGTCGGCGCAGCGCGTCAGCTCGGCGGCGATCAGCTGCACGGTGGCGTCCATGTCAGACCTCCCGCAGCGACGGGTGGGCACCGAACGTCTCGGCCCACAGTTTCTCGCGCGCCCAGCGGGCGGCGTCGGCTGCCGCCGCCACCGTGGACCGCACGGCGGCGGCCAGTTCGGTGTTGCTCCGGGTGTGCAGGGGACCGAGGATCCGTACGTCGGTCACGGTGCCGGCGGCGTTGACCACGATCTCGACCGACCCGTCCGGCGAGCGCACCGTCACCTCGACGGTGTGCACCGCCTTGTCGAACTCGACCTGCCGGGCCTCGATTTGGCGGTACCGCTCGACCGCGTCCTCGATCCACGCTTCGTCGATCTGCCGTACCACGGGGTCCTCACCATCGTCGGCAAACGGGCACAGACCGGTCTGCACCCTACGTACGGATGGGGCTGCGCTACGGCACCGAACCGTACCGGCAGCGACCTAGCCGCGCCAGAGGCTGAGCATCATCGCTTCGACGGCGATCCGTGGCTTGACGTTGCCGGTGATCGCTTCTCGGCAGCTCAGCACTGCTTCCAGCCGGCGCAGCGCCGACTCCGCTGTCCACTTTTCGGCAGCTGCGCCGGTGAGCCCGGCGATGTCGGTGTGCACCGGGGCCACCGGGGCCCGCAGCGCGGAAACCAGTACGTCGCGGTAGAAGCCGGCCAGATCAACCAGCGCCCGGTCCAACGCGTCCCGCTGCGCCCGGGTGGCCCGGGACTTCTGCCGCCGTTCCAGCTCCTTGATCTGCCCGGCGGTCCCCCGGGCAGCGCTGGCGGCACCGCGCCCGGTGCCGCCGGCACCCAGCGCGGTCTGCAGCGCCGTACGTTCCGCCGCGTCAACATCGGCGACCGCTGCCTCGGCCTCCGCCTCGGCGGCGGCGATCAACGCCGACGCGGCGTCGAAGCAGGCCCCGACCGTGGTCAGCCGACGCGGCACCGCCAGAACGGCGTCCCGGCGCTCCCGCGCCTGCTGGTCCTGGGCCAGCCGCCGGGCCCGGCCGACGTGCCCCTGCGCGGCCGCCGCCGCCCAGGTGGCGGTCTCCGCCGGTACGCCGTCCCGCTCGGCCAGCACCTGGGCGACCGCCTCGGCCGGCGGCTGCCGCAGGCTGACCACTCGGCAGCGGGACCGGATGGTCACCGAAATGTCGTCCGGGTGGGTGGACGGCGTACAGAGCAGGAACACCGTCCTGGGCGGCGGTTCCTCGATCGCCTTGAGCAGCGCGTTGCCGGCCGCCTCGGTGAGCCGGTCGGCATCCTCGATCACCAGCACCTGCCAGCGTCCGGCGGACGGCGTGCTGGCCGCCCGCAGCACCAGCGCGCGCATCTCGCCGACGCTGATCGACAGGCCGTCCGGCACGACGAACCGGACGTCGGCGTGGGTACCGGCCCGGGTGGTGTGGCAGCCGGCGCACCGGCCGCAGCCCTGCCCGTGCAGGCACTGCAGCGCGGCGGCCAGCGCGCGGGCGGCCACCGACCGCCCGGAGCCGGGTGGCCCGGTGAAAATCCAGGCGTGGGTCATCGCCCCGGCCGACGGCGGCGGGTCGCCGTCGCCGGCGGCTAGCAGCTCGCCAGCCGCCGCAGCGGCCCGGCGCAGGGTCTGCACCGCCTCGTTTTGACCGACCAGGTCGGCGAAGACGTCAGCGGGCATGCTCACGGTCGTCACGTCGGTCGCCCCGCTTCGGCGTCGGCCCTCGGCTCCGCGTCGGCGTTCGGCTCGGCGTCGGCGTTCGGCTCCGCGTCGGCGTTCGGCTCGGCGGGCGCCGCCGGGTCGGCCCGGCCGGTCAGCACCTCGACCCGGTCGAGCACCGCGCCGCGTACCTCGTCGACGCCACGGGTGGCGTCCAGCACCAGGTAGCGTTTCGGGTCGGCGGCGGCCAGGTCGAGGAACGCGTACCGGACCCGTTCGTGGAACGCCAGCGACTCGCTCTCCAGCCGGTCGGCACCGGCCCCGCGCCGCTGCGCCCGGTCCAGGCCCGCCCGTGGCTCGATGTCCAGCAGCACCACCAGGTCGGGTTTGAGACCCCCGGTGGCCCAGGAGGAGAGCCAGGAGACCTCATCGACCGGCAGGGTCCGCCCGGCACCCTGGTACGCCAACGACGAATCGACGTAGCGGTCGCTGACCACGACCGCGCCCCGGGCCAGCGCCGGCCGGACCACGGTCGCCACATGGTGGGCCCGGTCGGCGGCGTACAGCAGGGCCTCCGCGCGGGGCGACGGCGCGTCGGGTCCGCCGTCGAGCACCAGCCGGCGGATCTTCTCGCCGAGCCCGCTGGCCCCCGGTTCGCGGGTCACCACCACCTCCCGGCCCCGCTCGCGCAGCGCCTGCGCCAACGCCGTCACCTGGGTCGACTTGCCGGCGCCCTCGCCGCCTTCGAAGACGACGAAGACCCCGTTCGCGGTGAACGGCTCCGCCGACGCCAACGGCCGCCCCCGGATCGACCCCCACAGGTCGGCCAGGACCGGAACGCCTGGTTTGTCATCCATCTGGCGGAAGGCGCTGAGCCCGGCGAAGATGCCGAACACCCCGGCGAGCAGCAGCAACAACCGGGTCGAGGAGAACGAGACGCCCAGGTTGGCGATCTGCAGCTGGCGGGAGCCGCCCACACCGACCAGCACGCTGCTGACCGAGATGGCCAGCATCAGCACCACCCGGGTGCCGGTCTGTACCACGGCGAAGACCCGGCCCCGGACGTCGTCGGCGATCTCCCCGCCGAGCAGGGTGATCCCGGCCAGGAACGCCATCCCGGCCGCCGCGCCGACCAGCACCGCGCCGAGGATGGCCATGGACAGATGGATGGACAGGGCGAGGATCAGCACCGAGCCGCTGGCCAGCATGATGCTCAGCCCGAACCAGCGCCGCCGGGACAGGTCACGCACCACCGTCGGGCCCAGCCCGATCCCGGCGCCCAGACCGACGAAGATCGCCGCGAAGAGCAGGTAGAACGCGGCGTCACCGGCGCTCAGCGAGGCGGTGAAGAACTTCGCGGTGCCGATCACGATGCCACCACCGGCGAACGCGCCGAAGATGCCCAGCACCAGACCCCGGACCAGCGGGGTCTGGCCGATGAACCGCCACCCCTCGACGAACTGCCGGATCAGGCTCTGGTCGGCGCGCCCGGCGGCGCCGGCCCGTCCGCTGATCTCCTTGATGCCGTAGAAGACCACGATCGCCGTGGCCAGCCGGGAGGCGGCGTTGAAGAACAGCGCCAACTGCGCCGGCTCCGCCCAGGCCGGCAGATCGGTCACCGCCGCCGCCCGGACGGCGGCGTCGAGGACAGCCAGGCTGATCGCGGCGAGCACCGGGGTGAACCCGTACGTGGCGATCAGGGTGAGTTGGTTGGCGATCTCCAACCGGGCCTTGGGGATCAGGTTGGGGACCGCCGCCTCCTTCGCCGGGATCCAGATCAACGTGATCGTCTCGATCAGGAAGATCGCGATCGCCGCCCAGGCGACCGTGAGGGCGCCGCTCGCGCCGAACATCGGCAGCAGCGGGATGGAGGCGAACAGCACGAACCGGAGCAGGTCGCAAATGACCATCGTGTAGCGGCGGTCGAACCGGTCGGCGAGCACCCCGGCGACCGGGCCGAGGACCAACGCCGGCAGCAGCCGTACGGCGATGACACCGCCGAACGCCGCGCCCTGCGCCGCACCGCCGGAGACCTGCCCGGCCGCGAAGATCGAGGTGGCGAGCAGGCCCAGCCAGTCGCTGAACGAGGCGACCCCGAGCACGATCCACAGCCGCCGGAACGGACGGATGCGCAGCACCGAACGCAGCGCCGGCAGACCGGACAGGTCGACCGGGGCGGCAGCCTGGTCGGCCGGCGGTGTGTCGGGCGCACCACCGCGCTGCGGCCTGGTGGCGTTGTCGTCGATGACCGTTCCTCCCCGTCGGCCCGGCGGCCGGGCCCCGGTCACACTCTAATCCTGGCGCTCAGCCCGGTCGGTCACGGTCACCGTCGCGGTCACCGGTCGCGGCGGGGTCGACGTGGCGGTGCAGGTATTCGCGAATCAGGGCCTTCGCTTCGCGCAGTACGCTCTCATCGCCCTCGGCGGTGCGCCGGAACGCCAGTTTGATCAGCGCGTCGGCGGCCTCCACCGCGATCTGCAGCGCGAACCGCAGCCGGGGTTCGTCCGGGATACCGAACCGCCCCACCAGTACCTTGGACAGCTCACTGGCGATCACCGCGTTGTTGTCCCTGCTCTCGTCCAGCAGCCGTACGTCGACCACGTCGCCGAAGTGCAGGGTGCGGAATCCGGGCACCGTACGGTGCATGCAGATGTACTCGTCGATGCCGGCGGCGACGCCGTCCCACCAGTGGTCGAACTCGCCGCCGGTGAACCGTTCGTTGAGCCGCTGCACGTACGCCTCGATGTTGCGCAGCGTCAGTGCCTGCACGATCGCCCGCTTGTCCGGAAAGAACTGATAGACGGAACCGATGGCCACCTCGGCTCGTTCAGCGAGCAGGGTCGTCGTCAGACCCTCGTAGCCAACCTCGTCCACGATCTCGGCGCACGCGTCGAGCATGCGCTGGACCCGGGCGAGACTGCGCCCCTGGACCGGCACCCGCCGCAGCGGGCCACTGGTGACGGCTGGTGTCGACACTCGTCCCACTCCTTCCGAGAAAGATCCCCCGCGCGTCGGAACCACCGTCGGCAGCAGTGAGATCAAAAACGTTACTCGGATTAACGAGCGAAACGGATATCGGTATTCACCTGTCCCACATCATCCTGACCATGAAGATCATTTGAGAAGATCATTCATGACAATCTGGCCCTCGGCGGGCCACCGCCGGCCAGGAGCACGGCCAGGAGTCATCCACCTGGCGCGTGGTCTGCGGCGTGGTCTGCGGTGCGGTCAGGAGTCGTCGGACCGGTCTGCGGCCCGGCTGGCGGTGGCCTTCTTCGGCGCGGTCTTCTTGGCCGTAGCCTTCTTCGCACCGGTCGCCTTGGCGGTGGCCTTCTTCGCCGGCGCTTTCTTCGCCGCCTTCTTACGCGGCGCCGGGCCCTTCGCCCGCTTCTCGGCCAACATCTCCGACGCCTGCTCGATCGTCAACGACTCGGGCGTCTGGCCACGCCGCAGCGAGGCGTTGCTCTCGCCGTCGGTGACGTACGGGCCGAACCGGCCGTCCTTGATCACCAGCGGACGCTCGGTGAGCGGATCCGCGCCCATCTCCCGCAACGGCGGCGCGGCGGCCCGCCGCTGCCGGGTCTTCGGCGCGGCGAGCAACGTCAGCGCCTCGTCCAGCGAGACGGTGAACAACTGCTCCTCGGACTCCAGCGACCGAAACTCGTCGCCCTTCTTGACGTACGGGCCGTACCGGCCGGCGGCGGCGAGCACCTCGGCACCGTCCGGTGCCACCCCGACCACCCGGGGCAGCGACAGCAGCCGCAGCGCCTCGGCGATGCTCAGCGTCTCCGGTGACTGGGAGCGCAGCAATGAGGAGCGGCGCTCGCCACTGGCGACGTACGGGCCGAACCGGCCGGACTTGAGCACGATCGGCTCGCCGGTCTCCGGGTGTTCGCCGAGCTTGCGCTCGCCACCACCGCCGAGAAACAGTTCGTTGATCTTTTCCGGGGTCAGCTCGTCCGGCGCGATCCCCTCCGGCAGCGAAACGCGGTCCCCGCCGGCTCCGGCTGCCGCCCCCTCCGCCTCGTCACCGCCACCGGCCGCCGGCTCGGCACCGCTGGCAGCACCCGCTGTGGGCGCGGCCGCTGAGCCATCTCCGGTCGGCCCGGCCGCCGCGTGGTCGGCACCCTCCGTGTCGGGCAGGAACCGCTGCAGGTACGGACCGTAGCGGCCGACCCGGACGACGACCTGACGGCCCTCGTCGTCGACACCGAGCGGGATCGAATTGACGCTGCGGGCGTCAATCTCGGCGAGCTTCTCGGTGACCAACCGCTTGAGGCCACCGGAGCGGGCGACCGACTCGTCCCCCGCGGTGTCGCTGCCGAAGTAGAACGAGGTGAGGAAGTCCACTGCCTGGTGGTCGCCGGACGCGATCTCGTCCAGCTCGTTCTCCATGCTGGCGGTGAAGTTGTAGTCGACCAGTCGCGGATAGTGTCGCTCCAGCAGCCCGATCACCGCGAAGGCCAGGAACGACGGGATCAGCGCCTGGCCGCGTTTGGCCACGTACCCCCGGTCCTGGATGGTCTGCATGATCGACGCGTAGGTGGACGGGCGCCCGATGCCCAGCTCCTCCAACGCCTTGACCAGGGAAGCCTCGGTGTAGCGGGCCGGCGGCTGGGTGCTGTGCCCGACCGCCGCCAACTCCCGCGCGGTGAGCGGTTGGTCCTTGGCCAGGTTCGGCAGCCGGCGCTCAGCGTCCTCCGCCTCGGCCGACTCGTCGTCGGACGACTCGACGTAGGCGCGCAGAAAGCCCGGGTCGGTGATCGTCTTGCCGGTCGCGCCGAAGTCGCATTCCTCGCCGACGGTCGAGACGGCCCGGATCCGCACCGACACGCTGGAACCCACCGCGTCGGTCATCTGGGACGCGATGGTCCGCCGCCAGATCAGCTCGTAGAGCTTGAACTCCTCGGCGGACAGCTCGTTGGCCAGCTCCCCAGGGGTGCGGAAGTGGTCACCGGCGGGGCGGATGGCCTCGTGCGCCTCCTGGGCGTTCTTGACCTTGCCGGTGTAGCGACGCGGCTCCGGCGGGACGAAACGGTCGCCGTACAGCTCGGCGACCTGGCTGCGGGCGGCGGCGATCGCCGTCTCCGACAGGTTGACCGAGTCGGTCCGCATGTAGGTGATGTAACCGTTCTCGTACAGGCGCTGCGCGGTGCGCATCGTCTGCTGCGACGAGAACCGCAGCTTGCGGGCCGCTTCCTGCTGCAGGGTGGAGGTGATGAACGGGGCGTACGGCCGGCGGCGGTACGGCTTCTCCTCGACCCGGGTGACGGTGAACGGCCGACCGTCGAGCCGGGCCGCCAGGCCCCGCGCCCCGTCGCTGTCCAGATGCACCACCGACGCCTCCGGGCGGACCCGCCCGGTGCTCGGCTCGAAATCCTTGCCGGTGGCGATCCGGTCGCCGCCGAGCGCGATCAGGTTGGCGGTGAACGAGCGGGGTCCGTCGGCGTCGGCCGCCGACTGGCCGGTCACTGCCAGGGTGGCCTGGATGTCCCAATACTCGGCGGTACGGAACGCCATCCGCTGCCGCTCGCGCTCCACTACGATCCGGGTGGCCACCGACTGCACCCGGCCGGCGGACAGCCGGGGCATCACCTTCTTCCACAGCACCGGCGAGACCTCGTAGCCGTACAGCCGGTCCAGGATCCGCCGCGCCTCCTGGGCGTCGACCAGGTTGCGGTCGATCTCCCGGGGATTGGCCACCGCGGCCCGGATGGCGGCCCGGGTGATCTCGTGGAAGACCATCCGACGCACCGGCACCCTGGGTTTGAGAGTCTCCACCAGGTGCCAGGCGATCGCTTCGCCCTCGCGGTCCTCGTCAGTGGCGAGCAGGACCTCGTCGACCTCCTTGGCCAGCTTGGTCAGCTTGGCGATCTGCTGCTTACGGTCGGCCGAGACGACGTACAGCGCGGCGAAGCCGTTGTCGACGTCGACGCCGAGCCGGGCCCACGGCTCCTTCTTGTAGCGGGCCGGCACGTCGGCGGCGTTGCGCGGCAGGTCCCGGACATGC
This sequence comes from Micromonospora sp. LOL_013, assembly GCF_048060315.1. Lineage (NCBI taxonomy): Bacteria > Bacillati > Actinomycetota > Actinomycetes > Micromonosporales > Micromonosporaceae > Micromonospora > Micromonospora sp. LOL_013. The sequence goes on from NZ_JBHMIQ010000024.1 coordinate 20,693, forward strand.
CCGAGGCTCGCCTCGACGACGTACCCCGGGCCCAGGTAGCCCGAGATCGTCTTGGCCTTCGCCGGCGACTCGACGATGACCAGACGGCTGGTTGAGGTGTTGCTCGGCACGTCTCTCCTGACCTCGACCCACTCGGACCGCCCGGCGACAGGCGGCGGCCCAGATCGACCGGCGCCCGCCACGACAAGCGGGCGGGCGACGGTCACGATGTCCAACGTAACGCGAACCCGGGGCCGGTGGAGCACACGCACCCAAGCCTTCGGCCCGATTTGCGTCGGTCGTCCGGTTGGTTCACCGCAGCCGGTCAGCAGCCCACCCGATGCCGACCCAGCTCGTTCCTACCGCACCAACGGCGACACGGTACACCCACCGACCGGCGTGACGTGGCGCACCGCACCGCAACAGCCGCTGGCGTCGGTCGATGTCCCGGCTGTTCTGTCAGCGATCAGACAGCGATCGGGACCGGGTCGGAGAGCAGCCGCGCCATCACGCCCAGCCGTCCTCGGGGGCGGCGGCGGGCCGGTCGCCGAGCAGCTCGGCCAGTCTGGTCAGCCGGCGTCGGCCCACGATCCGGTACGCCGGACCGCCGGACCGGGCATCGAGCAGCACCGCCGGCAACCCGATCGCGGCGAGCGCGGCACCCACCTGGGGCCAGTTGTCCGCGTCCGACTCGACCAGCCGCAACCGGTAGCCGAGCGGATCCCTGGCGCCGGCCGCCGCCGCCCACAACCGCAGCCGCTGACCGGCCAGGTGGAATCCGGTCGGCGGCCGCTTGACCAGCCGGTCGTCCTCGCCGCCGTGCACCGGCTCGGCCGCCGGCAGGTCGGCGTCCGGTTGGTCCGGCGTCGGCGGATGCAGCCAGGCCGCGCCGAGCCGGGCCAGCACCGCCGTGTACGCCGTCCGCACCGTCAGCCGGCCGTCCGGCAGCTGACGCCAACTCGGCGCCAGCCCGCGCCGCCGGAACTCGGCCACCAGCACGTGCACTCGCCAGGCCGGCTCGACGTCCACCGACACCCGTACCGTGCCGCCCATCCGGCTGATCCGGCCCGGACCGGCGAGCAGACCCGCCAGGTCGCCGGGCGTCGGATCCGCCGCCGCCACGCCGAACAGCGACAACTGCCGGGCCGTCGGGACACCGGCGGAGGAGTCGGTCGGCGGCGTCAGCGACACTCCGGGACCTCGTAGAAGGCCCTATTGAGCTCCGCGGAACCCAGTGAGCTGGTGTCCAGCGCGCTGCGCTGGTAGTCGTCGGTGAGGGTGGCAAGCACCGCCTCGACCCCGTCGTAGAAGCTGTCCGCCGGTCCGGTGGCGTCCAGCCCGGCGATGCCCTCTTCGGCCTTGCCGTACGCGTCGCGCACCGCGCCGAGCGAGTCGGCGAACCCGGTGGCCACCTGCTCACCCTGGTCCGCGTCGGGCACCCCGGCCTCCACCACCCGGACCCGGGCGGTCTCGGTCGCGGCGGCCGCGCCGGACAGCAGCCGGATCAGGTTCTCCTGCGCCTGCGCCGGCGTCGTCTGCGCGGTCATCTGCTGCTGGGTGCTGCTGGTCAGATTGCTGATCTCCGCCCGCCACGGGCGCAGCGCGGTGCACACCTCGGCCGCCCAGACGACCGGGCTGGGCCCTCCGCCGCAGCCCGACAGCGTCAACGCCACGGCGGTGAGCACCACTGCGATCCGAGCAGTTGACACCACGCGGCGCGCTCCCATGCTGTGCAGCGTACGCACCGGCGACGACAGCCCTACGGCCCGCCGCCGGTCGGCGGTACGTCGAAGCCGGTGGCTCCACCCGGTCCACAAGGATCGGGTGGAGCCACCGGTCGGTCAGACGCTCACCCGCTCCGATTCGGACCCGGCGCTGCCGCCACCGGCCGGGCCGCCGTCGATGTTCTCCCCCATCGCCATCGGCTTGCGCTTGGTGAACACCACCGCGGCCACCACGACCAGGGTCGCCACCACCGCGATGGCGATGCGCAGCGGGTCGTTCTGGTCGGTGCCCACGCCCCACATGATCACTGCGGGGGCGATCAGCAGCGCCACCAGATTCATCACCTTGAGCAGCGGGTTGATCGCCGGACCTGCGGTGTCCTTGAACGGGTCGCCGACGGTGTCGCCGATGACCGTGGCGGCATGCGCCTCGGAACCCTTGCCGCCGTGCGCGCCGTCCTCCACCAGCTTCTTGGCGTTGTCCCAGGCACCGCCCGAGTTGGCCAGGAACACCGCCATCAGCACACCGGTGCCGATCGCGCCGGCCAGGTACGCGGCGAGCGCACCGGCACCGAGGCCGAAACCGACCGCGATCGGCGCGAGCACCGCCAGCAGACCCGGGGTGAGCAGCTCCCGCTGGGCGTCACGGGTGCAGATGTCGACCACCTTGCCGTACTCCGGCCGTTGGGTCCGCTCCATGATTCCGGGGTTGTCGCGGAACTGGCGGCGGACCTCCAGCACGACGGCGCCGGCCGAGCGGGACACCGCGTTGATGGCCAGCCCGGAGAAGAGGAAGACCACTGCGGCACCGATGATCAGTCCGACCAGGTTGCCCGGGTTGGCGACGTTGAGCGAGTCGGCCAGGTAGCCCGGCACGTCGTCGATCCCGGCGTCGTTCAGCGCGATGCTGACCGTGTCGGTGTAGGAGCCGAACAGCGCCGTCGCGGCGAGCACGGCGGTGGCGATCGCGATGCCCTTGGTGATCGCCTTGGTGGTGTTGCCGACCGCGTCCAGCTCGGTGAGGGTACGGGCGCCGGCCTCGTCGATGTCACCGGACATCTCGGCGATGCCCTGCGCGTTGTCGGAGATCGGGCCGAAGGTGTCCATCGCCACGATCACGCCGACCGTGGTGAGCAGGCCGGTACCGGCCAGCGCCACGGCGAACAGCGACAGGGTGATGGAGCCGCCACCGAGCAGGTACGCCCCGAACACCCCGGCGCCGACCAGCAGCGCCGAGTAGACCGCCGATTCCAGGCCGACGCTGATGCCGGCCAGGATGACGGTGGCCGCGCCGGTCTGCGAACTCTTGCCGATGTCCTGCACCGGGCGGCGGTGCACTTCGGTGAAGTAGCCGGTGAGCAGCTGGATCGCGGCGGCCAGCACGATGCCGATGAGCACCGCGCCGACGGCCAGGCCGGCCGGGGACAGCGGCAGGTCGGCCCCGTCGTCGACACCGAGCTGCGCACGCCAGTCGTCGCCGAGCAACTCGGTCCAGCTGCCCGGCAGGTAGAGGAGGGCGGCGACGGCGACCAGCACCGCGGCCAGCACCGCCGAGGTGAAGAACGCCCGGTTGATCGCCACCATGCCGTTGCGGTCCGATGGACGCAGCCGGGTGATCAGTACGCCGAACAGCGCGATCACCGCACCGATGGTGGAGACGATCAACGGGAAGACCAGGCCTTCCTCGCCGAACGCGGCCCGGCCCAGGATCAGCGCGGCGACCAGGGTCACCGCGTACGACTCGAACAGGTCGGCGGCCATGCCGGCGCAGTCACCGACGTTGTCGCCCACGTTGTCGGCGATGGTCGCCGGGTTACGGGCGTCGTCCTCCGGGATGCCCTGCTCGACCTTGCCGACCAGGTCGGCGCCGACGTCGGCGGCCTTGGTGAAGATGCCGCCGCCGACCCGCATGAACATGGCCAGCAGGGCCGCGCCGAAGCCGAAGCCCTCCAGCACGGTCGGTGCGTCGACCCGGTAGAGGACGACCACCAGGGCCGCGCCGAACAGGCCGAGGCCCACCGTGAGGAAGCCGACCACGCCGCCGGTCCGGAAGGCGATCTTCATCGCGTTCTCCCGGCCACCGGTGCCGGTGCCGGCCGCCGCGGCGACCCGCAGGTTCGCCCGGGTGGCCAGCGCCATCCCGGCACCGCCGATGAACGCGCTGAACACCGCGCCCACCACGAAGAAGACGGATCGACCGACCTTCACCATCATCTCGCTGCCCTGTGTCTCGTGCACAGGGAGCAGGAAGAGCAGTATGACGGCGAGTACGACGAACACGCCGAGGGTTTTGAACTGGCGGAACAGGTACGCCGACGCGCCTTCCTGCACGGCGCCGGCGATTTCCTGCATGTTCGTGGTGCCCTTACCGGTCGCCAGCACCGCCCGTACCAGGGCGGCGGCGAAACCCAGCGCCACCAGCGCGATGACCGCGGCGATGACGACGTACGTCAGGTGTGTGCCGGTAAGGGACAGCCCGCCGCCTTCGGCGGCCAAGGTGGTCCCGGACATCAGTGTCCTCCTGTACCGAACGCTCGCCCCGGTCGGTGGACGAACCGGCGGGGCGACTCCACGCGGGGAGCAACGAGGTCTGCTGGCACCCACAGGTTTGTGGGGCCAGGACAGTTGGTGATAACCCGCGTACTCTAGCCGGACCGGGTAAGGCAGGTCACACCGTCCACCCACCGAGTTGTGGACCATTCCTGCAGGCGGAACGGACAGTTGTGACGACGGAGGTTGATCTTCAGCTGGTGGGCGGGGCCGACGCGGGTCTCACCGGCCGACCGGCCAGACCATCCGCACCTCGGTCCCGACACCTTCGTCGACCGGCCGCACCTGGAGGTCCTCGACGAAACCGGCCAGCAGGGCGAAACCGACACCGACCGTCAGGGCCTCGTCGGTCAACGACTCGTCGGCCAGTTCGTCGGGCGGCAACGCGCTCAGACCGAGCCCGGCTTCGATCGGGGCCCGGTCGATGACCCGTACGGTGTAGGTCTCCTCATCGGACATCTCCACCTGAACCAGGTCGGCCAGCCCGTACTGGCGGTGCAGGGCGACGGCCCGGGTACAGGCCTCGCCGATCGCCAGCCGGACCTCGTCGAGCAACTCCTCGGCCACCCCGGCCCGGCGGGCGACGGCGACGCCGACCAGGCGGGCGGTGCGCACGTGCACCGGCGCCGGGGAGAACGAGAGGCGGACGGTGGCCATCACGCCGTCGGCGCTGCGCCAGCTGAGCCATCCGGTTCCCCACCGGTGGCGGCCTGTACGGTCGGGAAGATCGGGAAGACCTGGTCCAGCGCGGTGATCCGGAAGATCTTCAGCAGGGACTCCTTGTCGCAGACCAGCCCAAAGGTGCCGCCGGCCGGGCGGAGTCGCTTCAGCGCGCCGACCAGCACGCCGAGCCCGGTGGAGTCGAGGAAGTCGACCCGGTGGAGATCAACGACGATCTTGTGGTTGCCGGCGTCGATCAGCTCGATCAACCGCTCCCGCAGCCGGGGAGCGGTATAGACGTCCACTTCGCCGCCGACCTCCAGCACCGTGTACTCGCCAACGGTGCGAGTCGACAGCGACAGCTCCATCGGTCCCCTCCTCGGCTGCGATGCACGCCTATGGCATCTAACCACCGCGCGGCGCGGTTGCGCCGCGCGACTCCGCACGGTCGATGATCTCCCTGCACCCCGCATACCTACCCCGGGATGCCGACGTCGGCACCCCGGTGCGAGAGTGCAGACGTGACCTCACCCGCCACCGTAACGCCCGGACCGGGTTCGGACCCGGCGGGGTTGCTGCGTCGGTGGGGCGCCGCCGGGGAACTGCCACGCCAGTCCGGGGCCGCCCCGACGCACCAGGCAGCACCCACGGTCACCCATGTCGAGCGGTTGCCGGTGCGCCCCGGTGCCACCGCGCCGTGGCCCGACTGGGTACCCGCCGACCTGCGGGACGTGTTGACCGCACGCGGGGTCCAGCAGCCTTGGCGGCACCAGGCGTACGCAGCCGAGCTGGCCCACTCCGGCCGGCACGTCATCGTCGCCACCGGCACCGGGTCCGGCAAGTCGCTGGCGTACCTGCTGCCGGCGTTGGCGAAGCTGCTGGCCGACCCTCGGGCCACCGTGCTGTACCTGGCGCCGACGAAGGCACTCGCCGCCGACCAGTTGCGCGCCGTCGCCGAGCTGGGACTCGACGGAGTACGGCCGGCCTGCTACGACGGCGACACCCCGCAGCCGGAGCGGGCCTGGATTCGGCAGCACGCCCGCTTTGTGCTGACGAATCCGGACATGCTGCATCGAGGAATCCTGCCCCGGCACGGGGCCTGGTCGAACTTCCTCCGCCGGCTGACCTACGTCATCGTCGACGAGTGCCACAGCTACCGGGGCGTGTTCGGCTCGCACGTGGCCCACGTACTGCGTCGGCTGCGTCGCCAGACCGAGCGGTACCAGCGGGTCCGGCCCGGTACCGTGCCCAGCGCCCGACCCGCCCTCGGGTCCGGAGCCCGGCCCACCACCGGGCCCGGCACGCCGGTGTTCATCCTGGCGTCGGCGACCTCGGGAGAGCCGGCGCGGGCGGGCAGCCAGCTGACCGGGCTGCCGGTGGAGCCGGTCACCGAGGACAGCGCCCCGCGCGGGGCGGTGACCTTCGCGCTGTGGGAGCCGCCGCTGCTGCCCGGTGCCCGCGCCGACACCGACGATCTCACCCCGGTACGGCGGTCGGCGCTGCGGGAAAGCGCCGATCTGCTCGCCGACGCGGTCGCCGCCGGGGTCCGCACGCTCGCGTTCGTCCGGTCCCGGCGCGGGGCGGAGGTGGTGGCCAGCAACGCGCGCCGGGCACTTGACGAGGTGGCTCCCGGGCTCGGCGACCGGGTGGCGGCGTACCGGGCGGGTTTCCTGGCCGAGGAGCGACGGGCGTTGGAGCGTGCGCTCACCTCCGGCGAACTGCTCGGGCTGGCCTCGACGAACGCCCTCGAGCTCGGGGTGGACCTGGTCGGTCTGGACGCGGTGCTGATCTGCGGGTACCCCGGCACCCGGGCGTCGCTGTGGCAGCAGGCCGGGCGGGCCGGACGCGCCGGACGCGAGGCGCTGGCGGTGCTGATCGCCCGGGACGACCCGCTCGACACCTACCTGGTGCACCATCCGGAGGCGGTCTTCGGCCGGCCGGTGGAGGCGACGGTGCTCGACCCGACCAATCCTTACGTGCTCGGGCCGCAACTGTGCTGCGCGGCCGCCGAGGGTGCGCTGACCTCGGCCGACATCGAACTGTTCGGTGGCGCGTCGGTCAAGCAGACGCTGGACGAGCTGGTCGCCGCCGGGCTGCTGCGGCGACGCCCCACCGGGTGGTACTGGACCGCCGCCGGCCGTCCCGAGGTCGACCTGCGCGGCGAGGGCGGCACCCCGGTCGACGTCGTGGAGACCTCGACCGGTCGGCTGCTCGGCACGGTCGACCCCGGCTCGTCACACTTCCTCATCCATCCGGGCGCGGTCTACCTGCACCAGGGCGGGTCGTACGTGGTGGACGACCTCGACCTGGACGGGGCGTGCGCGCTGGTGCACGCCGAGGAGCCGGACTGGTCCACCCACGCCCGGGAGGTCACCTCGCTGTCGGTGGCGGCGGTACGCGAGTACCGCGACGCCGGCCCGGTCGGCCTGTTCGTCGGCGACGTCGACGTGACCAGCCAGGTCGTCTCCTACCAGCGGCGCCGGATCGGGTCGGGCGAGGTGCTGGACACCCGACCACTGGACCTGCCGGCCCGACAGTTGCGCACCGTCGCCGTGTGGTTCACCGTCTCGCCGGCCGCGCTCGCCGCCGCCGGGGTCGAGCCGGCGGACGTGCCCGGCGCGCTGCACGCCGCCGAGCACGCGGCGATCGGCCTGCTGCCGCTGATCGCCACCTGCGACCGGTGGGACATCGGCGGACTCTCCACCGCCGGGCACGCTGACACCGAGGCGCCGACGGTGTTCGTCTACGACGGCCACCCCGGGGGCGCCGGGTTCGCCGAACGCGCCTACCAGGCGGCCCGGACCTGGTTGGGGGCCACCCGCGATCTGATCGCCGCGTGTGGCTGCGAGACCGGCTGCCCGTCCTGCGTGCAGTCGCCGAAGTGCGGCAACGGCAACAACCCGCTGGGCAAGGCCGACGCGGTCCGGGTGCTCGACGTGGTGCTGGCCAGCCTGCCGGAAAGCGCTGACTGATCCGGCACCAGACCATGTGCGATCTACTGGCATGAATTTCTCCTGATCTGGATAGATTAGACGTGGGAGCGCTTCCACCACGCCACCGGAGGAGAACGCCGTGGCCGACACCGTGGCCGACACCGTCGAACTGCTCTACTCGATCGACCCGCAGAACCTCACCGTCGACCAGCAGATCGCCCTGGCCCAGGGGTACGCGGCCCTGGCCCAGGCGGAACGCCTCGAACTGATTCAGCAGCGGCTCTACAACATCCACCAGGTGATTTCCCGCTGGGCCATGCACGCCACCACCGCCGACGGCCCGCCGCGCTGACCCGGGATCGGCCCGCGCGGCGGCACCCTCCCACGGGTCGGCCCGCAGCGGACCGGCTCGGGCGGTCACCCTCACCGGCCGGCCGACGCCGGTGGCCGGAAGTGGCGTCACCTCGACGGTGACCACCACCTCCAGCCCGTCGACGGTGCAGGCACGCAACCGTCCGCCGTTGCGTCCGGCAACCTCGGCCGCCCGGTCGCAGACCGCGCCGGGGCCGGCGAACACCCGGGCGGCACCGGCGAGCGCGGCCAGGTCGGCGGCCACCGAGGCCTGCTGGCGGGCGAGGCGGACCGCACCGATCAGTGCACCGGCGATGCCGGCGGCGACCAGCGTCAACCCGACAGCGAGCAGCCACAGGCTGGCGCTGCCGCGCTGCCCGGCGTCGACCCCGGGCCGGCGTGGGCGGCCTGGGTCACGCGGCCCACGCCGACATCGTCGGCCGGTCACCGGTGACGCTCCGGCAGCGATCCCGCGCCGTCACCACCGCCGACGGCACCGCTGCTTACTGCGCTCCCAGATACACCGGCTGCGGTCCCAGTGACGCCCGGCTCGACCGCAGCGGTCACGGACGCGGTGACCGACGCCGGCCCGAGCCGGGCACCCAACGCCCGCAGCGGTGCCCGGACCGTGACGGTGACCAGGTCACCGTCGACGGCCACGGAGACCTCGGCTCCCGGCGGTCCGGCCAGGGCCGCCGCATCGCGGTCGCCCCGGGCGGTGGCCAGCGCGACCGACCGTGCCATGTCGAGACACTCGGACTTGGTGACCACGGCGCTGACGGCGGACAGCCCCACCGCCAGCAGCAGCACCAGCGCCGGCAGGCCGGCGGCCAACTCGGCGGTGAACGAGCCCCGGTCACCGCCGGCCTGCCGGCGCGGCCTCATCCGAGCGCCCGATCGATGACCGAGGCGAGGGCAGCCTGCACGCCCTCGCTGGTCAACACCTTGAGCAGAATCCCGGCGAAGGCGACGGCGGCCAGGGTGCCGACGGCGTACTCGGCGGTGTTCATCCCGGCGTCGTCGCGCAACCGGCCGGCCAGCTGGCCGCGCCACCGACCGGGCACCGCCGTGGCCGCTGCCGCTGCCGGGTCCGCCGCCGCGTCGGGCGGAACCTTCGTCGACCGCATGATGACTCCTTTCCTCAGAGGACGTCGCCGAGGACGGCGACGATCACCGGCACCAGACCGGCGAGAATGAAGGCGGGCAGAAAACACAGCCCGAGGGGAAGCACGATCAGCACTCCGGCGCGGCGGGCCGCCGCCTCGGCCGCCGCCGAACGACCGGCCCGCAGATCGTCGGCGAGCCTGGTCGCCGCACCGGCGAGGGCGGCGCCGCTGGCCGCGGAGCGGATCGCGGCGGCGGCCAGGCGCTCGCCGCCCGGGACCGCGTCAAGATGCCGCCACGCCTCGGCCGGCTCGGCACCGAGCCGCAACGCCCGAGCCACCCGGCTCAGCCGGGCACCGAGCGGCCCGGCCAGCGCGTCGGCCACCGCGACCATTGCCCGATCCACCGGCGCTCCGGCGCGCAGCGCCGCCGCCAGCAGATCGGCGGCCAGCGGCAGGTCGGCTGCCGCGCGCAGCCGCCGACGGCGTACCGACGGCGGCTCGATCCGGCGCAGCGCCCGGTCGACACCGGCAGCGGCCGCGATGGCCAGCGGCACGGAGAGCCAACCGCCGCCGATCACCAGCACCGCCAGGCCGGACAGCACCGCGACCGGGCGGACGAGCCGCGACAGGTCGGGCTCCGGTGGCGGACTGTCACTGAGCCGGGCGAGCCGGCGACGGGTGGCGAGTGCCGTGACCGGGCGGACCGCCGGCGGCAGCATCACGCGGGTACCGGCCATCAGCTGGTCGCCTCCGGTGCCCGGTTCAGCCGCTCGGTCCAGGCCAGCCCGGCGACCTGCAGCGCCACGGCGGCGAGCGCGCAGGCCGCGCCGATCGGAGTCCGCAACAGCACCGCTACCGGATCCACCCCGATGCTGTAGCCGAGGGCCAGGCCGCCGGCGGGCAGGCCGGCCAGTAGCCAGGCGGTCATCTGCGCACCGGCGGCCTGCGCGGCGGCAGCGTCCCGCGACCGGTCCAGCGCACGGGCGTCGGCTTCGATCCGTTCGATCAGGTCGGCCAGTGGCGCGCCGGTGCGCTCCGCCAGCCGTACGGCGGCGGTCGACAGGCCGGCGAGCCGGGTGGCGGCGGTGCCCGTCGTTGGGCCCGGGTCCCGCAACGTCATCGGCCCCGCTGGCAGGCCCGCCCGCAGGTCGGCGGCGTGCGCGGCCAGTGCGTCCAACTGCCGTACCCGCCGGTCCCGCCGGGCCTTGGCGGCGGCCCGGTTCGCTGCCGTTCGCAGGCCGAGCCCCAGGTACGCGGCGGCGATCGTCGCCGCCACCGGCCCGCCCAGCCAGCCGGCGGCGAGCCCGCCGGTGCCGGCGACGGCCACGAGCGCCCGGCGCGGATGGCGGCACGCGGCGCTGCCGAGCCACAGCGCCCGGGACCGCAGCCGGACGCTGAACGGAACGGTGGTTGGTGGTGGCGAGTTCGGACCGCCACTGGACCGGACCGGGGTCGGACCGGTCACGGCCAGCAGCCGACGACGGTGTCCCCACGGGCGGCGCAGCCGAAGCGGCCAACGCCGGTGCGACGTGCCGGGTCGCAGGCTCATCGCGGCCCCCGGCTGTCGAGCACCGCCGGCACCGGTACGCCGCGTTCGGCGAGCAACCTGGCCAGGATCGGGCCGGCCGGTTGCGGCCCGGCCCCGCGCCGCCAGGCCGGGGTGACCGTGATGAGCCGCTCCGGCCCGTGCGGGGTGAGCAGACAGATCGCGTCAACGAATCGCCGCCCGGCGAACCGGCGCAACTGGACGACCACCTGGATGGCGGCCGCGATCTGCGCATGCAAGGCGGCGCGGGGCAGCCCACCGAGCAGCCCCAACGCCTCCAGCCGGGCCGGCACGTCGCTGGCCGCGTTCGCGTGCAGGGTTCCGGCGCCGCCGTCGTGGCCGGTGTTGAGCGCGGCCAGCAGGTCGACGACCTCGGCGCCCCGGCACTCACCGACGACCAGCCGGTCCGGCCGCATCCGCAACGCCTGCCGGACCAACGCACCGAGCCCGACCGACCCGACCCCCTCGACGTTGGCTGTCCGGGCCTGCAACGTCACCACGTGCGGATGCTCCGGCCGCAACTCGGCCGCGTCCTCCACCATCACGATCCGCTCGTCGGCCGGCACCAACCCGAGCAGCGTGTTCAACAGCGTCGTCTTGCCCGACCCCGTGCCGCCCGCGATCAGGTACGCCAGCCGCCCCGCCACCACCGCCTGCAGCAGCTCCGCCACCGGCGGATCGACCATGCCGTTGCCCACCAGCTCGGCCAGCTGGAACGGACGCTGCCGGAAGGTCCGCAACGACAGGTACGGCCCCGTCGCCGCCACCGGCGGCAACACCGCGTGCAACCGGGTACCGTCGGGCAACCGGGCATCGACGTACGGGCAACCGTCATCGAGCCGACGCCCACAGGCAGCCGCCAACCGCTGCGCCAACCGGCGTACCTCGTCCACCGAACCGACGCCCACCGCCGCCCGCTCCAACCCGGCACCCCGGTCCACCCACACCTGGGTGCCGTTCACCAGAACGTCGGTCACCCGCACATCGGCCAGCAACGGCGCCAACGGCCCCGCCCCGGCCAACTCACCGTGCACCCGGTCGGCCAGCCGCAACAACCCGACGTCACCTCGCAACGCCGCCCCCGGCTCGGCCCGGACCGCACCGACCACCGACGCCGGCGTCACCGACGTGCCGTCCGCGACGAACCGCTCCCGTACGCGGGCCGCCACCGCCGCCTCGTCGACATTCGCACCACCCGGCCACCCGGCCGGCGCGGCGAAACCGCCCGTACGGGCCGACCCGGCCGTCATGACGCCACCACCGCACGATCGACCAGGCCCGCGACGTTACGCCGAGGTCTTCCCTCGGCGGTGACGAGCGGCGTACAGGTGCGGCGAACCGTGACGGGGTACAGCGGCGGCATCTGAGCCCTCCTACGGCTCGGGAAGCGATGCCGAAACTGTGGACGCTGACGCGGCGTTCATGCCTGGACGATCAGGCAGGCTGTGGACAACCGACCTGCCTGTGGATAACTCCTCCCGGCCGGAGGTGATCTGCTACGGCGGCCGCGTAGGCAATGAACCGGCAGGGTCAGATCGAGCGGCGTGGCCAGCGCTTGCGGGGGCGCGGCTCCTCCTCACGGTGCTGACGCTTGTGCTCGTGCACCCGGTCCTCCCACGCCTGCTGGTCGTCGTCGGCGGGATCGAACGGGTACCAGCGGTGCGAACCGTCCTCGAAGTGCATGTCCTCGTCACCGGGCCGGATGACCGACATCAGCGTCACCACCCCATGAATCGCCAGTACAGGTATTCGCTGCGGTTGTCCGCCAGGTCGATCATCGCGTCAAGCAGACAGGTCGCCATATAGCCCGACAGCGACACCGTCGCCCCCGCGTACTCCGCGAGCAGCTCCTCACGACGGGTGAGGGCCACGGATCCGCGCATCCCGCGCAGGTCCACGCCGGCTGGATCGGGATGTGGAAGCTCACGCGCCCTCCCCTGGCCAGTGACCCCGGTTGATCGGTATCCGGTGCCCCGCCCGGCAGGGCAGCGCCGCCCCGCACCGACAGACCTGCTGCCACTTGCTCCAGGACCACACCGGCCGGTGTCGCCTGGCCAGAGTCCGTGCGACTGCGACGACGTACGCCTCGTAGCTGACACGCTGGGTCATCCGCCCCTCCTTCAGTGAGGGGATTTGACGGCCGGGCCTATCGGTCATCCGACCGCCACACCCAGCAACCATGGTTCCCACGAACCACCGTCAATGCAATATTACATTTTAGATGAAACGCTTGACGATACTTCACCTAGTGATGTTTCATTGCCGAGCGTGGTCGATGGGTGCTACACATCGAGTGCGAATGTCGCCCGGTGTGTAGTCACGGAGAGGAGAATCCAGTGACGACCGACACCGGCTCGACCGTCCCGAGACGACAGCTCGGCAGGCATCTACGGCAGCTCCGCGAGGAGGCCCGCATGACCGTGAAGGCTGCGGCCACCGCACTGGAATGGTCCACGCCCAAGATCTGGCGCATCGAAACCGGTGCCACGTCGATGCGGTCCCTCGACGTCGAAGCCATGTGCAAGGTCTACGGAGCGTCACCAGAAATCACCGAGGCGTTGATGGGGCTCGCCAAGGAGACCAGGGCCCGTGGCTGGTGGCACTCGTACGGCGACGCCATCCCCGAGTGGTTCGAGCTGTACGTCGGCCTTGAGTCAGGCGCGACCCGGCTGCGCAAGTACGAGGCGCACCTGGTCCCCGGCCTTCTGCAGACCAAGGCGTACGCGACCCGGGTATACGAGGCCGGACGCCCCGATATGAAGCGCGAGGACATCGACCGAGGGGTCGCCTTGCGGCTCGACCGTCAGGCACTGCTGACCCGAGCCACCCCACCCGCGCCGCAGGTCGACATCATCCTCGACGAGGCTGTGCTCCGGCGCGACATCGACGCCGAGCAGCTCAACCTGATCGTCACCGTCAGCCGCCAGCCCAACGTCTCCGTCCGGGTGGTGCCGTTCAGCGCAGGCCTGCACCGCGCCACGTTGGCGAACGGCGCGTTCACCATCCTGGATTTCGACGGCTCCGACGAACCGACGATCATCTACGCCGACGGACTGACCGGCGCCCTCTACCTCGACAAGCCCGCCGAGGCGGCGGCGTACGAGGAGGTCTGGTCAGCCGTCGAGTCCACGGCACTCAGCGAGGCGCAGTCTCGCAAACTCATCGCATCGATCGCGGAGGAACCGTCATGACCGAACTCGCGTGGAAGAAGAGCACCCGCAGCAACGCCGGCGGGGACTGTGTCGAGGTCGCCAACCCCAGCCGAGCCGTCCTGGTCCGCGACAGCAAGGACCAGGCCGGACCGGCGCTGTCGTTCACCGCCGACACCTGGACCGGCTTCGTCAAGGGGATCAAGATCGGCCAGTTCGACCAATGACCTAGACGACTGTCTGCCCCTGATCCCACAACCAGGACCAGGGCCAGACCCTGGCGTCAGGGCAGGTAGTCAGGCTGCGATGAACTCGACAGCACCGCCGCTGACCTTGATATTGAAATCCATGCCTGTGCCCTTCGACAGCTTGACCAGGGTCGCGATCGACGGAGGCTGATCGCCCGACTCAAGGCGCGCGATCACCGACTGAGTCATCCCGACCTCGCGGGCAAGCCCCGCCTGGGTGAGGCCATGTTCCTGGCGGTAGCGCAAGATTCGCAGCGCGACGTCGTTGGCGAACGCTGTGCGGTCCCACTCCGAGCGAAACTCTGGGTCGTGGCGCTGCTCGCCGTGGACTTGGGCCGAGGCCTTCAGATCAGACAGGTTCATCACTCGTCGCCCTTCACTTCGTCGATGCGCTTCTCTGCTGCGGCGATTGCCTTCCAGAAGGCTCGTGGGTTGACACTGGCCTCGGGGGCGATGGCTCCGAGGACGTAGGCGTTGCCGACCTGGCGATAAAGGGCTCGCCAGCGACTACTGCCGGCTCGTGGGCGTAGCTCCCGGAGGCTGGTAGCTGTCTTGATGTCGCTCGAGTGCGGGTACCCCAGGTTTGGCCCGATTGCTACCAATTTGTCTACTGCATGGCCGATCGCTACCCGCTCGACAGCGGGCAACTCGCGCAACTCAGCTTCCGCCCCGGGGTGGTAGTAGACCGGCCATGATACCTGAGAATTATAGCAGAACTGCGATAGCGGCGGGTGCTTGGAGGCCGTTTCACCAGAACGTCGGTCACCCGCGCCCGAACGGGCCGAACCCGCTGTCACGACGCTGCCGCCGTACGGTCGACCAGGCCGGCGACGACCCGCTGGCACAACTCCGCCAACGGACCCCGGCCCGACGAACCTGGAGCGTCACCGCGCTCCAGCCCTCGGCTGACTCGTGGCTCAGGTTGCAGCACCCCGGTCACCGGCAGCCCCAGGGTCCGCCCGATCTCCCGGGCCCGCAGCCGACCCGGGGCCGGCCCGCGCACGACCAGCGACAGGTCGGTGCAGTGCGGTTGGATGTCGGTGATCACCCGGGCGGTCGCCGCCGTGGCCCGCAACTCGGCCGGAACCAGCACCAGGACCCGGTCGGTGGCGTGCATCGCGGCGATCGCGGCGTCGTCGGGCCGGCGGGGCAGGTCGACGACGACCACGTCGCGCTCCCGCCGGGCCGCGTCCAGGGCGGCGGTCATCGTGGCGGCGGGCAGGGGCAACGGTTCGCCCCGGTCCCAGGAGAGCAGCCCGAGGTCGCCCCGGCAGGGCAGCGCGCCGGCCAGCGCCGACGGGTCGATCCGGCCGTCGCTGTCGGCAAGCGCCGGCCAGCGCAACCCGTCGATCTGCTCCCAGCCGAGGACCAGATCGAGGCCGCCACCGAGCGGGTCGGCGTCAACCAGCAAGCTACGCAGCCCGAGCCGGGCGGCGGTGACCGACAGGGCACCGGCCAGCACGCTGGCGCCGGCCCCGCCCCGGCCGCCGATCACCCCGATGACAGCTGCGGCTGGTTTGTCGGTGCCGCCGTTGTCGGTGAGGCGGTCGACCAGCCACGGCTCCGCCGCCGGCAGGATCGCGACGTGCTCGGCGCCGAGCAGTTCGGCGACCTGCCATGGCTGGTCCTGGTCGGCCCGGCCGACCAGGACCAGCCGGGGTCGGCGGGGCATTCTGGCCCGCAGGTAGGCGTCCGCCTGGTCGGCACCGACCAGGACGAGCGGGGCGGCGGCCTGCCGGGACCGGGCGGCGGCTGGGTCGGCCGCCAGGTCGACGTCGGTGCCGGCGAGCGCCGCAAGGCGCAGCAGGTCGTCGAGCAGCCGTTCGTCTGCGGTGACGACCAGTGGCAGCCGACGGGGTACGGCGATGCTGGTGCGCGGCGGCATCCGGACCTCCTGCGGTCGGTGAGGGATGCCGCAACTGTGGGTGCCGACCCGGTGCCGGCGTGCCCTCGGCGGGGCTGCCTGTGGACAACGGGACCGCCTGTGGACAACGCCGACGCCGGTCAGCTGATCTGTTAGGCAGGACGACCGGACGCGCAGGACGCCGGGAGCCGGAACATGCCAGGAATAGCGACGACCCCCGCCGGGGGGAGACGGGGGTCGCCTGGGGTTCGGCTCCGGGGGGGGTCGAGCCGAACCCGCTCAGCGGTCACGGGGGGGTGCAACCGCCGAGTGTCTTCCGGATGAAGCCTGGGACGGAAAGATAACTGTGTCATGACAAGCATGCCTGAGCAGACCGCCACCCGTCGAGTGGCGTTCTCACCGGCAGTCGCACCGCTGCCGGCACGGGACGCAGGTTGGGCCACTCAGCTTCCTGATCGTCGGATCAGATCCCGGGGGATCCCCGTCGCCGACCGGCGACGACGCACCGGCCGTCGCCGACGTCCCGCTCCGGCTAGACTGCACCGTCGTGGGCCGCAGCGCCGCTTTTTTTGATCTCGACAAGACTGTCATCGCCAAGTCCAGCGCCTTGGCGTTCGGCCGGCCGTTCTACCGCGACGGGCTGATCACCAGGCGGGACGTGGTCAAGTCGGCGTACGCCCAGCTGATGTTTCGGCTCGGCGGCTCCGACGAGCAGACCATGGCCCGCACCCGCGACTACCTGGCCGCGCTGTGCAAGGGCTGGCAGGTGGAGCAGGTCCGCCAGATCGTCGCGGAGACGTTGCATGAGCTGATCAACCCGTACGTCTACGCCGAGGCGGCGGCGCTGATCGAGGAGCACCAGAACGCCGGGCGGGACGTGGTGCTGGTCTCCGCGTCGGGCGAGGAGATGGTACGCCCGATCGGCGAACTGCTCGGCGTCACCGACGTGATCGCCACCCGGATGGCCGTGGAGAACGGCCGGTACAGCGGAGAAATCGAGTTCTACGCGGCTGGGGCAGCCAAGGTCACCGGCGTCACCGAGCTCGCTGAGCAGCGCGGATACGACCTCGCCGAGTGCTACGCCTACTCCGACTCGGTCACCGACGTACCGATGCTCGAATGCGTCGGGCACCCGACGGTGGTCAACCCGGACCGCCAGCTCCGCAAGCTCGCCACCGAGCAGGGCTGGCCGGTCCTCGCCTTCCGCCACCCGATCCCGCTCGGCCGCAGGTTGCGGGAGCGGCCGGCGGTCCCGGTGGCAGCCGCCGCGTTGAGCGTCGGGGTCGGGGTCGCGATCGGCATCGCCTGGTACGGCCGGCACCGCCGGACAAAGACAGCCTCGGCCTGACCCCGCACCTGAACCGGTCGTCCAGCCGACCCGGTCGCGCGGCTCAGGCGTTGGCCAGCACCTCGTCGGCGACCCGGGTCAGCTCCTGCGCGCCCAGCTCGACCGCGGTCAGATAGTGCCGCAGCCAGGAGCGGACACCGTCCGGCGTACCCGTCGCGAAGGCGCCCGCTGAACCCACGTACTCGGGTTGCCGTTCGTGGTGGCCGACCTCGACGGCGAGCAGGCCACGCGGGTCCGTGCCGGCCGCGACCAGGGTGAGCCGCGCGGCGGACCGGGCCACCACCCCGCCCGGCCCGGCGAACGGCCGCAACGCGAGCAGCTCGGCGTGCACCACGGCGGCCAGCAGCAGCGCCGGCACCGAGGTGCCGCCGCCGACCAGCGCGCAGACCCCGTCCAGCCGCGGCGCCGCATCCGGCCCCACCGTCACGCCCGGCCCGGCGGCTGGACGCCCCAGCTGGTCGGCCGGCACCAGTCCGCGCGCGGCGAGCACGTGCAACCGGGCCAGCACCTGACGGGGGGTACGGGGCCAGCGGTCGGCCAGCGTGGGAACCGCCTCGGCCACCCGCAGGGCCCCCTGCACCACCGGATCGGTCACCGTCCCGGCGCGTACGTCGGCGACCGGATGATCGTGCCCGTCCAACGCGGCACTGGCCACCGCCGAGCGGAGGCTGATCTCGGCCGCCACCGCCCCGCCGTGCCGACGCAGCGCCCGGTGCCGCAACGCGCCGTCGACCTGCTCGCGGGCGCGGTCCAGCGCGGGTGCCACGTCGGCGAGGTCGAGCAGCGGGGCCAGCGGGTCGGTCTCGGTCACCAACGACACGGTACAAGCTTGGCCAGCCGAACCGCCCGCCGCGCCGGTGTGGCCGCTCGGCGCGCGATGGGTACCCGGGTATCCGCCAAGTCTCGTGCCGGCGGGACGGCGACACTAACCTCGGAGCAAGTCAAGCGACGTGTGAGGAGCCCCACGCATGAGCGAAACGCTGGAGAATCTGCTTCAGGAGAATCGCCGGTTCGAGCCGCCCGCCGAGCTGGCCGGGGCGGCCAACGTCACCGCGGCCGGGTACGACCAGGCAGCCGCCGACCGACTTGGCTTCTGGGCGGGCCAGGCCCGCCGGCTGCACTGGGCCAAGGAGTGGGACCAGGTGCTGGACTGGTCCAACCCGCCGTTCGCCAAGTGGTTCGTCGGCGGTCAGCTCAACGTCGCGTACAACTGTCTGGACCGGCACGTCGCCGCCGGGGCCGGCGACCGGGTCGCCATCCACTGGGAGGGCGAGCCGGGCGACACCCGCACCATCACCTACGCCGACCTGCACCGGATGACCTGCCAGGCGGCGAACGCGCTGACCGACCTCGGTGTGACGGCGGGTGACCGGGTGGCGATCTACCTGCCGATGATCCCGGAGGCCGCGGTCGCCATGCTGGCCTGCGCCCGGATCGGCGCGACGCACAACGTCGTGTTCGGCGGCTTCTCGGTCGACGCGCTCTCCGGCCGGGTACAGGACGCCAGCGCCAAGGTGATCATCACCGCCGACGGCGGCTACCGGCGCGGCAAGCCCTCGGCCCTGAAGCCGACCGTCGACGAGGCGGTGGCCCGGTGCCCGTCGGTGGAGCACGTTCTGGTGGTCCGGCGGACCGGCGAGGAGGTCACCTGGACCGACAAGGACCACTGGTGGCACGAGACAGTGGAGAAGGCGAACACCGAGCACGAGGCGCAGCCGTTCGACGCCGAGCAGCCGCTGTTCATCCTCTACACCAGCGGCACCACGGCCAAGCCGAAGGGCATCCTGCACACCAGCGGCGGCTACCTGACCCAGGCGTCCTACACCCAGCACGCGGTCTTCGACCTCAAGCCGGAGACCGACGTCTACTGGTGCACCGCCGACATCGGCTGGGTCACCGGGCATTCGTACATCGTGTACGGTCCGCTGTCCAACGGTGCCACCCAGCTGATGTACGAGGGCACCCCGGACACCCCGCACCAGGGCCGGTTCTGGGAGCTGGTGCAGAAGTACAAGGTGAGCATCCTCTACACCGCGCCGACGCTGATCCGCACCATGATGAAGTGGGGCGAGGACATCCCGGCCGGGTACGACCTCAGTTCGCTGCGGCTGCTCGGCAGCGTCGGTGAGCCGATCAACCCGGAGGCCTGGATGTGGTACCGGCAACACATCGGCGGGGGCCGGTGCCCGGTCGTGGACACCTGGTGGCAGACCGAGACGGGCTCGATCATGATCTCGCCGTTGCCCGGGGTGACCGCCACCAAGCCGGGCAGCGCGATGACCCCGCTGCCCGGGATCAGCGCCGACGTGGTCGACGACCAGGCCGAGTCGGTGCCCGACGGTGGTGGCGGCTACCTGGTGCTGCGCGAGCCGTGGCCGTCGATGCTGCGCACCATCTGGGGCGACGACCAGCGGTTCATTGACACCTACTGGTCCCGGTTCGACAAGATGTACTTCGCCGGTGACGGGGCCAAGAAGGACGCCGACGGGCACATCTGGCTGCTTGGCCGGGTGGACGACGTGATGCTGGTCTCCGGGCACAACATTTCCACCACCGAGGTGGAGTCGGCGCTGGTGTCGCACCCGTCGGTGGCGGAGGCCGCCGTGGTGGGCGCCACCGACCCGACCACCGGTCAGGCCATCGTCGCGTTCACCATCCCGCGCGGCAGCGCGGACATCGCGGGTGAGGCCGGCGAGGCGCTGATCCAGGAGCTGCGCAACCATGTCGCGCGTACACTCGGGCCGATCGCCAAGCCCCGCCAGATCATGCTGGTGCCGGAGCTGCCGAAGACCCGCTCCGGCAAGATCATGCGCCGGTTGCTGCGGGACGTCGCCGAGAACCGGTCGCTCGGCGACGTGACCACGCTGCAGGACTCCACCGTGATGGAGCTGATCTCCTCCGGCATGCAGGGCGGCAAGTCCGACGGCGACTGACGTCCGCCGCCGGTGGTGGCGCGGTCCCGGCGGGCCGCCGACGTGGACGACTCGAGGCCGGCCCGGTCGCTTCGGCGGCCGGGCCGGCCATTTTCACCCCGTGATCGTTGTGACATATCAGGGCGATCCAGCCGGGAGCGTGAAACAAATCGACGCATTGACCTTCACAGGGGTTCCCTCGGGTGACTAGGTTCACGGTGGCCCCAACAACGGTGGCCACATCATCCGGACATCGTGCCGCCCTCACCCAAGTGGCGGCGTTGATTCCCCCGAACCGGAGGTATCCAGGTGCGCAAAGTCATGGTGGGGATGCTCACCGTGTCGCTCGCCTCGGGCATGGGCTTTGCTCTACCCGCGACGGCGATGGCCGCACCATCGGTGGACACACCGGTGGCGGCTCCTTCCCGGGCCGAAACCCCGAGCCTCGACGACCTGCCCAACCCGCTCGGCGAAAAGCGACGTGAGCTGCGCGAACGCGCAGTGAGCGAAGTGGTCAGTGGCCGGCTCACCCCGGAACGGCGCGGCGCGAGCACCGTCGCGAAGGTCGGTGAGACGTCGGGCACCGGCATCGCCGGCCGGGCCGCCCGTGGCGGCGCCGGGTCCGGCAAGGACCAGTACGTCGAGCTGGAGCGGGAGACCACCGACCGGATCTTCGTGATCCTGGCCGAGTTCGGCAACGAGCGGCACCCCAGCTACCCGGACGTGGACAGCAACCCGGACTGGGACGGCCCGGCCCGGTTCGACGGACCGCTGCACAACGAGATCCCCGAGCCGGACCGGACGGTCGACAACACCACCATCTGGCAGGCCGACTACTCCGCCGACCACTACCGGGAGCTGTACTTCGGCGCCGGTGAAGGCGTCGAGTCGGTCAAGACCTACTACGAGACCCAGTCCTCCGGGCGGTACAGCGTCGAGGGCACCGTCACCGACTGGGTGAAGGTCCGCTACAACGAGGCCCGGTACGGTCGCGACCTGTGCGGCGGCAACGTCTGCAGCAACGTCTGGCAGCTGCTGCGCGATGCCGCCAACCAGTGGGTCGCCGACCAGCAGGCGCTCGGCCGCACCGACGAGGAGATCGCCGCCGAGCTGCGTGAGTTCGACAAGTGGGACCGGTACGACTACGACGGCGACGGCGACTTCAACGAGGCCGACGGCTACATCGACCACTTCCAGATCGTGCACGCCGGTGGCGACCAGGCCGACCGTGACCCGTGGCAGGGTGAGGACGCGATCTGGAGCCACCGCTGGTACGCCTTCGCCACCGACATCGGGCTGACCGGCCCGGCGCAGAACCCGGCCGGTGGCACCCAGATCGGCGACAGCGGGCTGTGGATCGGCGACTACACCATCCAGCCGGAGAACGGTGGACTGAGCGTCTTCGTCCACGAGTACGGCCACGACCTGGGCCTGCCGGACGACTACGACACCTCCGGCGGCGGTGACAACAACAACGAGCACTGGACGCTGATGGCGCAGAGCCGCCTCGGTGCCGCCACCGACGGCGGGATCGGCGAGCGCCCCGGTGACCTCGGCGCATGGAACAAGCTCCAGCTGGGCTGGCTGGACTACGAAGTGGTGGTGGCCGGGCAGAAACGCACCCTGCACCTGGGTCCGCAGGAGTACAACACCAAGCGGGCCCAGGCGGTCGTCGTCGTGCTGCCGAAGAAGGAGGTCACCACCGAGCTCGGCGAGCCGTACGCCGGTGAGCTGCAGTACTTCTCCGGCAACGGAGACGACATGAGCAACACGATGACCCGTGAGTTCGACCTCGCCGGTGCCTCGACCGCCGCACTGTCGATGAAGGCGCGTTACGACATCGAGGACGACTACGACTACCTGTACTTCCAGGCATCGGCCGACGGTGGGGCGAGCTGGACCTCGCTCGAAGGCACCGTCAACGGTGTCCCGTACGGCACCGACGGCAGCGGCACCCCGGCGATCGACAGCTCGACCGGTGGCCAGTGGGTCGACATCAACGTGCCGCTGGACGCGTACGCCGGGGATGCCGCACTGGTCCGGCTGCTCTACCGCACCGACGGCGCGGTGGCGTACGGCGGCTTCTTCGGTGACGAGATGACCGTGACCGCCGACGGCTCGCCGATCTTCACCGACGGTGCCGAGGGCGACGGCGGTTGGGCGCTCGACGGTTGGACCACGGTCGGGGCCAGCGTGACCGCTGACTACGACAACTACTACATCGCCGGGCACCGCTCGTACGTATCGTACGACCGTTACCTGGAGACCGGCCCGTACTACTTCGGGTACGCCGACACCAAGCCCGACATGGTGGACCACTACGCGTACCAGGAGGGTCTGCTGATTTCGTACTGGGACACCTCCCAGGTCGACAACAACACCAACGTGCACCCGGGTGCGGGGCGCAACCTGTACATCGACTCGCGGCCGCGGCCGATGTACAACCTGACCGGCGCGCCATGGCGGGCCCGGGTCCAGGTGTACGACGCGCCGTTCAGCCTCAAGAAGGCCGACGGGTTCACTCTGCACATCAATGGCGAACCGCACTGGGTACGCGGCCAGGCGGCCCAGCCGCTGTTCGACGACACCCGGAAGTACTTCTACGAGGAACTGCCCAACCACGGGGTGAAGCTGCCCGCGGTCGGCGTAAAGATCCGGGTGGTGTCGGTGGACGGCACCACGATGAAGATCCGGATCTCCTGACCCGGCGGTGACGCGGTCCCGGCCGGCCGGTGGAACTCCGGCCGGCCGGGCGGCGTCCAACCGGCATGGCAGTGCCGAAACTGATCCGACAGTCAGCCTCCCGGGCCGTCGCCGCCATGCTGACCGGCGTGGTGCTGATCGCCGTCGCTGGTTGCGGCGGCGGCCCCACCTCAGGAGCACCGATGCCGGCGACCCCGGACGCCTCGCAGAGCGGTTCCGACGGAGCGGCGAAACCGACCCCGACGCCGACCGAAACGCCGGGCCTGTCCCGGACCGAACCGCCGACGCTGCCCCGACCCGGGACGCCCCCGAAGACCCCGTCCGACCTGATCACCGGCGACTGGCTGGTCGGCACGGTGACCCGGGGTGGCACCGGACCCTGCTACGGGCTGGTCACCGACGACGGGACCGAACACGCGCTGTACGGCGACGACGGCACCACGCTTACCCAGCACACCCGGATCCGGGTGAAGGTGGCTCCGCTGCGGATCCGGATCCACTGCGGGCCGGGCCAGCACTGGCAGCTGATCCGGACGGAGGTCATCCGGTGACGGCGTCGGCCAGCTCCAGCCAGTGGTATTCGTGCCGGCACGGCGGGCCGGCGGCCAGCCCCAGCCGGCGGGCGTCCAGGTCGATCAGCACCGAGTAGACCGTTTCCGCCTGGTCCGCCGGCGCGTCCCGCTCGTCGAGATGCCGACAGATCGCCAACGGCAGACCCAGATGATCATGGAACACGTCGGCCAGGTCGGCCAGGGTCAACGGCGCACCGGCCGCCCGTTCGGCCAGTAGCCGACGGGCCCGGGCCGCCCGGAACATCGACGAGCCGCCGAGGTTCTTCGTCGTGTCCCGCACCGGCAGGGCCGTCTCCAGGTGGTTTGCATGGGTGAGCACCCCGTCCACCGGGTGGGTCCACCCGACGTCGCCGGGGACCACCTCCAGGTCGAGCAGTTCCCCACCGGCCGGGCCGGCCTGGCCGAGCAGCAGGTTGATCGACGCGTTCCGGGGGGTACGGCAGGCCACCCGGGTCGCCTGGCCGAGGCTGCCGGCTTCCAGCACGGCGCGCAGCAGCACGTGGTACGGCACCCCGGGCGATCGGCCCGGCGCCAGCCCGTCCCGGTCGCTGCCGAGCATGTTGATGCAGACCCCCAGCCCTGCCGAGTTCAGCCCGGCCTTGGCGAGCATGCCCGCCTCGGTGAGGGTGAGCACGGTCAGCCCTCGCTCGTCCGTGGTCCGCAGCAGCACCATGGTGTCCCGCTGGCCGGGATGCCAGTCCCAGTTCTGCCCGAGCAGCAGGTGGCCGTCGGCGGTCCGCGAGCCGAGCACCCCGGCCGCCGTACAGCCGCCGGCCGACCCGTCCGGGCCGGCGTCGCGGCCGGGGCCGGGATCGGCGGGTTCCGGCTCCGTGGGGTCGCTGGGCGGCGGGTCGGCCGCCGTCCGCCCGGTGCCGTACAGCAGCTCGGTACGGGCGTTCAGCGCGTAGACCTCGTCGACGTGCACCCCGGCTCCGCCGGCCACCGCGTCGAGCGCCTCGACGATCCTCGGGTGGGCGGCCCGGCTGGCGTTGCGGAAGGTCCCGCCGGCGATCCGTACCGCCGACCTGCTCAACCCGGCCTCGTCGCGAAACCGCCGCAGGTAGTGCTCGATGTTGCGGGCGATCACCGATGCTGCCGCCGCACCGTAGCCGGCGCCGTACTCGGCCGGCGGCCCGGCGACGCTGATCAACGGGACGGGTGGCGGTTGGGGGTTGCCCGGCGCGGGTCCGGCAGCATCGTCGGCCATCCGGCAACCGTAGCGCCGCCCGACCGGGTCCCGCCGCCAGCGGCGGAAGTCCGCCCCCGTTACCTTTTTGATCGTCCCCAGCCGGGGACTGCTCGGTCGCCCGGCTCGGTATGACTGAATGCCCCTGTCGTATGCATGATCCGGGGGGTGTTGTCGCCGGGCCGGGTGGCGTCGGCGGACCGCTGATAGGGACCCGGCCACCCCGTCGTGGGGTAGGTCTCTCCGTAACGTGGATGCCGGCAGTCCGGCGCCGTGACCAGCGGCCGAGCCACGCCAACGCGGTGAGGAGGCAAGCTGTGCACGACGGGTTCGGCGTCTTCATCGGACTCGACGTCGGCAAGGAAGGACACCACGCGGTCGCGTTGAACCGCGACGGCAGGCGGCTGCACGACGCGACCCTGCCCAACACCGAAGCCGGGCTGCGGAAACTGTTCGACAAGCTGGGCCGGCACGGCCGGATCCTGGCCGTGGTCGACCAGCCCGCCTCGATCGGCGCGTTGCCCGTCGCGGTCGCCCGCGCCTGCGGCCACCAGGTGGCCTACCTGCCCGGTCTGGTCATGCGCCGGCTGGCCGACCTGCACCCCGGCACCGCGAAGACCGACGCCCGCGACGCGTACGTCATCGCCGACGCCGCCCGCACCCTGCCCCACACCCTGCGCAGGGTCGACACCGGCGACGACGCCCTGGCCGAACTGGAGGTGATGGTCGGCTACGACGACGACCTCGCCGGCGAGGTCACCCGCGTCGCCAACCGCATCCGGGGCCTGCTCACCCAGATCCACCCACCCCTGGAACGCGTCCTCGGCCCGAAACTGCAGCACCCCGCCGTCCTGGAAGCCATCTCGCGGTGCGGCGGCCCCACCGGGCTGCGCAGGGCCGGACGGGCGAAACTCACCGAGATCGTCAAGGCCCGCGCGCCACGCATGGGCGCCCGCCTGGTCGACCAGATCCTCACCGCGCTCGACGCGCAGACCGTCGTGGTCCCCGGCACCACCGCCGCCGAGACCGTCCTTCCCCGACTCGCCGACAGCCTGCGTGACCTGCTGCGCCAACGCGACCAGGTCGCCGAACAGGTCGAAGGGATGCTTGATGCGCACCCTCTTGCCCCGGTCCTGACCTCGATGCCCGGCATCGGCGTCAGGACCGCGGCCCGCATCCTGCTCGAAGTCGGCGACGGCACCTCGTTCCCTACCCCCGGCCACCTGGCCGCCTACGCTGGCCTGGCCCCGGTCACCCGCCGCTCCGGCACCAGCATCCGGGGTGAACACCCACCCAAGGGCGGCAACAAGCAGCTGAAACGCGCGTTCTTCCTGTCCGCGTTCGCCGCGCTCGCCGACCCGCTCAGCCGCGCCTACTACGACCGCAAACGCGCTGAGGGCAAGAAGCACAACGCCGCCCTCATCTGCCTCGCCCGCCGCCGCGTCGACGTCCTCCACGCCATGCTCCGCACCCAACGCCCATACCAGCCCAAACCGGCGGACGAACCCCGCCTCGCCGCTTGACACAACCCATAGGGACACCCCCCCGGTGGACCACCCTGAGCCCACGCCGGTGATCGCCCTGAACCAACCTCTATTGTTTGCCCAGGCCGGATACGGTGGTGCGGGGCCGGCCTACGCTGTCGCCATGGGAGAACGTGGCAGTACAGCGGGCCCGGTCGACGAGTCCTGTGTACTCATCAAGGGCCCCTGGGAGCACCGGTACGTCGGTGCCAACGGCAGCCGGTTCCATGTGGTCGAGGCCGGCACCGGCCCGCTGGTCCTTTTCCTGCACGGATTTCCCGAGTTCTGGTGGGCCTGGCACGAGATGCTGCCGGCGGTGGCCGACGCCGGTTACCGTGCCGTCGCGGTCGACATGCGCGGTTTCGGCGCGAGCGACAAGCCGCCGCGCGGGTACGACGGATACACGCTGGCCGCCGACGTCACCGGCATGATCAGGGCGCTCGGCGAGCGCTCGGCGACCATCGTCGGCGCCGGCTTCGGCGGCATGATCGGGTGGACCGCCGCCGCGTTCCACCCGAGGATGGTGCGCCGGCTGATTGTCATCGGGGCCGCCCACCCGCTGCGGCTACGCTCGGCGATCTTCACCGACCCGCGTGGGCAGGCCGCCGCCTCCACCCCGTCGCTGCGCTTCCAGCTACCCCGCTACGAACACGTGCTGACCCGCGACGACGCGGCGATGGTCGGTGGGTTCCTCCGCCAGTGGGGTGGGTCGGCGTGGACGGGCGGAGCCCGGTTCACCGAGTACGAACAGCTGTGCCGGACCGCGATGCGGATTCCTCAGGCGTCGTTCTGCGCGCTGGAGGGATACCGCTGGGCGTTCCGGTCGCTGCTGCGGCTGCACGGCTACCGCTTCGTCAAGCTGTTGCAGGAGCCGCTGGTGACACCGACGTTGCAGCTGCACGGAGCGTTGGACCCGGCGGTGCTGCCCCGGACGGCGCAAGGCTCCGGGCGGTACGTGATCGCCCCGTACGAGTGGCGGCTACTGGACGAGGTGGGTCACTTCCCGCACGTCGAGTCGCCGGAGGTGGTGCTCGGCGAGGTACTGCGCTGGGCCAAGAGCTGATCCGCGACCCGGGTCAGACCCGGTGCTCGCGCAGCTCGGTCACCTCGTTGGCCGCCGCCCAGCCCTGGTAGACGCCGAAGTCGAACTCCTCCAGCCCGAGCGACTGCGCGACCGGTGCCCGACCGCCGGTGTACTCGACCCGCAGCCAGCCGTCGTGCTTGGCGAGCACGACGAACGGCTGGCCGTGCCAGGTGCAGGTGGTACGGACGTACGCCAAGTCGTCGACCTCGGACATCGGCACCACCCGGACGTACCGGCCGGAGCGGATCGCGGAGAAGCCGTCGCCCTCCGCCGGCTGGTAGATCCGCACCTCGTCACCGGCCGGGCTGGCGTCGTACTCCTGCCCCTGCCAGCGGGCGACGTAGCCGTCGCGCATCATTCCTCCTTGACCCGCTGCCAGGCGGTCTCGTCGGCGTCCAGCCGGGCGACGAGCGTCCCGGTGCCGTCCGCGCCGAGCCGCCACAGCTGCGAGCCGTGCGGCAGCCGGATCCCGTCGACCTTGAATTCGGCCACGACGTCGCTGCTCTCCCCGGGGGCGAAGCCGTTGCCACGGAACGGCGGGCGCTCGATCACCCAGCCTTCCATCGCCCGCATGGCGTTCTCGTTCTGACCGCCGTAGGGAATCCGGTAGAGGCTCGGCCGGTAGGCCGGCCACCGCAACACGAAGATCTCGTCGGCATCCGGGGCGAAGGGTGACCCGGCGTAGCCGAGCCCGAGTGCCGCGTACAGCTTGGCTGGGGTGTCCAGGTGGGCGACCTCGGCGGCGCGGTGCACGAACCCCGACACCCGGTCGTAGCCACGGTCCAGGTAGTAGCCGACCTGGCTGGCGGCGACGGTCTTCTGCATCGTGGTCGGCTGCCCCGGGACGTCCGGCCCGCTGGACACGGCCGGCTTCGGCGCGGCCGACGCGCCGGGTTGGGGTTCAGCCGGCTGTTCGACGTCGACTTCCTCGACTCCCAGCCCGACTTCGGCCGCCCAGCTGGCCAGGCCGACGATCTCCGTACCGGGCAGCTTCGCGCCGACCGGGGTGCCGGGGTTGATGACGAACGACCACTGCGGGTCCGGCCAGCGGCGGATCAGCTGGACGAACTTCACTTCGACGGTCTCGACCGGGGTGTCGAAGTGCTCGGCGATCCGCTCCGGCGAGGTGAACACCACGACGAACGTGCCGTCGGCGGCGGTCTCAGTCCGCCAGGTGAAGCCCTCGTCGCCGGGTCTGGACCCGGCCACGGACGATTCGGAGACGGGCAGCAGCACCTTGGCGAGCAGGAGGGTGGACAGGAACGAGTTGCTGCCACCGCCGCCCGCCGCCGCGACCAGGTCCCGCTCCACGTCGTTGGCCGGCTCGAAGGCCGGACCGGACGGTGGCTCGACGTCTGGCTCGAGCGCCGGACCGGACGGCGCCTCGGGGACCGGCCCGACGACCGTGCCGCCGGCCGCACCGCGCTGTTCCGCCGCTGGTGCCGGGTCTTCAGTGGGCGGCACCGGACTGACGGTCGGCGGCGCCGGGTCGGCGGCCGCGTTGTCGGGGTGCGGCCACTGACCTTCCGGAGCCGGAGCGGCCGGTGCCGGCGGTGGGCTGGCAGCGGCGGAAGCTTCGGCGGCGTACCGGGTGGGATGCCGGCCGTGGTCCGGCAGTAGATCGGGCCCGCCGTCAACGGGCCCACCGTCGACCGGCCAGGCACCGCCGGGATGGCCGGCCGGTCCGGGGACGGTGGCGGTGGCGGTGGCGCGGGCTCGGGCGGCGGCATCGGCGCGGCCCTCGGAGTGGCCGCCACGGTTCGGCAGTCGCGCGTCTCCGCGGGCCAGCTGAGCGACGAACCAGGCCGGCAGCCAGCCTTCGATCGGCAGACCCGGGTTGACCGCCAGCCACCACTCCAGGTTCGGCCAGGTGGCGGCCAGCTCGGCGAACGTCACCCGACGGGCGGAACTGCCGCTGTCACCTAGGCAGGCGTGCAGGGTGACCGGCGACGTGAACGCAAGGACGTGGGTCCGCCCGTTCGTCGTCCAGGTGCCCCAGCCCATCGGGGCCTGACCGGCCAGGGCCTGAGCCGAAACCGGGAGCAGCAGCTCGGTGCCGGCAAGCAGTTGGAAGTAGAGCTCCTGGTCCTGACGGAGCAGGGCGTCACGCATCGCGGCCTCGATCTCGGTGGCCGGTTGCCAATCGGTCACGGCCGACCCCCCTTTCCACCGGACAGGCCACACGCGTCCGGTACAACCTACAAGGTGGTGCCACGATCACAACGGCCGGCGGACGCCTTGCAGATCAACTGATGCGAGAAAACACTTCGCGTAGTCGAAGGAACACCGTTCGACTCATCGGAACAGGTCCGCGTTGCGCCGTTCGGTGCTCAGATAGTCGGCGGCCGACTCGTCGACCGCGACCTTGATCTCCCGCAGCAGGGCCTGGAGATTCTGCGCCGCGCCGCGCCACCGGGCCTGCCGTTGCTCGTACGCCTGACGGGCCGCACCCTCCCAGGTCGCTACCAGTGGCGCAGCCTCCCGTTCCACCTGGTGCAACTGCGACCCGAGAGTACGCAGCGCCTGCCCGATGTCGGCGCTGGCCTGTTGCAGTGCGCGGAAATCCACCACCAGCTCGCCATCGGCCACCTGGTTACCTCCTCCGCGTCGTGCCATCGTGCCGCCCGCCAGGCAGCGCCCCGGAGCAGCCGGCCGGCAAGCTGCCAGTGCGTCTCAGAGCGGCAGCTCGATCCGTCGCCCCGCCCGGGTCACCCGGTCCGCCGCCGCAGCGTCAGTTGCCTGGTACTGCGTCCCGGCGGTACGAATCGCTCCGGCCGTCTCGCGCAACGCCCGGTGCAACACCGCCTGCTCCCTGGCCCACCCGGCTGTGACCTGTTCGAAGGATCGACCACCGGCACCACGCCAGGCGTGCTGAAGCACCTCCAAACGCTGCAGCAGACCGCGCAGCATCGCGTCGAGCTCCTCGTCGACCTGGTCGAAACGGCTGGCCGCCCGCTGCATGATCGCCAACTCGGCTTGCGTCTGCGACACGCTGTGCCCCTCTCGGTCCCGGTCAAGCCGGGTGCCCACCACCCCGGCGCCTACCGGCCGACGCCTCCCGCGCCGGACCGTGGCCAGTCACCCCCGCCGCGACGGCGGTGAACGTCACCTCGCCGACCGTAGTAGGGTCGACCCGCCGCCGCAGCCCCACCTCGTCCGCTGTGGATAACGGCTCGGTTGCGGTGGCACCGGCGACGAATCAGCCAGCGAGCGGTCAAACCGGGGAGACAGTCAGCAGGGTCGACCAACCGTCGCGCCGTGTACCGGTAGGACTGCAACTGGTGGGACTGCAACCGGTGCTGCCGGGACGTCGACGGCGCAGCTGCGAGACCGATGGGGCGCAACCGGCGGTCGGCATGGCAAGATTCCCGGATGGGTTTCCTCAAAAGCCTCCTCATCCGCCTGGGTAGTACGGCGTTGGCGTTCTGGCTGGCCACCCTGATCATTCCGGGCATCGCGTTGCAGACCGACGCGATCGGCGAGGCGGTCGTCACGCTGCTGCTCGTGTCGGTCATCTTCGGCGTGGTGAACGCGGTGCTGCAGCCGATCGTCAAGACCGTCGGGTGTGGCCTGTACCTGCTGACCCTCGGGCTGATCGCGGTGGTCGTCAACGGACTGCTGTTCCTGTTGACCGGATTTATCGCCGGACAGCTCGACCTGCCGTTCGAGGTGGATGGTTTCTGGCCGGCCGCCGTGCTCGGGGCGCTGCTGGTCGGCGTGGTCACCTGGCTGCTGGGTCTGATCCTGGACCGGGACTGACCGGCCAACCAGGCTGAACCGGGACTGACCGGCCGACCAGGCCGGGCCGGAACCGACCGGCGACCGACCAGGTCAGCCGACCTGGTATGCCAGGACCGCCGCGCCGTCGGAACGGACCAGTTCGACCCGTTCCAACTGGTCGTGCTCGAACCGGGTCGCCCCGGTGAAGACAATTTCGGCTCCGGGACTGACCGCCCACGAGCCGACCTGCTGCTTGGCCCCGTTCCGGTCGTAGGCGACCAACTCGAAATCCATCGGTCGGCCGTCCGGGTTGGTCGGCTCCCACCAGCAGCGCATGGTGACCTCGGTGCCGTTGGCCGCCGCCTGCAGACCCACCTCGGCGTGAATTGGCAACTGCGAGGCCACCGGCTGCATCGCGACGAGCTGGGAGCCGGGCGTGGGCTCCGGCGTACCGCCGGTCCCCACCCAGCCGACCCCGAAGCCGACCACGATCGCGAGACCGGCGGCGGCCAGCGCCGCCCCAGCGGTCTGCCAGCGGCGCATCCGCCGGCCCCGGCGCCGGGCCCGGCCCGCAGCGTCGGCCAGGGTGGCCAACCGGGGCTCGGTCGACGGCGGGTCGCTGATCTGCTCGAAGCCGGCCGGATCCAGCCGGCCGAGGAGACCGGGCAGCACCGCGATGTCGGCGACGGCCTGCCGGCAGTTGGGGCAGCCGGCGAGATGGTGCTCGTACGCCGCTCGCTCGGTGGGTGACAGGGCACCCAGGACGTACGCGCCGTCGTCGTGCGCGTAGTCACATTTCACTACTGGGTCACCCCCATCTCCTCCAGCACCAGCCGCAGCGAGCGCAATGCGTAGTGTGTCCGTGACTTCACGGTACCCGGCGGAACACCGAGCCTGGCCGCCGCTTCGGAGACCGAACGCCCCCGGTAAAAGCACTCGATCAGCACTTCCCGGTGTGGCTGGGAGAGCCGGCCGAGGGCTTCGGCCACGGTCCACGCCTCCACGGCGCGGTCCGCCTCGTCCACCGCTGGAGGTGGTTCCGGCAGTTCGTCGGTGACCACCTCGCCGACCCGGACACTGCGTCGGCGCCAGGCGTCGATCGCGAGATTCCGGGCCGTGGTGAACAGCCAGGCGCGTACGGATCCCCGCTCCGGGTCCAGCGACTCGGGATGTCGCCAGGCCCGCAGCAGCGTCTCCTGGACCAGGTCCTCGGCTCGCTGCCGGTCGCCACCGGCCAGCCGCAGCGCATGGGCGAAGAGCGCGTCACCATGCTCTTCGTGCAACGCGCGCATCAATTGTGAATCCTGGTCGGTCAAGAGGCGCCCTTCCCTTCCGCCTCATGACACGTAGCTGCCGGCCGGGCGGTTCAAGGTCCTGGAGAAACTGTTCAGCTGCCCGGATACTCCGGGCCGGTCATCGCCTCGGCGACCGCCCGGGCGGCGGTGAGCAGCTTCGCGCGGACCACCCGGGCCGAAGTCATCATCTCGGCCGCCGGCAACGCGCAGGCGATCGCCACCCGCCGCTCGACGTCCTTGTCCGCGTTGACCATTACCGCGGCGCAGGCGAGTCCCTGCCGGTACTGGCCGATCTCCAGGTGCATGCCGCGCCGGTCGCCTACCGCGAGATCGGCTTCGAAGCCCTCGATGGTGGTAATCGTGGCCGAGGTGAACGGCCGCATGCCGAACTCTTTGAGGTAGCGGAACCGCTGGTCGGGGGTGAGGGTGGCGAGCAGCGCCTTGCCCAGTGCGGTGGCGTGTGCCCCCTCGTCGAACCCGGGCACCAGGTCCTCCAGGTACGGCGAGCGCAGCCCGTCGGCCGACGCGGTCACCGCCACCTGGGACCCGACGAAGCGGCCGAGGTAGTGGCTGTAGCCGGTCTCCGCCGCTGCGCGGCGCAGCGCCTCACCGACCGCTGGCGGGCCGCGGAACGCGGCGACCAGCTCGCGGTAGCGGTCCGCCACCTCGAGGCCGACGATGTAGGTGCCGTCCTCGCGACGGATCACGTAGCCCTCGTACGCCAGGGTGCGCACCAGGTGGTACGTGGTCGCCACGGTCAGCTCGCAGCGCCGGGCAATCTGTTTGACGGTCAGTCCGCGCGGGGCACGTCCGACCGCTTCGAGCACACGCAGTGCCCGTGAAACGCTCCGGATGAGGTCCGAAGGTTCCGCCAAGGGGTCGCGCACAACCACCTCCGCCGCCGGGGACTTACACCATATGAAGAGACAGCCGCCTGTGGAACGCCCTTTCGAATCAGGGGCACCAGGTGGCGACTATCGGTGTGGCGCCCGACACGTACGGTTCATGCTATTGGCTAACGCGACATCATCGCAAATGGCGGTGCCGCTCGTCGCCCCCGTACCGTCGCCGGCCGGCGGAGATCCGCCCGGGCAACCGGACCGGACCAGGACCGGACCCCGGCCACCCGGCTAGTTCGTCCGGTCGGCGATGAAGTCGCACAGCGACTGCATCGCCTGCCGCGCCGGGCCGGGTGGCAGCGGCGCGAGCCGGGACCGGGCCTCCTCAGCGTAGCCGCGTACCGTCTCCCGGGCCCGCTTCAGCGCCGGTGACTCGCGCAGCAGGCCCAGCGCCTCGGCGTGCAGGTCGTCGTCGGTGACCGGACCGGCGGCCAGGATCTCCCGCAACCGTCGGGAGGCGGCGTCACCGTCGTCCGAGCCGAGCGCGTAGAGCACCGGAAGCGTATGCACCCCTTCGCGCAGGTCGGTGCCGGGTGTCTTGCCCGACTGGGCGGAGTCCGACGCGATGTCGAGCAGATCGTCGGATAGCTGGAACGCCACCCCGATGGTCTCGCCGTACCCGGCCAGGGCCTCGACGTGCTCCGCTGCCGCGCCACCGAACATCCCGCCGAACCGTGCGGACGTCGCGATCAACGACCCGGTCTTGTCCCCGATCACCTGCAGGTAGTGGTCGACCGAAGGCTCGCCGCCATGCGGGCCGACCGTCTCGGCGATCTGACCGTGCACCAGCCGGGCGAACGTGCGGGCCTGCAGCCGTACCGCCTCGATACCGAGGTCCGCTGCGAGGTCGGCGGCCCGGGCAAACAGGTAGTCCCCGACCAGGATCGCCACCGAGTTGGTCCACCGCGAGTTGGCGCTCGGTGCGCCGCGACGCACCAACGCCTCATCCATCACGTCGTCGTGGTAGAGCGTCGCCAGGTGGGTCAGCTCCATCACCACCGCCGCCGGCACCACCAGTGGTGCCGCCGGGTCGCCGAAGTGCGCACCGAGCGCCACCAGCAACGGGCGGAACCGTTTGCCGCCGGCCTCGACCAGATGTCGGGCCGCCTCGGTGACGAACGGGTCGGCGCTGAACACGCTGTCGCGCAGCTCGACCTCGACTCCGGCCAGGATCCCGGCGACGGACGCCTGCAGCTGCGGGTCGACGATGTCGATCCCGATCGAGGTCACCGCTCCCGCGCCGGACGCGAAGGAGCTGCCGTCAGCCGTCCTCACCACACCCCCAACCATGCCACAGCGGCGGTGGCAGCCCAGGTTGGGGGCGGGTGAGGTGGTTCATCGGACAAACTCGGCGGCGTTGCTGGTCAGATCCAGCAGCGCTCCCGGTGCGACCCCGAGCAGCAGGGTGGCCAGAACCCCGATCATCAGCGCCGCCGAGGTCAGCGCACCGGGGATCACCACCGTCGGGGTGGCGTCGCTCGGCTCGCTCAGCCACATCATCACCACCACCCGCAGGTACGGGAAGGCGAGGATCATGCTGGTCACCACACCGGCGATCACCAGCCAGATCTGGCCGTCCCCGACCGCCGCCCCGAAGACGGCGAACTTGCTGGTGAAGCCGCTGGTCAACGGGATGCCGGCGAACGCCAGCAGGATGAAGGTGAAGATGCCGGCGAACACCGGAGACCGTCGGCCCAGCCCCGCCCAGCGGGACAGGTGGGTGGCCTCGCCGTCGGCGTCGCGGACCAGGGTGACCACCGCGAACGCGGCGAGCACGATGAAGCCGTACGCCACCAGGTAGAACATCGTGCTGGCCAGGCCCTCGGCGGACAGCGACAGCACACCGACCAGCAGGTATCCGGCGTTGGCCACCGAGGAGTACGCCAGCAGCCGCTTGATGTCGGTCTGGGTGACCGCCAGGATCGCCCCGACCAGCATGGTCAGGATGGCCACCGTGCCCAGCACCGGGGTGAAGTCCCAGGCGGCCCCGTAGAAGGCCACGTGCAGCACCCGCAGCAGCGCGCCGAACGCGGCGACCTTGGTGCAGGCAGCCATGAAGCCGGTCACCGGCGTCGGTGCCCCCTGGTAGACGTCCGGGGCCCAGACGTGGAACGGGGCGGCGGTCGCCTTGAACAGCAGGCCGACCGAGATCAGCGCGATGCCGGCGAACAACAGCACCGGGCTGGACTGCGAGGTCTCCACCGCCGCCCGGATGGTGGCGAAGTCGACCCCGGGCCCGGTCGGGCTGTCCACCCCGGAGGTGAAGCCGTAGGTCAGCGCCAGCCCGAACAGGAAGAACGCCGACGAGTAGGCGCCCAGCATGAAGTACTTGAGCGCGGCCTCCTGGCTGAGCAGCCGCCGCCGCCGGGCCAGCGCGCAGAGCAGGTACAGCGGCAGCGAGAACGCCTCCAGGGCGATGAACATGGTCAGCAGGTCGTTGGCCGCGACGAACAGCAACATGCCGGCGAGGGCGAACAGCGCCAACGGGTAGACCTCGGTCGCACCGGACCGGCCGGTCGCCTGCTTGCGGTCCTCGGCCGAGTTGACCACGACCGCAGCCTGGGCGACGAAGGCGCCGCCGGTCTCCAGCGACCGCTCGCCGATCAGTAGCATCGCCATCACGCCGAGCACCAGGATCGCGCCCTGCAGGAACAGCGTGGGGCCGTCGACCGCGATCGCCTCACCGGCCGTCACCGTCCGGGTACTGCCCTGCAGGACCACCGCCACCAGCGCGCCGACCATGCTGGCCAGGGCCAGCACCAGCTGTACCGGGTTGCGCAGTGAGCGGGGCACGAACGCCTCGACGAGGACGCCGATCATCGCCGCGCCGAACAGGATCAGCATCGGCGAGATAGCCGCGTAGTCGATCGCGGGGGATGAGAACTCGCTCACCGGGCCGCCTCCTGGATTACGCCCTCGGTCGGGGCGGGGTCGGACGTGCCGACGTCGTCGAACAACGTCGCCTCGATGGCCGGGTTGATGACGTCGGTCAACGGCTTCGGGTAGAAGCCGAACAGCAGGATCAGGGCGATCAGCGGAGCCACCACGACCTTCTCCCGCAGGGTGATGTCCCGCTTCATGCCGTCGACCGTGGTCAGCGCCGGGTTCAACGTGCCCTGGGTGGTGCGCTGCACCATCCACAGCACGTACGCCGCAGCCAGAATGATGCCGAGGGTGGCGATCACCGCGACCGGTTTGTTCACCGAGAAGGTGCCGATCAGCACCAGGAACTCGGAGATGAACGGAGCGGTGCCGGGCAGCGCCAGCGACGCCAGACCGGCGAAGAAGAACACCCCGGCGAGCACCGGGACCATTTTGCCGGCCCCGCCGAAGTCGCTGATCAGTGCGGAGCCGCGCCGGGCCACGAACATCCCGACGACCAGGAAGAGCAGGCCGGTGGCGAGCCCGTGGTTGACCATGTAGAGCACCGCGCCGGTGCCGGCCTGGGTGGTGAACGCGAAGATGCCGACCCCGATGAAACCGAAGTGTGAGATCGAGGTGTACGACACCAGCCGCTTCAGGTCGTTCTGACCGACCGCCAGCAGGGCCGCGTAGATGATGCCGATCACGGCCAGAGCCAGCGCCCACGGGGCGAACCACTGCGACGCCTCCGGGAACAGCCCCAGGCAGTAGCGCAGGATGCCGAACGTACCGACCTTGTCCATCACGCCGACCAGCAGCGCGGCCGATCCGGCCGGCGCGGCACCACCGGCGTCCGGCAGCCAGGTATGGAACGGGAAGAACGGCGCCTTGATCGCGAACGCCACGAAGAAGCCGAGGAACAGCCAGCGTTCCACGCCGGTGGACATGTCGATCTCGCTGAGCGCCTGCCAGTCGAAGGTCTGCCCGCCGACCACCCACAGCCCGATCACCGCGGCCAGCATGAACAGACCGCCGACCAGCGAGTAGAGGAAGAACTTCACCGCCGCGTACTGCCGCTGGTGGCCGCCGTAGCTGCCGATCAGGAAGTACATCGGCACCAGCATGACCTCGAAGAACACGTAGAACAGGAAGATGTCGGCGGCGGCGAAGACGCCGATCATCGTGCCTTCGAGCAGCAGCAGCAGGCCGAAGTAGACCGGCACCGACCGCTTCGACGCCTCCGCGTCGTGCCAGGAGGCGAGGATCACCAGCGGCACCAGCACCGCGATCAGCATCAGCATGACCAGCGCGATGCCGTCGGCCGCGAAGGTGAAGTTCACCCCCCAGTTGGGGATCCACGGGTAGGACTCACGGAACTGGAACCGGTCGCCGCCGACGGTGAAGGCGAACCACATCACCAGTGACAGCACCAGTACCGCCACCGACCAGCCGAGCGCCAGCCACTTGGCCAGCTCCCCCTGGCGGCGCGGGACGAGCGCCACCACGAGCGCGCCGACCAGCGGCGCCACGGTCAGCACCGAGAGGAACGGAAAGTCGTTCACGCCAGCCATCCCATCTGCAGGGCGAGGAACGCCGCGACCACCACGAAGGCACCGGCGAGCACGGACATCGCGTACGAGCGCACGAAGCCGGTCTGCAGCCGCCGTAGCCGCCCGGAGCTGCCACCGATCACGGCGGCGAGGCCGTTGACCAGGCCGTCGACTCCCCGGTTGTCGAGGAAGACCAGCGCCCGGGTGAGGAAGATGCCCGGCTTTTCGAACACCACCCGGTTGACCGCGTCGGTGTAGAGGTTGTGCCGGGCGGCGGTGACCAGCACCCCGGCCGGCTGCTCCTGCTCGGCGGTGCCGGTGCGGAACAGCAGCCAGCCGAGCAGCGCGCCGAGCACCGTGATCACCAGCGCCAGGATGGTGACCACGCCGTGCGACAGCACCGCCTCGTGGTGGCCCTCCTCGGCGCCCAGCACCGGGGTCAGCCACTCGGGCACCGAGGTGGACATCAGCCAGCCGGCGGCCACCGACCCGACCGCCAGCAGGACCAGCGGCACCCACATCAGCGCCGGCGACTCGTGCGGGTGGTCGATGTCTTCGGTCCACCGCTTCGGGCCGTGGAAGGTGAGAATGAACAGCCGGGTCATGTAGAAGGCGGTCAGCCCGGCACCGAGCAGGGCGGCCCCGCCGAACAGCCAGGCGGTCCAGTCCTCCCGCTCGAAGGCGGCCGCGATGATCGGTTCCTTGGAGAAGTAGCCGGACAACGGCCAGATGCCGATGATCGCCAGCCAGGCCAACCCGAAGGTCGCCCAGGTGATCTTCATGTGCCGCCACAGGCCGCCGAACCGCCGGATGTCGGTCTGGTCCTTCATCCCGTGCATCACCGAGCCGGCACCGAGGAACAGCCCGGCCTTGAAGAAGCCGTGCGCCAGCAGGTGCACGATCGCCAGCGCGTACGCGCCGCCGCCCAGCCCGACCCCGAGGAACATGTAGCCGATCTGGGAGACCGTCGACCAGGCCAGCACCCGCTTGATGTCGTCCTTGGCGCAGCCGATGACCGCGCCGATCAGCAGGGTGAGCGCGCCCACGCTGACCACCACGGTCTGCAGCGTCGGGTTGGCCGAGAAGATCGGGTTGGACCGGGCGATCAGGTAGACGCCGGCGGTGACCATCGTGGCGGCGTGGATCAGCGCCGACACCGGGGTCGGGCCCTCCATCGCGTCCGGCAACCACGCCTGCAGCGGGAACTGGCCGGACTTCCCGGTGGCGCCGAGCAGCAGCAACAGGCCCATCGCCAGGATGGTGCCGGAGGCCAACGCGCCGGCACCGGTGAACACCGCCTCGAACTGGGTGGTCCCGAGCGTGGCGAACATCAGGAAGATCGCCAGCACCAGGCCGGCGTCGCCGACCCGGTTCATCAGGAATGCCTTCTTACCGGCGGTCGCCGCGGCCGGCAGGTGGTACCAGAACGAGATCAGCAGGTACGACGCCAGACCGACGCCCTCCCAGCCGAGGAACAGCATCACGTAGTTGTTGCCCAGCACCAGCACCAGCATCGCGGCGACGAACAGGTTGAAGTACGCGAAGAAGCGCCGTCGTCCCGGGTCGTGCGACATGTACTCGACCGCGTACACGTGGATCAGGAAACCCACGCCGGTGATCAGCAGCACGAAGACCGCCGACAGCGGGTCGAACAGCAGCCCGAAGTCCACCGACAGGCCACCGACCTCGATGAACTCCCACAGGCTTAGCTCGACCGCCCGGTTGTCCAGGCCGCGTAGCTGGAAGAAGTAGGTCAGGCCGAGGGCGAAGATCGCCCCGACGCTGACCACCCCGAGCCAGTGTCCCCACTTGTCGGCGCGCTTGCCGAGCAGCAGCAGGATCGCCGCGCTG
Organism: Micromonospora sp. LOL_013; assembly: GCF_048060315.1. NCBI lineage: Bacteria > Bacillati > Actinomycetota > Actinomycetes > Micromonosporales > Micromonosporaceae > Micromonospora > Micromonospora sp. LOL_013. The sequence continues at coordinate 60,308 of NZ_JBHMIQ010000024.1, forward strand.
GCCAGCGGGATGGCCACCAGCAGCCACACGCTACTCAGCAGCCCCGTGGCCTGGGCGTACTCCACAGTCGATTCCACGTGTGGGCCCCTTTAGTACTTCAGCAGGTTGGCGTCGTCGACGCTCGCCGAGCGCCGAGTCCGGAAGATGGTCATGATGATGGCGAGCCCCACGACCACCTCGGCTGCCGCCACGACCATCACGAAGAAGGCGATGATCTGACCGTTGAGGTCACCGTTGATCCGGCTGAACGTGACCAGCGCCAGGTTCGCGGAGTTGAGCATCAATTCGATGCACATGAACAGCACGATCGCGTTGCGGCGGACCAGCACGCCGACCGCGCCGATGGTGAACAGCACCGCCGACAGGATCAGGTAGTTGTCCGGAGTCATTTGTCAGTCCCCTTCGGGGCGGCCTCGCTGGGCGAGAGTTCGCGCGTCGGCAGGATCGCCGGGATGCTCCGGTCGGTGAGCGTGCCGTCCGGCAGCCGGCCGGGCGTGGCCACCGAGGTGGAGGTGGCGTAGACACCCGGACCTGGCTTCGGGCCGGGATAGTTGCCGGGGGCGAACCGGGCCCGCATCATCTCCGGTTGGCCGCGCCGCTGTTCCTTGCGCTTCTCGATGTGCGCCAGGATCAGCGCGCCGATCGCGGCGGTGGTCAGCAGGGCTGCGGTCACCTCGAACGCGACCAGGTACCGGCCGAACAGCAGGGCGGCGATGCCCTGCACGTTGCCGTCCGCGTTGGCCTGCTCCAGGCCGACCGCCTGTACCCCGCCGAGGCCCCGGTACAGCCCGGTGCCGACCAGCGCGGCGAAGCCGACGCCGAGGGCGACCGCAGCGATCCGCTGCCCGCGCAGCGTCTCGATCAGCGAGTCGGAGGCGTCCCGGCCGACCAGCATCAGCACGAACAGGAAGAGCATCATGATCGCGCCGGTGTAGACGATGATCTGCACCAGGCCGATGAACGGCCCACCCTGCACGACGTAGAACACGCCGAGGCAGAGCATGGTCAGCACCAGCCAGAGCGCGGAGTGCACCGCGTTGCGGGCCCACACCATGCCGATCGCGCCGAGCAGCGCGAGCGGAGCCAGAATCCAGAAGGTCACCGCCTCCCCGGTGGAGACCTCCGCTGCGAGCTCGGTCATGGCTTGCCCTCTCCCGTCGTCCCCGAGCCGTCCTGGGTGCCCTGCTCCGACCAGGGCGCCCGTTCGGCACCCGCCGAGGTGCCCGGGTTGGTCAGCGCGCCGACGTAGTAGTCCTTCTCGCTGTCGCCCAACCGCATCGGGTGCGGCGGCTGCTCCATCCCCGGCAGCAGCGGCGCCAGCAGCTGCTCCTTGGTGAAGATCAGGTCCTGCCGGGAGTCGCGGGCCAACTCGTACTCGTTGCTCATGGTCAACGAACGGGTCGGGCAGGCCTCGATGCACAGCCCGCAGAAGATGCACCGGGCGTAGTTGATCTGGTACGTGCTGGCGTACCGCTCACCCGGGGAGAACCGCTGCTCCTCGGTGTTGTCGCCGCCCTCGACGTAGATCGCGTCGGCCGGGCAGGCCCAGGCGCACAGCTCACAGCCGATGCACTTCTCCAGCCCGTCCGGGTGCCGGTTGAGGATGTGCCGGCCGTGGTAGCGCGGCGCGGACACCGGCGGCTTGAACGGGTAGTCGGTGGTGACCACCTTGCGGAACATGTGGGAGAAGGTGACCCCGAAGCCCTTGAACGTTCCCGTGATCGCGCCCACGTCACACCTCCTTGTCGTCGGTGGCGGGACCGACCTGGGCCGGCTCCCGTTCGGCTACCGCCCGCTTGGCCCGCGGGCTGGGCGGGACCTGCAGGTCCATCGGGGGCAGCGGGAAGCTGCCCGGCGGCCGGGAGTCGACCTGCTCCTGCAGGGTCGGCGCCGGCCGCTCCTTGCGCGTCGGCCAGAAGATCACCACGGCGAGCAGGATGGCGACCGGGATACCGATCGCGATCAGCCGGTCGTTGCGCTCCCAGCCGCTGGTCACCCGGATCCCGCCGAGGGCCAGGATCCAGGCCAGGTTGATCGGCAGCAGCACCTTCCAGCCGAACCGCATGAACTGGTCGTAGCGCAGCCGGGGCAGGGTGCCACGGAGCCAGACGAAGACAAAGATCAGCGCGATCACCTTGCCCATGAACCAGAGCATCGGCCACCAGCCGCTGTTCGCCCCGTCCCAGATGCTGATCGGCCAGGGGGCCCGCCAGCCGCCGAGGAACAGCGTCACCGTCACCGCCGACATGGTCACCATGGCGACGTACTCGGAGAGCATGAACAGCGCGAACTTCAGCGAGCTGTACTCGGTCATGTAGCCGGCGACCAGCTCGGACTCCGCCTCGGGCAGGTCGAACGGTGCCCGGTTGGTCTCCGCCACCGCGGCGATGAAGAAGATGATGAAACTGGGCAGCAGCAGGATCGCGTACCAGCCCGGGGCGTACAGGTCGAACCCGGCGATCGAGGTGAACAGGTCACCGCCGGACTGGGCGGCGACGATCCCGCTGGTCGACATGGTGCCGGCGGTCATGAAGACGCCGACCACCGACAACCCGAGCGCGATCTCGTACGAGATCACCTGCGCCGTCGAGCGCAGGCCACCGAGCAGCGGGTACGTCGACCCGGACGCCCAGCCGCCGAGCACCAGCCCGTACACACCCATCGACGAGCAGGCCAGCAGCACCAGCACCGCCACCGGCACGTCGGTGACCTGAAGTGGGGTCCGGGTGCCGAAGATGCTCACCATCGGCCCGAACGGGATCACCGACAGCGCGGTGACCGCACAGATCACCGAGATCGTCGGGGCGAAGAAGTAGACCACCTTGTCCGACGCCTTGGGGAGGATGTCCTCCTTGAAGGCCATCTTCAGCCCGTCGGCCAGGGTCTGCAGCAGGCCGAACGGGCCGGCCTGGTTGGGGCCGGGACGGACCTGCATCCGGCCGACCACCCGCCGCTCGAACCAGACCCCGAGCAGGGTGCCCAGCAGCCCGAAGACGAAGGCGAAGACCACCTTGATCAGGATCAGCCACCAGGGGTCCAGCCCGAAGTCGGACAGCGTCGGTTCCTGTGCCAGTGGGTTCACCGCAGACCCCCTAGGTTCGGGTTCGTCGCGCCGTTGTGGCTGATCCGCCCGTTGCCGTCCGATCCGGCGACCGTGCCGTCCGAGCCGGTGGCGGCGCTGACCTTGACCAGTGCGCCGGAGACCGCGCCGAGGCTGCGGCGCACCGTCGAGCCGGGTGAGTTCGTCGGTAGCCAGACCACCCCGTCGGGCAGCAGATCGGTGACCGCCGCCGGCAGGGTGACCGCGCCCCGGTCGGTGCCGACGGTGACCGGGTCCCCGTCGGCCACCCCGAGCGCCCCGGCCAGCGACTTGGCCAGCCGGACCACCGGCGGCCGTGCGGTGCCACCCAGGTAGGGGTCACCGTCGGTGAGGGTGCCGAGGTCGATCAGGTGGTGCCAGGTCGCCAGCACCGCCTCGCCGGCACCCGGGCTGGCCGGTGCCGTCGGGTCGACCAGCGGCAGCCCGGGACGCTGCGCCTTGGTGGCCGGCAGCGCGCCGAGCTCCCGGCGGATCAGGTTGACCTCGCCGGTGCCGAGTGCGACACCGAGCTGGGCGGCGATCGCGTCGAGCACCCGGGAGTCGGCCATCGCGGTGGTGGTCAGCACTGCCTCGAAGGTGCGCAGCCGGCCCTCCCAGTCGAGGTAGCTGCCGGCCTTCTCCACCGCCGGTGCCACCGGCAGGACGACGTCCGCGCGGCGGGTCACCGCGCTGTGTCGGATCTCCAGACTGACCAGGAACGGCACCGCGTCGAGCGCCTGCTCGGCCAGCCGCGGGTCGGCCAGGTCGGCCGGATCGACCCCGCCGACGACCAGTGCGCCGATCTTGCCGGCGGCGGTCGCCGCGACGATCGCGTCGACGTCGCGGCCCGGCTCGGACGGGATGGTCCCGGCGCCGATGTCCCAGGCCCCGGTCAGCTCCGCCCGCGCGGCCGCGTCGGCGACCGGACGGCCGCCGGGCAGCAGGTTCGGCAGGCAGCCGGCGTCGACCGCGCCCCGGTCGCCGGCCCGGCGTGGCACCCAGGCCAGCTTTGCGCCGGCCCGCTCGGCGACCGCGCCAGCGGTCGACAACCCACCGGGCACGGTGGCCAGCCGCTCGCCGACGAACAGGATCGCGCCGGACCGGCCGAGCGCCTCGGTGACCGCGCGGTCGTCGGTGAGCAGCCGCGCCTCGTCGCCGGGCACGGTCGGCACCAACGTGGCGCCCAGCTTCTCCAGGCCCCGGCTCAGGTACGGGGCCAGGGCGATCACCCGCAGCCCCTTCTTGGTGTACGCCTTGCGCAGCCGCAGGAAGAGGATCGGGCACTCCTCCTCCGGCTCCAGCCCGGCGATCACCACCACCGGGGCCCGCTCGATGTCGGCGTAGGTGACGTCGGACCCGCCGGCCACCCGGGCGGCCAGGAAGTCGGCCTCCTCGGTGGAGCCGGCGGTACCGGTGACCGGTCGGGCCCGGAAGTCGATGTCGTTGGTGCGCAGCGCCACCCGGGCGAACTTGGCGTACGCGTAGGCGTCCTCGACGGTGAGCCGACCACCGGTGAGCACCCCGACGCCGTACGCCCCGTCGCGGGCGTTGCGCAGCCCGTCGGCGGCGACCGCCAGGGCCTCGCTCCAGGACGCCTCCCTCAGCTCACCGGTGTCGGCGTCGCGGACCAGCGGGGTGGTGAGCCGGTCGGTGGCGGTGGCGTAGCGGAACCCCCACCGGCCCTTGTCGCAGTTCCACTCCTCGTTGACCGCCGGGTCGTCGCCGGCCAGCCGGCGCATCACCTTGCCGCGCCGGTGGTCGGTGCGCTGCGCGCAGCCGGCCGAACAGTGCTCGCAGACGCTCGGCGAGGAGACCAGGTCGAACGGGCGGGCCCGGAACCGGTACTGGGCACCGGTGAGCGCCCCGACCGGGCAGATCTGCACCGTGTTGCCGGAGAAGTAGGAGTTGAACGGCACGTCGCCGTCGCCCTCACCGTCCGGTGTCGGTTCCGCGCCGAACGCCTCGTCCCGGTAGACGTTGATCTGCTCGCCGGAGGAACGGTCCATCAGGTCGATGAAGGCGTCACCGGCGATCTCCTCGGAGAACCGGGTGCAGCGCTGGCAGAGCACGCAGCGCTCGCGATCCAGCAGCACCTGGCTGGAGATCTCGACGGGCTTCGGGTACTCCCGCTTGTGTTCGTGGAAGCGGGAGTCCGGCCGGCCGGTCGACATCGCCTGGTTCTGCAGCGGGCACTCGCCGCCCTTGTCGCACATCGGGCAGTCGAGCGGGTGGTTGACCAGCAGCAGCTCCATGATCCCCTGCTGGGCCTTCTTGGCCACCTCGGAGGTGAGCTGGGTGCGGACCACCATGCCGTCGGCGACGGTCTGGGTGCAGGAGGCAACCGGCTTACGCTGCCCCTCCACGTCGACCAGGCACTGCCGGCAGGCGCCGGCCGGGGCGAGCAGCGGATGGTCGCAGAACCGGGGGATTTCGATGCCCAGCTTCTCGGCGACCCGGATCAGCAGTGCACCCTTGGGCGCGGTGACCTCGACGCCGTCGATGGTCAACGTCACCGTCTCGGTGGTCTTGGCTACCTCTGCCATTAGTGCGCACCTACCAATGCTTTCTCCGACAGCTTCGGTGCCGTGCGGCCCTCGATGTAGTCGAGGTAGTCCTGCTTGAAGTACTTCAGCGAGGACGTCACCGAGCTGGTCGCGCCGTCGCCGAGGCCGCAGAACGAGCGGCCGAGGATGTTGTCGCAGGTGTCGAGCAGGGTGTCCAGGTCCTCGTGGGTGCCCTGACCGGCGAGGATCCGCCGAAAGACCCGCACCATCCAGTAGTTGCCCTCCCGGCACGGGGTGCACTTGCCGCACGACTCGTGGTGGTAGAACTCCAGCCACCGGTAGGTGGCGTACACCGGGCAGTCCTGGTCGGAGAAGATCTGGGTGGCGGTGGTGCCGAGGATCGAGCCGGCGCCGGCCACCCCTTCGAAGTCCAGCGGTACGTCCAGGTGCTCGGCGGTGAGCAGCGGGGTCGACGACCCGCCCGGCGTCCAGAACCGCAGCTCGTGACCGGGCTGCATCCCGCCGGCCAGCTCGATCAGCTCGCGCAGGGTGATGCCCATCGAGCACTCGTACTGCCCCGGGTTGGCGATCCGGCCGGACAGCGAATAGATCATCGGGCCGGACGACTTCTCCGTACCCATGCTCTTCCACCAGGCGGCGCCACCGAGCACGATGTACGGCACGCTGGAGATGGTGCCGACGTTGTTGACCACCGTCGGGCAGGCGTACAGGCCGTGGGTGGCCGGGAACGGCGGACGCAGCCGGGGCTGGCCACGGAACCCTTCGAGGGAGTCCAGCAGTGCCGTCTCCTCGCCGCAGATGTAGGCACCCGCCCCGCTGTGCACCACCAGGTCCAGGTCGAACCCGGAGCCGAGGATGTCCTTGCCGAGATAGCCGGCCCGGTACGCCTCGTCGACCGCGTTGCGCAGCCGGCGGGCGGCGTGCACCGCCTCACCCCGGATGTAGATGTAGGCGCGGCTGGCCCGGATCGCGTACGAGGCGATGATGACGCCTTCGACCAGCGAGTGCGGGTCATACATCATCAGCGGCAGGTCCTTGCAGGTGCCCGGCTCGCCCTCGTCGGCGTTGACCACCAGGTAGTGCGGCTTGCCGTCACCCTGTGGGATGAACCCCCACTTGAGGCCGGTGGGGAAGCCGGCCCCGCCCCGGCCGCGCAGCCCGGAGTCCTTGATTAGCTTGATCAGGTCGTCCGGGTGCACCGGGTCGGCGTCGCGGCCTCGGCCGTCCGGCGTACCGGTCAGCACCTTGCGCAGCGCGGCGTAGCCGTCGAGCTGCTGGTAAACATCGATCTTCCAGGCATCCGGTGACAGCCAACGCTTAGTCAGCACCGGGGTCAGCTTCTGCAGGGTTTCCGGTCGCGGCTGGGTCATCGGGTGCCCTCCTCGCTGCGCGCGTCCCGCAGCGACCCGCGCTGTGGCTGCGAGTTGTCGCCGGCCGGTTTGGCGTCACCGGCGGGCGGGTTGGCGGCGGCGCCGGCCGACTCGGCGGCCTCGGCGTCGCTGTCCGGTTCGGCCCGGTCGGTCGGCACCGTGGTGCCGGGGGCGTCCGGGGCCGGGGTCTTCGCGTCCGGGGCGCGGGTCTCGGCGGCCCGAATCTCCGGCGACTTGGCCTGTGGTGCCTTGACGTCCGGTGCGGTGCTGCCGGTCGCTGCCGGCGCCGGCCGGCTGGGTGCCGGGGCAGGGGCGTCGCCGCTGATCGGCGTGTTCGGGTCGAAGCCGGCGACCGAGACGCCGTGCTGCTGGGCCAGCCGCAGGCCGCGCAGCGTTGGGTCGCCGGCCGGTCCGTCGGCGACCGCGCCCTCACGGGTGTCGGAGAAGCCGGCCAGCTGCAGCGACATCTCCTTCAGCGGGCACAGCCGGGCACCTCGGGTGGGTGCCGGGCGGCCGCCGGCGCGCAACTCCTCGACGACGCCGAGCGCGACGTCCGGGTCGACCTTGTCGAAGAAGTCGTAGTTGACCGTCATCACCGGGCCGTAGTCGCAGGCGGCCAGGCACTCGGCGTGCTCCAGGGTGATGGTGCCGTCGGCGGTGGTCTCCTCGTGCCCGACCCCGAGGTGCTCGCTGAGCGCGTCGTACACCCGCTGGCCACCGAGCACGTCGCACATGGTGTTGGTGCAGACGCTGACCAGCCAGTCGCCGGTGGGCCGGCGCTTGTACATGGTGTAGAAGGTGGCGACCGCGCTGACCTGGGCCTTGTTGATGCCCAGCGCTTCAGCGCAGAACTCGACGCCGGCCGGCGAGACGTAGCCCTCCTCGGACTGCACCAGGTGCAGCAGGGGCAGCAGTGCCGACCGGGAGCGATCCGCCGGGTAGCGGGCGATGATCTCCCGGGCCCGGTCGTGCGTTTCCTGACTGAAGCCCATCAGCGGTCACACCCACCCATCACGGGGTCCAACGAGGCGCCTCCGGCGATCACGTCGGCGAGCAGCCCGCCCTCGGCCATGGCCGGGATCGCCTGGAGATTGACGAAGCTCGGTTCTCGGTAGTGCACCCGGTACGGCCTGGTGCCGCCGTCGGAGACGGCGTGCACGCCCAACTCGCCGCGGGGCGACTCGATGCCGACGTACACCTGGCCGGGCGGCACCCGGAAGCCCTCGGTCACCAGCTTGAAGTGGTGGATCAGCGACTCCATCGACTGACCCATGATCTTGGCGACGTGCTCCAGCGAGTTGCCCATGCCGTCCACGCCGATGGCCAGCTGCGCCGGCCAGGCGATCTTCTTGTCGGCGACCATGATCGGACCGGGCTTCAGCCGGTCCAACGCCTGCTCGATGATTTTCAGCGACTCGCGCATCTCCGCCATCCGGACCAGGTAACGGCCCCAGACGTCGGCGGTCGGCGTGGTCGGCACGTCGAACTCGTAGTCCTCGTAGCCGCAGTACGGCATGGTCTTGCGCAGGTCCCAGGCCAGGCCGGCGGAGCGCAGCACCGGCCCGGTGACGCCCAGCGCGAGGCAACCGGTGACGTCGAGCACCGCGACGTTCTGCGTCCGCTCCAACCAGATCGGCTGCCCGGAGAGCAGGTCCTCGTACTCCTTGAGCCGCTTCGGCATCACCTTGAGGAACTCGCGGATCTTGGCGATCGCCTCGTCCGGCACGTCCTGGGCGACCCCGCCGGGCCGCACGTAGGCCATGTTCATCCGCAGCCCGGAGACCAGCTCGAAAATCTCCAGGATGTACTCGCGCTCCCGGAAGCAGTACAGCATGATCGAGATCGCGCCGAGCTCCAGGCCGGTGGTGCCCAGCCAGATCAGGTGCGAGGAGATCCGGTTGAGCTCCATCATCAGCACCCGGATGGTGTTCGCCCGCTCGGTGACGTCGTCGGTGATCCCGAGCAGCTTCTCCACCGCCAGGCTGTACGCCGTCTCGTTGAAGATCGGCGCCAGGTAGTCCATCCGGGTGACGAACGTGGTGCCCTGCACCCAGTTGCGGTACTCGAGGTTCTTCTCGATCCCGGTGTGCAGGTAGCCGACGACCGTCCGGGCCTCCCGGACAGTCTCCCCCTCCAGCTCCAGCACCAGGCGCAGCACCCCGTGCGTGGACGGGTGCTGCGGCCCCATGTTGACGATGATCCGCTCGTCGGTGAGCGGGTCCGTACCGCCGACCACGGTGTCCCAGTCGCCACCGGTGACGGTGAAGACCTTGCCCTCGTCGGTCTCGCGTTCGGTTGCGTATCCGGCCGTCATTGGTAGCTCCTCCGCTTGTCCGGCGGTGGGATCTCGGCGCCCTTGTACTCCACCGGGACGCCGCCCAGCGGGTAGTCCTTGCGCTGCGGGTGACCCTCCCAGTCGTCCGGCATCAGGATCCGGGTCAGCGCCGGGTGGCCGTCGAAGACGACGCCGAACATGTCGTACGTCTCCCGCTCCTGCCAGTCGGCGGTCGGGTAGACGGCGGTGACGCTCGGCAGGTGCGGATCCTCGGCGGTGACCGCCGCCTCCAGCCGGACCCGGCGCCGGTAGGTCATCGAGGTCAGCTGGTAGACGACGTGCAGCCGACGCTCGTCGGCACCCAGGTAGTCCGCCCCGGACACCGAGGAGCAGAGCTCGAAACGCAGCGCCTCGTCGTCACGCATCACCCGGCAGACCTCGGCGATCCGCTCCGGCTTGATGTGCAGGGTCAGCTCACCCCGGTCGACCACGACCTTCTCGATCGCATCGGCGAAGGCCGGGTACGCCTCCTCGAGGGCGTCGCACACCTCGTCGAAGTAGCCGCCGTACGGCCGCTCGGTGCCGGCCACGCTGGACCGGCGGCGGACCAGGCCGCCGAAGCCGGACGTGTCGCCGGAGCCCTGGATGCCGAACATTCCCCGGCCGGCCCCGCTGGCCGGTGGGAACTCGGCCGGCGCGCCGCTGGTCGCCCCGACCGGCGGGGCGGCGGCAGGTACGCCACCGCCCGGCTGCTCACTGGGCGCGTTGGTCGGCCCGGTCACTGGATCGTCCTTTCGCTGGTCGAGGCGGGAATCACTTCAGCCGCTCCCGGGCGTGCAGGTGGTTCTGGGCCTTCATCCAGTTCTCGATCCGCAACTGCTCCTCGCGGCCTTCCCGGACGGCCTGCTCCCACTCGGCCCGGCGGGCCTTGTCGGAGCGGTACGACGACGGCATCGCCCCGGGCGCGACCACCGGCACGTCACCGCGGGCCCGGCGGGCCTCCAGCATCTTGCGGCCGTTCGGGCCGAGCGGCTCGTGGCCGATCTTCTCGCGCAGCTTGAGAACCGCGTCGATGAGCATCTCCGGACGGGGCGGGCAGCCGGGCAGGTACATGTCGACCGGCACCACGTGGTCCACGCCCTGCACGATGGCGTAGTTGTTGAACATGCCGCCGCTGGAGGCGCAGACCCCCATCGACAGCACCCAGCGGGGCTCGGCCATCTGGTCGTAGATCTGCCGCAGCACCGGGGCCATCTTCTGGCTGACCCGGCCGGCGACGATCATCAGGTCGGCCTGCCGGGGCGAGGCCCGGAACACCTCCATGCCCCAGCGACCCATGTCGTAGTGCGGGGCACCGGCCGCCATCATCTCGATCGCGCAGCAGGCCAGGCCGAAGGTCGCCCCCCAGACGGAGGTCTTGCGGGACCAGTTGACCAGCTTCTCCACCGAGGTGAGCAGTACGCCGGCGGGGAGTTTCTCCTCGATTCCCATGGTTCCTCCGTCAGTCCCAGTCGAGCCCGCCGCGCCGCCACTCGTACACATAGGCGACCGAGACGGCGACGATGAACAGCGAGACCGCGACGTAGCCGAACGCGCCGAGCGGGTCCAGCGAGACCGCCCACGGGATCAGAAAGATGATCTCGATGTCGAAGATGATGAACATCATCGCGGTCAGATAGAACTTGATCGGGATCCGACCGCCGCCGACCGGCTCCGGGCTGGGCTCGATCCCACACTCGTACGCTTCGAGCTTGGCCCGGTTGTAGCGCAGCGGCCCGGCCAGCCGGGCGGCCGCCACCGAGAACAACGCGAAGGCCGAGGCGAGGGCGAACACCCCGACGATGGGTATGTAAGGCGAGAGCGACATGGGTTTCTCCTGCTCGTCCTTCCCTGCCCGCGGTCAGTTTCAGCGATCTGTGATGTCTCCCGCCGGGACCGGGCGTCGTTGCCCCATCCTGGCGACTACTGCGGTGGGCCGACGGCCCGGGGTGCTGCCGGCGGCCTCACACGGCCGGAGCCACCTTGGTCATCGCGTTGATCATCCGGTCCATCGCGTCCCCGCCACGCGGATCGGTCAGGTTCGCCAGCAGCTTCAGCACGAACCGCATCAGTGTCGGGTGCGGCATGCCGTGCTTGGTAGCGATTCGCATGATTTGTGGGTTGCCGATCAACTTCACGAAGATGTTCCCGAGCCGGTAGTAGCCGCCGTAGCGAGCCTTCAGCTCGTTCGGGTAGTGCGCCAGCGCCCGCTCCCGGTCGACGCCGGCCGGCCGGGCCAACGCCTGCACCGCCACCTCGGCGGCCAGCTCACCGGACTCCATCGCGTACGCGATGCCTTCACCGTTGAACGGGTTGACCATACCGCCGGAGTCACCGACCAGCAGGACTCCCCGGGCGTAGTGCGGAACCCGGTTGAAGCCCATCGGCAGGGCCGCGCCGAGAATCGGGCCGTCGGCGTTGGTCTCGTCGGCCAGCCCCCAGTCCGGTGGCGTGCTGCCCAGCCAGTCGGTCAGCATCCGCCGGTAGTTCGTCTTACCGAAGGCGCTGGACGAGTTGAGCACGCCCAGACCGACGTTGACCCGACCGTCGCCCATGCCGAAGATCCAGCCGTAGCCGGGCAGCAGCTTCTCGCCGCCCTCCCGGCTGCGCAGCTCCAGCCAGGACTCCAGATACTCGTCCCGATGCCGCACCGGCGACCGGTAGTACCGCCGGACCGCGACCCCGATCGGCCGGTCCTCGCGCTTGGCCAGCCCCATGGCGAGCGGGAACCGGCCGGACACCCCGTCCGCGGCGACGATCAACGGGGCATGGAAGGTGACCGGCTGCTTGTCCGGGCCGACCTCGGCGGTCACGCCGACCGCCCGCCCGGTGGCGTCCAGCACCGGAGCCACCACGTTGGTGCCGGTGTGCAGCACCGCGCCCGCCTCGACCGCCTGTCTGGCCAGCAGGTCATCGAAGTCCAGTCGGGTCCGGACCAGGCCGTAGTTGGGGAAGCTGGCCAGGTCCGGCCAGTCGAGCTCGAGCCGGATGCCGCCGCCGATCACCCGCAGGCCACGGTTGCGCAGCCAGCCGGCCTCGGGCGAGGTGTCGACACCCAACTTGATCAACTGTTTGACGGCACGCGGCGTGAGCCCGTCACCACAGACCTTCTCCCGTGGGAAGGTGGTCTTCTCCAGCAGGAGCACCCGTACGCCGTGCCGGGCAAGGTGGAAGGCGGTCGCGGAACCGCCAGGGCCCGCCCCGACGACGATCACATCGGCTTCGGTCTCGCTCACAGCCACCTCCCGTTCGCCTCCCAGTCGCTCGTGAAATGCTTCACAAGCCGTCTCGCAGGTGAGTCTAGAACCGTTAACAGGGCGGCAATCGGTTAGGCGACCCTAACCCTGCGAGGTAGCGACCTCGGCGGGTGACCGACGACCCGGAATCACCCATCGACGGACACCGAGGAGTAACCGACCCGTCGCCCGAACACCCGGATCCGGCGTACGGCAGCACGGCGCTACTTCCAGGTGGCACGGCGCTACCGCCGGGTGGCGCGGTGCAGCGCCACGATTCCACCGGTGAGATTGCGCCACTGCGCCGACCGCCACCCCGCCGCCGTGATCCGCCCGGCGAGCGCTGCCTGGTCCGGCCACTGCCGGATGGACTCGGCCAGATAGACGTACGCGTCCGGGTTGCTCGCCACCGCACGGGTCACCGCCGGCAGCGACCGCATCAGATAGGACAGGTAGAGCGTCCGGAAGGCGGGACTGGTCGGCTGACTGAACTCGCACACCACCAGCCGTCCGCCGGGCCGGGTCACCCGGGCCAGCTCGGCCAACGCGGCGTCGGTGTCGACCACGTTGCGCAGCGCGAACGAGATGGTCACCGCGTCGAAGGTGGCGTCCCGGAACGGCAACGCCAGGGCGTCCCCGGCGAGCAGTGGCACCTGCGGACGGGCCCGCCGGCCGGCCCGCAGCATACCGAGCGAGATGTCCGAGCCGACCGCCCACACGCCACCCCGGCCGAGTTCGGCGGTGGAGACGCCGGTGCCGGCGCCGACGTCGAGCACCCGGTCGCCGGGAAGCAGGTCGAGCGCCGCCCGGGTGGCCCGGCGCCACCGGCGGTCCTGGCCGAAGGAGATCACCGTGTTGGTCAGGTCGTACCGGCCGGCCACGCCGTCGAACATCGCGGCGACCTCGGCCGGCTGCTTGTCCAGGCCGGCGCGCAAGACCGGCGGCGGGTTGTCAGTCACGCCCGACCACTTTGCCAGCCGCGCGTCCCGACCTGCGGCGCGGGGCCGGCGACGAGGGTGACCGAGGTTACACACACTACGGGCGAGGTGGGTTGAACCACCTCGCCCGTAGTGCCGTGCGTTATGTAGACGGCCCCCTCGGACCGCTGGAGTACGGCTCCGGCGACCACCGCCCTGGGGGACGTGACCTGCGACGACCAAGGGACGGCGTCGCGGCGCGGGCGGCTGCCGGAACGTTGTTGACAAGGACGTTAGCGGCCGGCGGAAAGCTTCGCGCCCCTCGTGATCAACACGTTATGGCCCCTTGGCCTAAGGTTCGCGCCACCTCGCCGCATCGACAGCGCTGCCCGCCACGACCGGCCGACCACCGGCCCACCCGCCAGCCGAGAAGGGCTGACTGATCGGCCTCACCAGCCACCCGATCGGACGAATCCGGACCGGTCAGTGCGCGTCCGGTCGGTCAGCGCGCGTCGACCAGCGGCAGATCGCGACGGGCCCCGCCATTGGGCAACGCGATCGACGAGAAGTGCGACACCACCCGCTCGTCGGTCGGGTCGTCCGCCGGATCACGGTGCACAGCGAGGTGGTGGTACTCGGTGTCCCGCTGGGCGGGGATCCGGCCCGCCGAACGGATCATCCAGATCAGCTCGTGCAGGTTCGACCGGTGCCGGGCACCGGCCGAGGAGATCACGTTCTCCTCCAACATGATCGAACCGAGATCGTCGACCCCCATGTGCAGCGCCAACTGCCCGACGTCCTTGCCGGTGGTCAGCCAGGACGCCTGCAGATGCGCCACCTGGTCGAAGAAGAGCCGGGAGACCGCGATCATCCGTAGGTACTCCAGGGTCGTTGCCTGGGTGCGGCCCTTGAGATGGTTGTTCTCCGGCTGGTAGGTCCAGGGGATGAACGCCCGGAAACCACCGGTGGAGTCCTGGACGTCCCGGATCATCCGCAGATGCTCGATCCGCTCCGCGTTGGTCTCCCCGGTGCCCATCATCATCGTGGCGGTCGACTCGATGCCGTGCCGGTGCGCCAGCTCCATGACCTCCAGCCAGCGCGCCCCGGACTCCTTGAGCGGGGCGATCGCCCGGCGGGGCCGGTCCGGCAGCATCTCGGCGCCGGCGCCGGCGATCGAATCCAGCCCGGCGGCCTTGATCCGGGCGATTGCCTCGTCCAGTGATACACCGGACACCTTCGCCATGTGCAGGATCTCGCTCGGCCCGATCGAGTGGATCACCAACCGGGGGTACGCCGCCTTGACCGCGCCGAACAAGTGCTCGTAGTACTCCACCCCGAAATCGGGGTGGTGGCCACCCTGCAGCATCACCTGGGTAGCGCCCAGCTCGACCGCCTCGCCGCAGCGACGCAGAATCTCCTCGATCGGGTGGGCCCAGCCCTCGGTGTGCTTGGGCGCCCGGTAGAAAGCGCAGAAACGACACGCGGTGACGCAGACGTTGGTGTAATTGATGTTGCGATCGATCAGATACGTCACGACGTTGTCCGGGTACCGGCGACGGCGGACCGCGTCCGCGGCCTCACCGAGGGCGTGGAACGGCGCTTCGGTGTAGATCAGCAGCGCCTCCTCGGCGGAGATCCGCCCACCGTCGGCGCCACGCTGCAGGATGCTGTCGATCTCCCGGCTGGTAGTCACGCATGAAGCGTACTGCCATGTCGAGGGAGGGGCAGAGCAACCGGATGACGCCACTGCGCCGCCACCTGCCCCTGGTGATCCTGCTCGCCGCCGGTCTCGGACTGCGGATCGCCTACCTGGTCGCGTATCAGCCGGCGTTCTGGTTCCACGGCGACAGCGGCGAGTACCTGCTGATGCTGCAGCAGCCGCTGGAGCCGCACCCGAACCGGCCGATCGGCTACGTGCTGCTGCTGTCCGCGCTACAGCAGACCCGGACGCTCGCCGCCGTCGCGGCCGTCCAGCACCTGCTCAGCCTGCTGGTCGCCGTCGGCCTGTACGCCCTGCTGCTGCGCCGGGGCGTGGTCCGCTGGCTGGCCACCCTGGCCGCCGTACCGCTGATCTTCGATTCCCTGGTCCTCACCATGGGGCACTACCTGCTGCCCGACCTGATGTTCATGGTGCTGTTCGCCGCCGCCGTCGGGGCGCTGCTCTGGCCGCCCCGCCCCGGTCCGGTGGCGGCCGTCGTCTCCGGCGGGCTGATCGCCGTCGCCTGGGTGACCAAACCCACCGCGCTGCCGGTCGCCCTGCTACTCGCCGGCTACCTGGTGGTACGCCGGGTCGGCTGGCGGCCGGTGCTGGGCTACCTGCTCGCCTTCGGTGTGCCGTACGTCATGGTGATGGTCTGGATCGGCGACCGGCAGAGCGTCTACAGCGCGCAGAGCGGCACCGCCCTGTACGGCCGAGCCGCGATGATCGCCGACTGCGACCGCATCGAACTGACCGCCGAGGAGCGGATCGCCTGCCCGGACCAGCCGCTGGACCAGCGGTGGGACCGGGCCGACGCGTTCTTCTGGCGGCGGCCGGCCCGACTCGGCGACTGGGTGTACACCCCGGAGGGTGCCCAGGTGCTGACCAGCTTCTCCCGGTCGGTGATCAGCCAGCAGCCCGGTGACTACCTCGCGGCGGTCGGCCGGGAGAGCGCCGCACACTTCGTCCCCGGCCTGTACCTCGGGCCGATGAACGAGTGTCTGCGGCAGCGCCTGGTGCCGCCGGTCCGGTTCCGCTCCGCCGACCTACGGGTCGAGCAGAACTGTCCGCCGGCCCAGGCGTCCAGCGGGTTCCAGGCGGCGGTCGCCGAGCCGGTCGTCGCGGACCCGGCCACCCCGCTGACCCGGGCGCTGCACCAGTACGGCACCTGGACCCGGGGCATCCCGGTGGTGATGTCGTTGGCGGTGCTGCTGACCGTCGCGGCGCTGGCCGCTGGGCGGCGGGTCGCCGGCTGGATCCGGCTCGACACCGTACTGCTGGTGGTCGCTGGGCCCGGGTTGGCCGTGTTCACCGTGGCGATCGGCATGTACGAGCCCCGGTACGCGTTGCCGGCCCTGCCACTGGCGGCTGCGGCAGCGGCCCTGGCGGCTCAGGGTCTGATACATCGTCGACCGCTGGCCGGTGCTCCCGCTGTCGGCGGGTCGGCCGAGCAGAGCGGAACGATCGATTGAGCGGCTGACTCGCATCTCGTCTGGGCCAGGCCGCATAACTCGAACAAACCCGAGAATGAGTCACGAAAAGCATTCAAGAATGCGATCGCGGCGCAGATGAACTCACGTTTGTCTTGTGATTTCCAAGCGATGCTACATCTAGCGCTTTGTCGTCTACGCAACTACTCTTGGCTGCGGCCGAACGGGGCGCCGCCCGGTCACCACCTTCGGCCGGCACCACAACAGTCAGTCGGCCTCCGTACTCCCCATACACCAACCGGACCCCCGTCCGGACGTGCCGCCAATACCGATCTCGGCTGACCATTGTGCTCGAAATCCCCCTATCCGCCCGCAGTCAAGGAGACAACGTCATGTCTGGTGATTCCCTGCCGCGGACCGGCGCGAACGCTGCGGTCACCATCGGTGGTGTGGCCGGTCTCGGACAGCTCAGCCTGCCGCTGCCCCTGGTGATGGCAGCCACCGCAGTAGTAATGATCATCTTCGGAGCGGTTCTCGTCCGGTTGTCGTTCCGTCGAGGTCGCTCCGCCGCCCATCGATGACCGCGACCCTCGTCAGGGGTCGGATCCTCACCGCCGCAGCATTCCTTCTGGCGGCAGTAGCGGCATGGGCGGCCCACCATGCGTTTGCAGCAATCGGCTTGCTTAGCGCAGGCAGCGGGCATCAGTTCGCCGCGATCTACGTCCTGATGTACGGACTGCTGGTGTGGCAGTTGGGATTTGCCTACCTCAACCAGCCCTACCAGGTTGGCCCGGCCAGGCAGCGGCTCCTCGACACGCTAAAGGTGGCCGCGTTGGTCCCCGCGTACAACGAGGACCCGGCCGCGCTGCGCGCATGCCTCGAGTCCATGATCGGTCAACGACGACGGCCGCAGACGATCGTCGTGGTGGATGACGGTTCCACCACCGGCGACGTCGGGTACGCCGAGATCCGCACCTGGTTCAAGCGGGCAGCCAGCGACAGCGGCATCCGTCCGGTATGGCTGCGCCAGGACAATGCCGGCAAGAGACACGCGCAGGCGGCCGGGGTCGGCCAGGCGCCGGACGCAGATGTGTACTGGACGGTCGACTCGGACACGATCAGCGACCCGGAAACTCTCAACGAGCTACTCAAACCCCTCGCTGACCAGACGGTGCAGTCCGTCGCCGGGATCGTGATGGCAGCCAATGTTCACGCATCGTTCCTGACCCGGTTCACCGACCTGTGGTTCGTCACCGGCCAGCTGACCGATCGGTCCAGCCTGTCAGTTTTTGGGGCGGTCTGGGTCAACTCGGGGCCTATCGCCGTCTACCGGGGCCAAGTGATCCGCGACAATCTGGACAGCTATCTGCATGAAAGGTTCGCGGGACGTCGCGTGCCGTTCAGCGACGACTCGATGCTGACCCTGTTCGCCATGCTGCGCGGCCGAACCGTGCAACAGCCCAGCGCGTTCGCCTTCGCGCTGATGCCGGAGCAGACCGGCCACTTCCTGCGGATGTTCATCCGCTGGATGCGCGGATCGTTCATCCGGTCACTGTGGCGAATGCGATACCTGCCCTTGCGGTCGTGGGCGTACTGGCTACACCTGATCCGATGGGCGACGACACTACTGTCCACCGCACTGTTCCTGACCATCGCGGTGGTACTACCGATCCGGGAACCCTCGCTGACCGCGCTACCCTGGCTCATCTGTGTGCCGATGGCAATCGGCTACGCACAGTGCCTCCGCTACCTGGCGATCCGCCGGTCCGACCAGTCGACGGCGTACCAGTTGGGGACTTGGATGCTCGCCCCGGTCGCAGTGCTCTGGGCAATGCTGGTACTGCGCGTCGCTCGGTGGTACGGCGTGGTCACCTGCTGGAAGACCGGGTGGGGCACCCGAAAGACGGTCGAGGTCACGTTGACCGCCCCGTCAATTCCCGAGCAGCGGACCGCCCACGTCGAGCAGCCCTCCAAAGCCGGTGCCGAGGTGGTCTCCTGACGCTAGCCTGCATCCCATGCGACGGGTGTCGGTCATGGGGGCACCAGGCTCAGGCAAGTCCACCCTGGCCACCGAATTGGCCGTACGGCTCGGTGTGCCGCACATCGAGTTGGACGCCCTGTTCCACCAGCAGGCCCGCCAACTGCTCGACCAGCTCGGTCGACGATCATCCCGGTGACTCACGCCAGGCGTCGTAGTCGACAGTCAGGCGTCGTAGTCGACGGTGAGCGTCGGCGTGGTAGGCGTTGACTGGCAAGTCAGCACGTAACCGGCGGCCACCTCGTCCGGCTCGAGGGCGTAGTTGCGGGCCATCGTCACCGCGCCATCGACGATCTTCGCCCGGCAGGTCGAGCAGACACCACCCTTGCAGGCGTACGGCAGCTCGGACCGGACCCGCAGGGCCGCATCGAGCACCCGCTCCCCCGGCCGCGTCCGCACCGTCGACGCCCGCCCGTCGAGCAGTACGGTCACCTCGGTGCCGCCCACCGCGTCGGCTCCGGTCACCGCGTCGGCTCCGGTCACCGCATCGGCTTCGGCCACCGCATCGGCTTCGGCCACGGCGTCGGCACCGGCCGGCGGCCCGTCGCTGGCGTGGAAGAGTTCGCTGTGTACGGCACCATCCGGCACGCCCCGCTCGGCGAGCACCTGCCGGACCGCCATGACCAGCCCGTATGGTCCGCAGAGAAACCATTCGTCTACTTGATCGCCCGGCACCACGGTGTCCAGCAGCCGACCGAACCGGGCGGCGTCGATCCGCCCGGTGAGCAGCTCCGCGTCCTGCGTCTCGCGGGACAGTACGTGCACGACCTGCAGCCGGTCCGGGTACCGGTCCTTCAGGTCGGCGATCTCGTCGGCGAACATCACGGTGTGCGCGGACCGGTTGCCGAAGACGAGGGTGAACCGGCTGCCCGGCTCGGTGGCCAACCCGGTGGCGAGCAGGGACAGCACCGGCGTGATGCCGGAACCGGCGGCCAGC
This sequence comes from Micromonospora sp. LOL_013, assembly GCF_048060315.1. NCBI lineage: Bacteria > Bacillati > Actinomycetota > Actinomycetes > Micromonosporales > Micromonosporaceae > Micromonospora > Micromonospora sp. LOL_013. Next base: position 79,853 of record NZ_JBHMIQ010000024.1, read on the forward strand.
GCCCCGTAGTACCGGCTCCGGCCCGGCTCGAACCCGGTGGTGAAATGCCCGAGCGGCGGCATCACCTCCACGGTGGTCCCGGCGGCGAGTTGGCGCACCGCGTACCCGGAGAAGGCGCCACCGGCGACGTGCCGCACGCCGATCCGCAGCCGGCCGTGGTCGGCGAGCTCCGCCGGGGTCGAGCAGATGGAGTACGAGCGGCGAATCTCCGGGCCGCCGGCCGGGTCGACCAGCCGTACCGTCAGATGCTGTCCGGCCTGGAACCGGTACGCGTCGCGCAGCTCGGGCGGTACGGCGAAGGTGACCGCGACGGCGTCGGCGGTGAGCTGGTCGACGCCGGTGACCGGGAGCGGATGAAACACCGGGCGCCGGCGCGCCGGTCGGCTGATCGTCACTGCCATCAAAACGCCTTCATCTGCTCGAACGGCTCGGCGCACTCCTGGCAGCGCCACAGCGCCTTGCAGGCAGTGGCACCGAATCGGCTCAGCTGCTCGGTGCGCGGCGAGCCGCAGGCCGGGCAGCGTACGGCCAGTGGGATTGGCACTGGCCCGACAGTGGCCGGCGACGGTGGGGCGATCCCGGCGGCGGCGAGCTTGTGCCGGCCCGCCTCGGTGATCCAGTCGGTGCTCCACGCGGGCGCCAGCTCGGTGACGACCGCGACGTCGGTGAAGCCGGACCGGTGCAGCGCCGCCCGGATCTCGGCCCGGATCAGCTCCATCGCCGGGCATCCACTGTAGGTGGGGGTGACCGTCACCCGGACCGCGCCGGTGGCCTCGGTGACCTCGACGGTACGGAGGATGCCGAGCTCGGCGATGGTAAGTACGCGGAGCTCCGGATCGACGACGGCTTCGACCGCCGCCTGGGCGACCGCGCTGGCCCCGCCGACGGCTGCTGGGCGTCCGGTCACCATCGCGCACCCGGGTGGGCCCGGTGCACCACCTGCATCTCGGCCAGCAGGTAGGACAGGTGCTCGGTGTGCCGACCCAGCCGACCGCCACCGGGCCGCCAGCCCTTACCGTCGCCGCCAGCGGCGGTGGACCCGGTGTCGGCGGGCACGGTCAGGGTGGCTTCGGCAAGGATCGGACCGACGACGGCGAGCCAGCCGGCCCACAGGTCGGCGATTCCGCTACCGGGCACCGGGGCGACCAGCTCGTGGGTGTACGGCCAGAGTTCGTCGACCGCGTGCTGCATGCGGCGGTGCGACTCCTCGGTGCCGTCGCCGAGCCGCAGGGTCCACAGCCGCGCGTGGTCGAGGTGGTAGGCGGACTCCTTGGCCGCCTTGCCGGCGATCGCGGCGAGCCGCTGGTCGGCGCCGGCGCTCAGCACGGCGTAGAGCCGGACCTGGTACGCGGCGAGGAACAGCAGCTTGCCGATGGTCACCGCGTAGTCGTCGTCCGGCAGCTCCACCAGCAGGCAGTTGCGAAACTCCTGGTCGGAGCGGAGGAAGGCCAGGGTGTCCTCGGTGACCGGCTGGTCGGCCGGCGCGGCCGGCACCGCATCGGGGGTGAGCTGCTCGGCGGCGTACGACAGCAGCAGCCGGGCCACGCCGAGCTGGTCGAGCGCGATGTTGGTGAGGGCGACGTCCTCCTCCAGCTCGGGGGCGCGGGCGCACCACGCGGCCAGCCGCTGGGCGGTGATCAACGCGTCGTCGGCCCAGCAGAGCAACTGGTCGGGGGGTGTCGTGGTCACAGGTGCCGCGCCCCGTCCGGCACCTGGTAGAACGTCGGGTGCCGGTAGACCTTGTCGGCCGCCGGGTCGAAGAATGCGTCCTTCTCGTCGGGGCTGGACGCGGTGATCGACTCCGCCGGTACCACCCAGATCGAGACGCCTTCCTGCCGGCGGGTGTACAGGTCGCGGGCGTGCCGCAGGGCGAGCGTCGCGTCCGGCGCGTGCAGGCTGCCGACGTGGGTGTGGGCAAGCCCCCGCCGGGACCGGATGAAGACCTCCCACAGCGGGGTGGGCGGAGTCCGGGCCGGTTCGCCGCTCATCCGGCACCCGCTCCGACCGGCGCAGCGCCCACTCCGGCCGTCGCGGCGCCGGCTTTCCGCCGGCCGGCCTGCTTCTCCGCGTACGCCCGGGACGCCTCGCGGACCCAGCCGCCGGCGGCGTGCGCGGCCCGCCGGTGGGCAAGTCGCTGCCGGTTGCACGGCCCGTCGCCACGGATCACCCGGAGCAGTTCGTCGTAGTCCGGCGGGGTGAAGTCGTGCGCCTGACGCTGCTCGTCCCACCGTAGGCCGGGATCGGGCAGGGCGAGCCCGAGCGGGCCGACCTGCTGGACACACATGTCCACGAAGCGTTGGCGCAACTCGTCGTTGGAGAACCGCTTGATCTTCCAGCGCATCGATTTTCCCGAATGGGTTGAGTCGGCGTCCGGCGGCCCGAACATCGCCAGCGACGGGTACCACCAGCGGTCCACCGCGTCCTGGGCCATCTGATGCTGAGCCGGGGTGCCGTGCGCGAGGGTGTGCAGGATCTCGTAGCCCTGCCGCTGGTGGAACGACTCCTCCTTGCAGATGCGGATCATGGCGCGGGCGTACGGGCCGTACGAGCAGCGGCACAGCGGGACCTGGTTGATGATCGCCGCGCCGTCCACCAACCAACCGATCGCGCCGACGTCTGCCCAGGTCAGCGTGGGGTAGTTGAAGATGGAGCTGTACTTCTGCCGGCCGGCGAGCAGCAGGTCGACCAACTCTTCCCGACTGACGCCGAGGGTCTCAGCCGCCGCGTACAGATACAGCCCGTGGCCGGCCTCGTCCTGGACCTTTGCCAGCAGGATCGCCTTGCGGTGCAGGCTGGGTGCCCGGGTCAGCCAGTTGCCCTCAGGCTGCATCCCAATGACCTCGGAGTGCGCGTGTTGCGCGATCTGCCGGATCAGTGTGCGCCGGTAGCCGTCCGGCATCCAGTCGCGCGGCTCGACCTTCTGGTCGGCGTCGATCATCTCGATGAAGTCCCGGTCGGGATCAACCGGTTTGTCGGGACAGGTTGGATTGTCGGCGGCGCGTGGGCCGGGGATCCGGCCGCGCAGCGCCGCGTCGCGCAGGGCAACTTCGGCGGCCTCGACCTCGTCGAGAATCCCGCCGCGGGCGCCACTCACCGCCTGAGGGTCGTCACCGTCCACCGACACAGTGTTACAAGAAACCCCAGTCACAGCCAAGCCCTGTAACAGCACTCGCGAAATCTTCACTGCCAGAGATCGGACCGACACAATGAGTGACTAGACATGCGGCAACGAACACGACTTTTATCCACTTATTATCAAGAAAATACTCAGCTATTCGGACAAATCATCTGTATTCGTCACTCAGTTCCGAAGATCTCCGGCGCGCGAGGGCTGGCACTCCGAGATTCGCCCCGTAAACTGCCCGATGGCGCGGCGGCGTCGAGGCGCGCACCGGCCCCACCTGACGCACGATTGCCGGAAGAACCCGTAACCCGCCAGAGCACCGACGAGCTGACATCACCGATCACTCCCCGGAGCCGCCTTCCATGAGTTCACGCGTGACACTCACTGTCGTGTTGGCAGCCCTGGTTGTCGGTGCCGTTCTGGTGATCCCCACCGCCTCGGCCCGGTTCTTCGGCGGGACCGGTTCGGACGCCAACCGGTCCGCCGTCGAGCTGATCAATCCGACCCTCGCCATGGCCGAGTCCCCCGAGCCGCCGGCCGTTCCGACGTTGCGGGCCGTACCGGTCTCGGTCCCGGTCGACGGTTTCATGACCTGGGCGCTGCTGGACCGCGACAGTGGCGAGATCGGCGGCTCGGCCAACATGACCGAGACCAGCTCCACCGAATCGATGATCAAAATCTGGATCGTCGCGGACTACCTACGGCAGCTCGATGACGCCGAGCCTGATTCGGAGATTCTGCAGCAGGCCAGCCTGGCCATCCGCGACAGCGACGACCGGGCCACGGACCTGCTGTTCTACCAGGCCGGCGGCGAAGACGTGCTCGCCCGGATGATCGAGATGTGCGGCCTGCAGCAGACCCGGATGGTCGTGCCGCCGGAGAAGGACAACGTCTGGTGGAGCTACACCCAGATGTCCGCCCGCGATGCCGTGCTGATGGGCGAGTGCGTCAAGAACGGCACCGCCGCCGGCCCGTTGTGGACCGACTGGGTGCTCGACGAGATGTCCAAGGTGCGGGGCGGGATCGCCGCGTCCGAGCAGGAACCCACCTCCGGCGGTGGCCGCTGGGGCATCATCGATGGACTACCGGAGAGCCTGTTGCGGGAGTCGCCGGTCGGCATCAAGAACGGCTGGACGCTGATCTGGGCGGACGGCATGTGGCATCTCAACTGCCTGGCCGTGCACGACGACTGGGTCCTCGCGGTGATGACCCGTTACCCGGGCTCTTACGGCCTCGAGTACGGGGCGGGCATCTGCCGTGAGGTGGCCCGGCAACTGGTCACCCCACACGCTGGTGCCGCCATCCAGCCAGCCGCCGTACTGCCGACCTCGGCGACACCGACCAGCTGAGATGCCACCCACCTCCTGGTTTCCGAGCGGCCGCCCACTCCGGCTCCTGGCCCGCCGACCGAGCGGCGTGGCCCGCCACGCCCGAGCCGGGTGGCGTACGCCGTTGATCGTGCTCGGCGTAGTCGCACTGGCAGCCGCTGGTATCGCCGGGTTGCGGCTGGTTCCCGACGCGCCGTTGGCCGCCGCCGACGAACAGCGGGCCGACCAGCGGTCCCGCTGGCGTCAGCCGACGGCCGGCCCGAGCGAGAGCCCAACCCCGGAGCCCGACCCCACGCTGTCACCGCTGGCCGTCGCGCCGACCACGGTACGGCTGGACGGCATCGACGGCTGGTGGTCGTGGGCGATGCTCGACCAGCGCACCGGCGAGATCCACGGATCGGCCAACCTGGCCGAGACCAGTACCACGGCGTCGCTGATCAAGGCGTGGATCGCCGCCGACTACCTGCGTTCCTCAGCCGAAGCGGGCCGGTCGCCGAGCGACTTCCGGATGCGGCAGCTCGAAATCATGATCAGGGACAGCGACAACCAGGTCGCTGAGGAGCTGTGGCAGGAGATCGGCCGAACCGCGGCGACCGAGCGGATGATCCGGATCTGCGGGCTCACCGACAGCCGCAGCTCGACCGAGAACCGGTGGAGCACCACCCGGCTCTCCCCCCGCGACGTGGCCCGGCTCGGAGCGTGCATCACCGATGGCCGGGCGGCCGGCGCCGAGTGGACCGACTGGCTGCTGACCGAGATGCGCAGCGTACGCAGTCCAGGCGATTTCGGGGTGATCCAGGCATTCCCGGCAGACGAAGCCGACGGGATCGCCATCAAGAACGGCTGGGTGATCCGCGACGACGAGGGGAATTGGCACGTCAACTGCCTGGCGATCGGCGACGGGTGGACCATCGGGGTGATGACCCGGTTCCCGGCCGACCGGCCCTTCACGTACGGCGGGCAGACCTGCCGTGAGGTGGCTCAGCAGTTGCGGGCAGCGGCAACCACCTCGACCGGCGGCTGAGCCGAGGAGGGCGCCGGTCAGGGCATGAAGAACTCGGGGCCCGCCGGTGGCAGCGCCGGGGCGGCACCCGACCGGGCCGCGCGGCGGGCGAACTCCCGCAGCCCGGCCACCTGCCGGTCACCGAGCGAAAAGTCCAACGCCCGGAAGTACGACGCCAGCGTCGGCGCGTCGAACGGCTCCCACCTGGCGGCGGCCCGGGCCACCTCGTCGAGCTCGGCGAGGCACAGGTCACGCGACCGCAGGAACGCCTGGTGGACCTCCTTGACCTGGCCGGGGTGGGCGGCGGCGAAGTCCCGGCGGACCGCCCAGACGGCGAAGACCATCGGCAGCCCGGTCCAGTCCCGCCACGCCTGCCCCAGATCGATGACGGCCAGACCGCGCGCCGGCGCCTCGTGGTGGGCCCGCAATGCGACGTCGCCGATCAACACGGCGGCGTCGGCCTCCAGCAGCATCTGGGTGACGTCCGGCGGGCAGGTGAAGTAGTCCGGTTCGACGCCGTACCGCTCGGCCAGCAGCATCCGGGCCAACAGCACACCGGTACGTGAGGTGGAGCCGAGCGCCATCGGGCGGCCGGACAATTCACCCAGTGGCCGGGTGGTGACGACGTTCACCGACAGCACCGGCCCGTCGCTACCTACCGCGATGTCCGGCAGCAGCAGGAACTGGTCGGCGTGCCGCAGGTACTCGACCAACGAGATCGGGCCGATGTCCAGGTCGCCGGCGGCCAGGGCGGCACCGAGCCGTTCCGGGGAGTCCTTGTGCAGGTCGACGTCGAGCAGCGCGCCGGAGCGCATCAGCCCCCAGTAGATGGGCAGGCAGTTCAGGAACTGGATGTGCCCGACCCGTGGTCGGCGCAGCACGCCGCCCTCGCCCCCGTCACCGTGACTCATGATCTCCACGGTAGCCGTCGGGTGGCCGCCACGCCCGGCGGCGGCCCAGCCTGTGGCGCACCCCGCACCGGGCACCTGCCGAGCAGACCCGGGCACCTGCCGAGCAGATCGGCCGGCAACCCCGTCGCGCCGGCAGAGCGGGAAATCTGGTTGACCCGCGACGGGCCAGGGGTAATGTCGATGGCCGCTTGACGGCCGCGGTGAGTCGCACCGCAGCGGACGTCCCCCGCGCCGGGCACCGGCCGACCCGGTTCCGGACACGCGAGCGAGCACGCCGGCGATCCCAGCCAGGAGTCAGCATGCCCGCACCCGACCTCGACCGCCCCACACCCGACCGCCGCCCCGCACCCGATTTGGACGGCGAACTCGCCGCCGAACGCGCCCATCTGACCGCGTCCCGCGCCGCTCTCGCCCGGATGCGCAACCGGGCCGAGGCCCTGTTCGGCACCGGCGACCGGGTCGCCGGGGATGCGTACGCCGCCGAGACCCTGGGCCGGCACCTGGCCCGCCGGGTCGCCGAGCTGGCCGACAACCCGGACACGCCGCTGTTCTTCGGCCGGCTCGATGTCGAAGACGATCCCGACCTCGACGACGACCTTGAGCCAGGCGGTGAGCCCGATCCGGGCGGGCTGCGGATCAGTCGGCCCCACATCGGCCGCCGGCATGTCGCCGACGACACCGGCGAACCACTGGTGCTCGACTGGCGGGCGCCGATCAGCCGGGCCTTTTACCAGGCCAGCGCCCGCGATCCGCAGCGGGTGCGGGTCCGCCGCCGGTTCGGTTTCGCCGGCGGCGAACTCACCAGCTTCGAGGACGAACACCTCGACCGGGGCGAGGAGCTCGGCACCGCTTCCCGCATCCTGACCACCGAGATCGAACGACCCCGGGTCGGCCCGATGCGGGACATCGTCGCCACCATTCAGCCCGAACAGGACGAGCTGGTCCGGGCCGCGCTGGCCGAGTCGATCTGCGTGCAGGGCGCGCCCGGCACCGGCAAGACCGCGGTCGGCCTGCACCGGGCGGCCTACCTGCTGTACGCGCACCGGGAGCGGCTACGCAAGGCCGGAGTGCTGATCGTCGGGCCGAACCGGGTGTTCCTGTCCTACATCGCCAACGTGCTGCCCGCCCTCGGTGAGGTCGAGGTGGCCCAGTGCACGGTCGCCGGCCTGATCGACTCGGTGCCGGTACGGGCAGCGGACGCCCCGACCGCCGCCGCGCTCAAGAACGACCCCAGGATGGCGCAGGTGCTGCGCCGCGCCGTCGAGGCGTACCTCGGCGAACCGGACGAGTCGATCGTGGTGCCGGACGGCTCCTACCGCTGGCGAATCGGCGTCGAGGCGTTGCACCGCATCGTGCGGACGGTCCGCGACGAGGATCCGCCGTACCGGATCGGTCGGGAACGGGTGCAGGCCCGGATCGTCGCGCTGCTGCAACGTCAAGCCGAGACCCGGCGCGCCGAATCACCGAGCGACGCCTGGTTGCGGCGGATGGCCCGGGTGGCACCGGTACGCGCCCTGCTGGACCGGGTCTGGCCGGCGCTCACCCCGACCGGGGTGGTGTCCACGCTGCTCACCGATGCGCAGCGGCTGGCGACGGCCGCCACCGGGCTGCTCGACGAGGCCGAACAGGCGGCGCTGCTGCGGCCACCGGCCAGGTCGGTCCGCACCACCAGATGGACCGAGGCCGACCTGGTGCTGATCGACGAGGTCGCCGGGCTGCTCGACCGGCCCACCGGGTACGGGCACGTGGTCATCGACGAGGCGCAGGACCTGTCGCCGATGCAGTGCCGGGCGATCGCCCGGCGCAGCGAACACGGCTCGGTCACCCTGCTCGGCGACCTGGCGCAGGGCACCGCCCCGTGGGCGGCCACCGACTGGCACCGCACCCTGACCCACCTCGGTCGGCCCGACGCCGCGGTGGTGCCGCTGACGGTCGGCTTCCGGGTGCCGGCGGTGGTGGTCGAGCTGGCCAACCGGCTGCTGCCGGCGCTCGCAGTGGACGTACCACCGGCGGTGTCGCTGCGTCGCGACGGGTCGCTGTCGCTGCGTACGGTCGACGATCTGACCGGTGCCACGGTGGCCGAGGTACGCGCGGCGCTGACCCACGACGGCTCGGTCGGGGTGATCACCGCCGAGTCCACGGTGACCGGTTTGCGCGACGCGCTGACCGCCGCCGGTGTCAAGGTCACCGGAGCCGCCGGCGACCCCGGGATCCGGGTGTCGGTGGTCGCCGCGACCGAGGTGAAAGGGCTGGAGTACGACCACGTGGTGGTGGTCGAGCCGGCCGGTATCGTGGCGGCCGAGCCGCGTGGGCTGCACCGGCTGTACGTGGTGCTGACCCGGGCGGTGTCCCGGTTGACGGTGCTGCACGCCGAACCGTTGCCACCCGCGCTGACCGACCATGCCCGGACCGACCACCGGCATTAGCAGAACCGACCGGCGGCACTAGCAGAACGGCGCGCGCCACACCGCCCGCCCCCTCCAGGTTGGCCCGGCGACAGCTGGGAAACAATCGCCAGGTGAGCGATGGAGGGACGGCCGGGCAGGACCGCGCCGGTGGCGGCGGCCGGCGGCTGCTCGGTCTCCTGCTCGCTGTGCTCCCAGTCGCCGTGGTGCCGTTGACCGCCGAGGTGCTGCGGCACCGGCTGCCGGACCGGCTACCGATGCACTGGAACACGGCCGACGTCGTCGACGCGACCAGTTCGCTGACGAACAGCGTGACCGGCTACACGATCGGCGCAGCCGCCGGGGCGGTGCTCGCCGCAGTCGGGGTGCTGCCGCTCGGGCTGCGGTGGCAGCTGCGGCGGTGGCTGATCACCATTGGCGCGGCGGTCGCCGGGTTCGTCGCCGGGATCTGGCTGACCACCGTGGCACTGTCGGTCGACGTACTGGACCCGACCCGGGCACCGGCTCCGAGCTGGCACATTCCCGCGCTGATGGTCGGGGTGACCGGTTGGACGGTGCTGGCGTACGCGGCGTGTGGTCCGCCGCCGGCCCGGCCGGCGGCGGACGGCCGGCCCGCCGCCGAGCTGCCCCGGGTGCCGCTGCCGGCTGACGGTGCCGGGTGGACCGAGCAGACGTCGGTGTCCCGCACCGGGCTGTGGATCCTGGTCCCGTTGCTGCTGCTCGCCGGGGTCCTGGCGGTCTGGATCAACGTCTGGGTGGCCAGCCCGGTGCTGCTCACCATGGCGTTGGTGATGCTGCTGCTGGTGAACCGGTTGACCATCGACCGGCAGGGCATCCACATCGGCTTCGGGCCGTTCGGGTGGCCGCGGATCAGCGTACCGGCGCGGGAGATCGTCGGGGCCGTCCAGACGACGGTACGGGTGTCCGATTGGGGCGGCTGGGGCTACCGCTACCACCCCGACACGCGTGGACGTGCCCTGATCACCCGGTCCGGTCCGGGCATCCGGGTGCAGCTGTCCGGTGGGCGCTATCTCGTGCTGACCACCCGGGAGCCGCAGACCGCAGCCGGTCTGGTGAACACCATCGCGGACCTCGCCGACCGCTGATTCCGGTCCCGTAGGCTCACAGGCCGGTCGGCCAGCCGCTCGACGACTGGCCGGACGGGTTGTACACGGTGTGCAGCTCCGCCGCCACCCGGTCCTGGGCCGCCTCCGCCACGTCCAGCACCGCACCCATCCCGAAGAACTCGTGCGGTACTCCGTCGTAGTGGATGTGCTCGACCGGCACCCCGGCCCCCCGCAGCCGCTGCACGAACGCCTGCCCCTGGTCGCGCAGCGGATCCCGTTCCACGGTCAGCACCACCGCCGGCGGCAGGCCGGCGAGCCGTTGCACCGGCAGGTCGAGCAACGCCACCCGAGGGTCGTCGAGCATCTCCGGGCGAGGGAAGGCGTGCCGGGCGAACCAGCTCAGCATCGGGCGGTTCAGCGGTGCCGCGTCGGCGGCGTCCACTCCGGAGCCGTCATCGACCGTCATACTGGTCACCGGGTAGATCAGCACCTGCAGCAGTGGCAGCCGCTGACCGGCGTCGCGCAACTGCAGACAGGTAGCCACCGCCATGTTGCCGCCGGCGGCCTCGCCGGCGATGGCGATCCGCTCCGGGTCACCGCCGATCTCCCCGGCGTTGTCCAGCAGCCAGCGGGTCGCGGCGAGCACGTCGTCGTGGGCAGCCGGGAACGGATGCTCCGGGGCGTGCCGGTAGTCCACCGCCACCACCAGACACCGTTCCTTGTTGCACAGCGCCCGGGGGGTGGCGTCGTAGGTGTCCAGGCTGCCGACCACCCAGCCACCCGCGTACAGGTAGATCAGCACCGGCAGGCCGCCGGCCGGTGACGCCGACGTCGGCCGGTAGACCCGCAGGGTCAGCTCCCCGCCGGGACCGTCGATGGCGAAGTCGAAGACCGAGTCGACCGGCTCCCGTTCCGCCGGGTCTCCCCGGTCGGTACGGATCCGGGCCACCGCGTCGGACAGGGTCGGCTGGCGCCGCGCCTCGGCCGGGTCGAGGATCTCGGTGGGCCGGGGGCCGAGCGCGGCGAACGCGTCCAGCAGCGCCTGCGACTGCGGTTCCAGCAGCCCGGACGCGTCAGTGGCGAACCAGCCACGCCGCCCCGAGGTCCGGTCGCGGAGCCGGTCGACCAGCGCGGCCGGGCCGCCCAGCAGCCGACTGCTGCGGGAGGTGTTCGGTGTCTGCGGATGCGGATGGGTGGGTGCACGGTACTTCGCGGCGGTGAACTGCGCCCCGAGTTCGGCCATCCGCTGCGGACCGACCGCGGCCCGCAGCGCCGGCAACAGCACCCCCTCCTGGTCGGCGGCCTGCCGGCGAACGTCGGCAATCAAATGGTTGAGTGCTTCTTCGAAGTCCAGGTTCCCGGGTCTGGACCGGTCGACCTCGGCCGCCGCCTCCTTGATCCGCTGACGGGTGTCCCGCCCCCACTGGACCAGCTCCGCCACCGCCCCGGCGGACAACCGGCCGGTCACCGCCGGCTCGTCGAAGACCGGGTCGAGGATCTGTTCCTCGGCCGCCAGGTGTATGGAGATCCGGTAGACCACCTGGTCTGCCAGGATCCGCCGGTCGCCCTGGCCGGTTTCCAGCCGCCGGAAAAGCTGGTCCAGCAGGACGTGATCGTCGTTGATCGCCCGGTCGATGTCGCCCGGCAACACCTCGATCACCCGTACCATCGTTCTCCCCCGCTGTTCCACGTCCCGGCCGCTGTCCGGCGTCCCCGCCTGGCTTCGGTCGGTGACGTCAGCCCGGTGCACGGTTACCCTCGGCGCGGGCCATGATTCCGCGTGACGGGCGATTGCTTCGGCGAATCTCCCCCGACCGTCGTCGACCGGGTGCCAGGATTCGGTCAGCAGGGTCCACTCAGCCGATCAGCAGGAGGAAATCCGCCATGTCCGTCGCCGCGGCCGGGGTACCCGCCTGGGTCGACCTCGGTACCTCCGACCTGCCCGGTGCGATCCGGTTCTACGGCGAACTGTTCGGCTGGTCCGCGCAGCCGCCCGACGATCCGGACGCCGAGGGATACACCCTGTTCAGCAAGGACGACAAACTGGTCGCCGGGGCCGGCTCGGTGTCCACCGGCGGGCAGCCGCCGACCTGGACCACGTACATCGGCACGCTGGACGCCCAGGCGAGCGCCAAGCTCGTCGAGTCGGCCGGCGGCACCGTGCTGATGCCGCCGTTCGACGTGCTCGACCGGGGCCGGGCGGCGGTCTTCACCGACCCGGCCGGGGCCAGCTTCGCCGTCTGGCAGCCGCTGTCCATGGCCGGCGCGGAGCTGGCGAACGTGCCCGGCTCACTGTGCTGGAACGAGCTGACCACCCGCGACCCGGAGGGCGCGAAGGAGTTCTACGGCGCGGTCTTCGACTGGGAGTGCCGGGACACCCCGTTCCCACCGATCATGTACACCGAATGGCTGGTCGAGCAGCAGCCCGTCGCCGGGATGATGCCGATGGTCGGCGACGACTGGCCGGCTGACCTGCCGGCCCACTGGATGGTGTACTTCGCGGTGAACGACTGCGACGCCACCGCCGAGCACGCCGCCGCGCTCGGCGGCACCGTCTCAGTCCCGCCCACCGACCTGCCGCACGGCCGGTTCGCCGTGCTCAACGACCCGCAGGGGGCCTTCTTCTCGGTGATCCGGATCGCCGGCGACTGACGGTTCTGGACGGGGAACGTCCCGGTCGCGGACCGGGACGACCAGCGGGCCGTGCGCGCCTGGCAGCACCCGCACCCGGGCCCGGTAGTACCGGGCCAGGTTCTCCTCGGTGAGCACCTCGGCCGGCGGGCCGGCGGCGACCGTCCGGCCGGCGGCGAGCAGCACCAGCCGGTCGGCGTACTCGCCGGCCACCGACAGGTCGTGCATGGTGGCCAGCACGGTCAGCCGACGGTCCCGGCGCAGCTCGTCGACCAGCTCCAGCACCTCCTGCTGGTGGCCGATGTCCAGCGCGCTGGTCGGCTCGTCGAGCAGCAGCAGCGGGGCGCCCTGGGCCAGCGCGCGGGCCAGCAGCACCCGCTGGCGTTCACCACCGGACAGGGTGGCCAGCCGCCGGTGCGCGAACCCGGTCAGGTCGAGCCGGACCAGCACGTCGTCGACCACCGCCAGGTCGGCCGCCGACTCCCGACCCAGCAGCGGGACGTACGGCGTACGGCCGAGCAGCACGTAGTCGGCGACGGCGATCCCGGCCGGCACCACCGGTGACTGTACGACGGTGGCGACCAGCCGGGCCCGGGCCCGGCGGCCGAGCCGGGTGATCGGCGTACCGAACAGGTCCAGGCTGCCGGCGGCCGGCAGCAGCCCGCCGACCGCCCGCAGCAGGGTCGACTTGCCGGCCCCGTTCGGCCCGATCACCGCCACCCACTCACCGGCGGCCACGGTCAGGTCGACACCGTCCAGCACCGGCACGCCGCCGAGGCGTACCCGCAGATCACGGCCGACGACCGGGATGCCGGCGGCAGTGCTCGCGGGCGCCGGCCCGGTCCCGGGCCCGGTGTCGGGCGCGGGCGCCGGCCCGGTCACAGCGCCACCGTCCGGCGGGTGGTGCGCAGCACCAGCACGAAGAACGGGGCGCCGAAGAAGGCGGTGACCACACCGATCGGGATCTCGGCCGGCGCGGCCACGGTCCGGGCCACCACGTCGGTGACGGTCAGGAACGCGCCACCGAGCAGCATCGACAGCGGCAGGATCACCCGGTAGCTGCTGCCGGCGACCAGCCGGACCAGGTGCGGCACGATCAACCCGACGAAGCCGATCAGCCCGGACACCGACACCGCCGCCGCGGTGCCCAGCGACGCGGCGGCGAGCAGCAGATAGCGGGACCGTTGCGGGTGCAGGCCGAGGCTGGCCGCCTCCTCGTCACCGACCGACAGCACATCCAGCTCGCGGCGGTGCGTTAACACCACCACGGCGGCGATCACCGCGTACGGCAGGACCAGCCGGACCTCGTGCCAGCCGTCGGTGGCCAGCCGGCCCAGCAGCCACGAGTACACCTCCCGGATGGTGTCGACGTGGCGCTGCAGCAGGTAGGTCTGCCCGGCGGCGAGGAACGCCGATACCGCCACCCCGGCCAGAATCAGCGTCGCGGTGGACCGGTCCGGCCCGGCGGCACCCGTGCCGAGCAGGTAGGTCAGCGCGACCGCGCCGAGCGCGCCGACGAACGCGGCCAGCGGCACCGTCACCGGCAGCCCGGTCAGCACCCCGGTGCCGGAGCGCAGCGCGATGACCGCGGTCACCGCCAGCCCGGCCCCGGCGGCGACGCCGAGCAGATGCGGGTCGGCCAGCGGGTTGCGGAACACCCCCTGGTAGCAGCCACCGGCCAGGGCCAGCATGCCGCCGACCAGCAGCGCCAGCACCACCCGGGGCAACCGCAGCTGGGTGACGATCGCCACCTGCCGCTCGTTGAGTCCACTCTCCACGTCGACGCCGGGCAGCAGGTTGAGCAGTTCGGCGGCGACCGCCAGCGGCGGCAGGCTGGCCGGGCCGAACGCCAGCCCGGCCAGGGCCGACAGCACGACGGCGGCCACCGCACCGGCGAACCAGCCGGCGGTCAGCCCCGGACGGCGCCGGCCGGTCGGCCCGGACCAGCCGGCTGCTCGTTGCGGGTCGGTCCGCCGGCCGGGCCGTCGCACCGGCGTACGGAGCACGTCAGGACGCCGCCGCCGCGTCGACCGCGTCGACGATCGCCCGGACCAGGTCGACCACCCGGGGACCCCAGCGGGACGCGACGTCGTCGTCGAGCTCGACCACCTGACCGGCCTGTACTGCGGTGATGGTGGACCAGCCGGCCCGCTGCGCCACCGTCTGCGCGTCCTGCTGGCAGCACTTGGTGTCGGCCAGGAAGATCAGGTCCGGGTCGGCATCGATCAACGCCTCGGCGGACAGCTGCGGGTAGCCACCGGCTTCCCCGGACGGGTCCGCCGGGTCGGCCACATTGGTCAGCCCGACCATGGTGAACAGCGACCCGACGAAGGTTTCGCTGGTCACCGTGTAGAGAGTCGGGTCGAGCTCGTAGTAGTAGCTCAGCGGCTCGGCCGGCTGCGCCACGTCGGCGATCAGCTTGTCGATGTCGGACCGCATGGTGTCGACCAGGTCGGCCGCCGCCTCCGGGTGCCCGGTGAGCGCGCCAAGTTCGGTGATCTGGCGGTACGTGTCGTCCAAGGTGACCGCCGCCCCGGCCAGGTAGACCGGGATCGACAGTCGGGTCAGCCCGGCCACCACCTCGTTGGTGTCGCCGGAGAGCACCACCAGGTCGGGTTCGTAGCCGGCGATCGCCTCGACGTTCGGGGTGAACCCGGACAGCTCGGTGGTCGGCGCCTCGGCCGGGTGGTTGGAGTTGTCGTCGACCGCTGCCACCTGGTCGCCGGCACCGATCGCGAAGAGCATCTCGGTGGCGGTCGGCGACAGCGCGACGATCCGCTCCGGGCGTACTTCCAGGGTCAGGTCACCGACGGTGACCGGATAGCTGGCGGTGGCGTCCGGGCTGACGCCGGGCTGCGCGTCGTCGGGTCCGCCGGAGCCGTCGCCGGCCTGGCCGCAGCCGGTCAGGGCGAGCGTCGCGGCGGTGGCGACCGCAGCGGTACGCAGCAACGCGGCCCGCAGCGGGTGGGGTCTGCTCATCTGGTCCTCCTGTCGGTCGAGGGCTGGTGCTTCGCCGACAGGTCGGGGGTGGTGACGCCGGCCCCGGCCAGGTGGCGAGGCGCCCTTCCTCGAGAGCGCGGTTCGCGACCACTCCGCAGGCGACCTGGCTAGCCCCGACTGTCGGCCGGGGCATCACAGTTGCGGGACAGCGCCGGGTTCGCACCGGCTTCGCTGCGGGGCGGTCGGTAGCACGGTAACCCACCGGCGCCGGCCGGCAGACATCGCGACAGCGCAGGGCTGCCGTACGGTGATGTTCACCGCACGGCAGCCCTGCCCACCGTCAGGAGCAGGCAGCCCTGCCCGCCGTCAGGACCTGGTGATCCGGACGTCGTCGATGGCCGCCTCGACCAGACTGGCGGTGGAGGCGTCCGCCGCCTCGACCAGGATCCGCACCGTCTGACCCGCGTACGGGGTCAGGTTGTAGCTGCTGGTCGACCAGGACCCGTACCGGTTGCTCCCCGCGCCGGACTGGTTCAGCAGCGTCGTCGTGCCGCCACTGTGCACCACGCTGATCCGCAGGTAGTCGGCCGACGACGAGTTGTTCAGGTGGGCCAGGTACCAGGCGAGCGACAGGGTGAGGGTGCCACTCGACGGCAACGCGACAGCCGGCGAGCGGGCGCTGGTCGCCCCGCTGTCGATGTCGTACGAGCCGGCGGAGGAGCCGGCCAGCCGGCCGGTGACCAGGCTGTTGCTGCCCTGGTAGGCGGTCAGCTGCAGGGCCCCGCCGGAGCTGGTGGCCTGCGCGACGCCGCGCTCCCACTGCCCGGTGCTGGCGGTGTCGGTGCCGCTCGGGTCGGTCGTCCAGCCGGTCGCCGACTCGAAGTCGTCCGCCCAGACGGTGCTGCCCGGCGGGTCGACCGGACCGCCGCCGCAGTACTGCGATTCCTTGCCGATCACCCGGTACGGGCAGTCGGCGTACTCGCTGAACATCAGCACCGCTTCCCGGTTGCGGGCGGTTTGGACAGGGATCACCTCGTCCGGCGGGTAGAACCCGCCGCCGCTGGACGAGCCGGGATACAGCTCGAAGGTGTACGCCCAGATGCCGTGCTCGCCCCACATCCAGTCGATGCTGCTGCCGTCGGTGATGTACAGGTCGGAGGACTGTTGCGGGGTGTAGCCGTTGGTCGCCGCCATCCGCGTACCGAGGGTGGCGAACGTGTTGTACTGGTCGGTGGTCATCCCGGAGGGCGTGTTGGCGGTGGTCCAGCCATACGGCCAGAGGACCAGCTCCGAGTAGGTGTGGAAGTCGATGTTGGCCTTGATCTGCTGCTCACCGCCGACGACCCGGCTGTTGACGAAGTCGCGCAGTGCCTGGGTTTCCGGAGCGGAGAAGGCGTACGGGCCACGGTAGGTCGACGACGACGGGGATCCGGAGGATCCGCCGCAGCAGCCCCACAGGTAGTCCCAGTTGCGGTTCAGGTCGGTGCCGACGGCGAGCGCACCGCTGTTCGGCTGCCGGTTCTTGCGCCAGGACCGGTACGAGCCGGTGGCGATGTCGTACTCGCTGCCGTCCGGGTTGACGGTCGGCACGATCCAGATCTCGCGGGTGTTGACGATGTTGGTGATCCGCGAGTCGCTGCCGTAGCCGTCGGTGAACAGGTTCAGCAGGTAGACCGCCATCTCGACGGTGAGGTGCTCGCGGGCGTGCTGCTGCGAGTTGAACAGGATCTCCGGCTCGTCCTCGTCGGTGCCGACGTTGTCGGAGATCTTGACCGCCATCAGGTCGCGGCCCTCGTACGAGGTCCCGATGCTGATCTTCCGGGCGATGTTCGAGTGGCTGGAGACCACCTGGTTGACCGCCGTGGTCAACTCTGCGTAGTTGTGGTACGCCGAGTCGGACGGCGGGAAGTCCAGCGTGGTGACGTCACCGGAGTCGTCGGTCCTGGTAGGTGCCCGGACCGCTTCGACGTCGAAGCCGAGCGCCTGGATCGCGCTGACCTCGGCTCGGGTCGCGGTGATGTTGAGGATGCCGTGTTCGATGTAGTCGATCGCGGCGCCGGTCCCGGCGACCGCGTCACGGTCGGCGAAGGTACGCGGTCCGAGGACCCGGTACGGGCCGGCGATCGACTCCCGGTCGACACCGCTGGGCTTGGGATCGGCCGATACCGGGCCGGTCACGACGGCGAACAGGCCGACGACGGTTGCGACGGCGAGGACGGTGGTCCTGCGCCACGAGCCGGCGTTGGCAGTTGGTGCGCGGAATCGCATCTAGACCTCCTGGGGGTGGGGAGGACTCCGCTGGTGAGCACAACTGCACCACCTGTCACATGGTCATATCAATATCTTTCGCGATCAATTCCATGCCAAGCTGATCATCACACGGCGCGGATACTTCGCGTACCGGACACCATGCGGGGAGGGACAGCCCTGTCCATGACGGATCTCAGCCACCACGGACTCCTCGATCCACTGCGCCGCGAGCACCAGGCGGACACGGCCGTCCGCGACCGACAGTCCAAGACGGCGTGGAAGCTCGCCGAGCGGGCGCTGTTCTGCGATCGGCCGGCGACCCTTGGTGCACGAATCCGACGTCGAGGTGCGGCCGAGGCGTTCGGGGCGCAGCCTCCGCTCAAGATCAGGTGAGCGCCATGGACGTCTCGTCGCGGTTGTGAGGTCCATAGCGCTCACATGATCATGGATCTCGCCCGCCGGAGCGCCGGATGCGGGCCGGGTAAACCGGGTGACGCCGTCTGCCGGCCCCGCGATGATGGCCAACGTGGCGCAGGTCGAGGTCGTCGTCGCCCATCACGAACGCGCGACCCTGCGCGTCGGCGACGTGTTCCTGAAGGTCGACGCCGACCAGACGCGCACCGACGTCGAGGTCAAGGCGATGACGAGAGCACCGGTGCCGACTCCGCAGGTGCTGTGGCGTAGACCGCCCGTACTCGCGCTTGCGGCCCTGGCCGGGACGGCGCTCGGCCGGCTCGGCGAGCCGTCGACGGCGTCGGCAGCGGCCTGGACCGCTACAGGTGCCGCCATACGGATGCTGCACGACGCGCCCCTGCCACCGTGGCCCGGTCGCAGTCCCGACGAGTTGGTCTCGCAACTCGACGGCGAGTGCCAGTGGCTCATCGCGACCAGCCTGCTCCCCGCCAGCCTCGTCGTGCGCATCCGCCGGATCGCCGAGGCCGCGTTGCGGCCGTGGACACCGGTCTTTACGCACGGCGACCTGCAGGCCGCCCACGTCTTCGTCGACGGCGACGAGGTCACCGGCATGCTCGACTGGTCCGAGGCGGGCCGGGGTGACGCCCTGTTCGACCTCGCGACCCTGACGTTGGGGCACCGGGAGCGCCTTGGTGACGTCCTCGCCGGCTACGGCACCGACGTCGATGTCGACGTGATCCGCGCCTGGTGGGCAGTGCGCAGCCTGCTGACGATCCGTTGGCTGGTCGAGCACGGCTTCGACCCGGCCTCGCCGGGCTGCGAGATCGACGTACTGAGATCCGCCGGGACCCCGCTGACCGGCCGGTGACCGACAAGGCCGGTGAGCGATAGGGTCGGGCGCCGTGGCAGGTCTCATGTGGCGGGTACGGCTGGCGGGCCTGGCCGCCGCCAGCGGGTTTCTCGCCGTGGCGCTCGGCAGCCGGGTGCTGGCCGGCGGCGACGGGGTGCTGGACAGTTCCGGCGCACTGCAGCAGTCTTCCGGCACCGCCCTGTACGCGTCGATGGTCTACGCCGGGGTGTTCGTCCTGGCACCGGGTGCCGGGCCGATCGCGGCCGGGGCGGGTGCCGTCGCCTTCTGCTGGCTCGTCGAGCTGCTGCAGCTGACCGGCGTACCGGCGGAGCTGTCCGAGCGCAGTCTGCTGGCACGGCTGGTCCTGGGCGTCCATTTCGACCTCACCGACCTGGCCTGGTACGTGATGGGCGTACTGCCGTTGGTGCTGCTGCATGTGGGCGTCGATCGCTGGCGACTGCGCCACCGGGACCGGCAGCCGGCTGACGCCGGTGCCGGTCGCGGGCGTGGCCGGTGAGTCACGGTGTGGCCGGTCGGCCCAGCGCCGCCTGCACGATCCGGATCGCCTCGGCGGGGTCGATGCCGCTCCTGGTGATGATCGTCGCGTAGTCGCGGGCGGCGCGGTGGGCCTGTTCGAGAGCCTGATCGCCGGCGGCTGTGACGAACGAGCCGGCCCGGCCACGGGTCTCGATCAGCCCGGCCTCCTCCAGCTCCCGGTACGCCCGGCCGACGGTGTTCACGGCCAGGCCGAGGTCGGCGGCGAGCCGGCGGACCGTCGGCAGCCGGGTGCCGACGGCCAGCGACCGGTCCTGGATCTGCCGGGCGAGCTGGGCCCGGAGCTGCTCGTACGGCGGCGTCGGCGAGGCGGCGTCGATGGCGATCATCGGACGATCATGGCCTGCCGTGCGGTCACCCCGACAGCCCTGGTCCGGGTCTGGACCAGACCGAACGCGACGACACCGGCCAGGACGAGTCCGATAGCGACCGCGTTCCACCAGCCCAGCGACTCGCCGTACAGGAAGATGACCGGCAGCGACCAGACCAGGCTGGGGGTGACGAGGGCGCGGGCGTCCTCGACCCGCATGATGACGTCGGCCGTGAGTGACGCCTCGTCCTCGGCGACGGCCGGGCTGGTCAGCACCTGACGCAGCTGCATGATCATGCCGGCACCGGCACCGACGAGACCGATCAGTACGACGGCGGCCCCGGCCCGTAGCACCGGGTCGGAAACCGGCAGTACGCTCACCGCGAGCCCCAGCGCAGCGGTGTAGGCGGCAACCGTGAAGACGGCGTACGGCCGGCCGAGCACCGCCGGCCAGCCGAACCCGACCGGATGGGCCACCCGACGGGACAGTTGCGCGCCGGCTCGCCGGTCGACGCGGCGGACCCAGTCGCGGAGCAGCCACTGCGCCACCAGCATGCCGATCACCAGCGCGGTGAGCACCAGCAACGGCAGCCAGGAGTACGCCGCGTCGGTGACCCGGACCGCCGCGTGGGTGAGCGCCGCGCCGATCAGGAACGCGGCCAGCAGGACGTCGCCGGCGAACTTGGCCCGCCGTCGTACGGCCAGCCGCGTCGCCAGCAGCGGGGTCGAATCGGTGTCGGTCAGACCGTGCTGGTCCAGCCACTGCCTGGTTTCGCTGTGCTCTGTCTGGCGCATCGCCACCACCTCCATAGTCGCAAGCTTTGTCTTACAACCATGAGTCATAACATGCGACAAAGTCAAGTCAGTCAGGCGTTGGCCTCGACCCCGCCCTGCGACTGGAACCCAGGGGAGGGGAGGAAACCCCTCGCAGCCCTGAAACACAACCGCTAGTATTACGTAGTACAAGTAATACGTGACACGTGGAGGCACGGTGAAGCTAAACAGCAAGGGTCAGGTGACCATCCCTGCGCCGCTGCGCGCCAAACACGGCCTGCATGAAGGCGACGAGATCGAGGTTGTCGAGGAGGGCGGCGCGCTGCGAATTGTGCGGGTCGACGGTGCCCTCTCCAGAGGACAACGGCTTGTGCGGCATCTACGCGGGCAGGGCACCGCACGCGAGACGGAGGGCATGACCACGGACCAGCTCATGGAGTTGCTCCGTGGCGAATGAACGGCTTCGCGCGGCGCCCGAGAGGCATTCGGACGGGACCGTCACCCTGGTCGACTCCAACGTCCTGCTCGACATCCTCACCGAGGATCCGACGTGGTCACAGTGGTCGGGTTCAGCGCTCGCCGCCTCCCGCGACGCAGGCGTGCTCGTGATCAACCCGATCGTGTACGCCGAGATCTCGGTACGGTTCGACCGCATCGAGGATCTGGACGAGGTCGTCCCGGCATCGGATTTTCTCCGCGAACTACTGCCTTACCCTGCGGGTTTCCTGGCAGGGAAGGCATATGTCAAGTACCGCAGGCAAGGTGGCACCAAGAGCTCGCCGATCGCCGACTTCTACATCGGCGCCCATGCGGCAGTATGCGGCTATCAGCTCCTCACCCGGGACTCCGCCCGGTACCGCAGCTACTTCCCCAGGCTGGCCATGGTCGCCCCCGACTCGTCGCAGGCATAGCCGAGGTCTGCGGCGCCCAAGCCTTCCCATGGGCCAGCCACGATGGCATCATGAAATCGTTATACGTCGATCTTGTGATGCCTGGAGACACGCGGAAGATCGGCGAGTGCCCCGACCTATGGGAGGATGTATGCGAAGACTGACCACACTGCTGGTGGCGTTCATGATCGCCATGGCCGGCCTGTTCGCGACCACCGCCGCCCCGGCTTCGGCGGACTACCCGGACCCGCCGGGCGGCACGCTCCGCAACGTCTACAGTGACCTGAACTTCTGCCACTCGTACGGCAACTACGGGATCCAGAACGACCTGTGGAGTTCGTATCTCTGCCAGTACCGCGCGTACGGCAACCCGCCCACCGTCTACTACTTCTTCTGGACGTTCGACTAGCAGGTGGATCCTGGGGAGGCTCCACCGGGTCAGGTCAGGGCACGTCCGTAGGTGGCATGCCGGTCGACCGTCGCGCCGGCAGTCGGGTCGCAGCGCCGCAGGTTGGCCCGCGCGGTCGATTTATTCAGACGTGAGCAGTCGAGAGACCAGACTTGCAGCCGTTGGGGCGCCAGCTCTACGCAACGCCGCGACCGTCGAATCGTCGGTGGCACCTTTCAGCGAGTCGACGGCCGTTCGGTGGACAGTAAGCATTTGCGGCCCATAGTCGACCACCAGGCGGCTGAGCAGCTGGTCAGGAGTAAGTACCTCGATGCCGAGCCCGCCGACGAGATGCGTCGGGAAGTCCTTGATGTTCGAGGTGCACAGGACCGTCGCCTCTGCGGCGACAGATGCCGCCAGGACGTGGCGGTCGTCCTCGTCGGGTAGCGACATCTCGGCCAGGACGCGCCAATGCTCCTCGTCCGGTTCCACCTCGGCGAACGGGAAGGCGCGGTTCATCGCGGCGACCAGCCGCCGGGCTGCCTCCTGGTCGAAGCCCTCTACGTTCGCCATAAGGTGCTCGGTGACCTCGGCGAGGATCTGGGCACTCCAGGAGATGGTGATGACCTCCTGATCGGCCGCATAGAGCAGATAGTCACGCAGGATCCGGGAGTAAAGCACGTTCGCGTCGGCGAGGACAACCCGGATCAGATCGACCTCGTCAGCAGTGCTGCTCATCCGGTCAGACCGAGCTCGTTTTGCACGGCGACCAACTCGGCGATTGCCGCGTGCCGCCGCTCACGCTCTGCCTCAAGGAACGCCCTGATCGAGGAGACGCGGATGCGATGGTGACTGCCGACCTTGCGGGACTCCAGCAGTCCCCGGTCCATCAGCTTCCGAACCTGTGGGCGTGACATCGCCAGCAGGACCGCAGCCTCGGTCGGGCTGACCTCGGAGTTCGCTGGCGAAACAACTATCTCCTCGCCGCGCGCCCGAGCGTCGACCAATCTCGACACCAACTCGGCCGTCTCCCGTGACAACGCCACGTTCACCTCGCTGCCAGGCTCGGCCAGGGCACGGTGGAGTGCCTCGGCGTCGCGTATGAGTAGATCCGTCACGGCCACCCCTCAACTGCTCCAACTGCTCCAACTGCAGCGAGTGTAACAGCCGATGGGGCAGGTCAGGGCACGTCCGTAACCGGGGCGCCAGCGATGCCCGGTCCGGGAACCAATTATGTTCCGAGAGCTTGATGCCACAGGTGCATCATGATTCGTCTCCGGCATCGAACTCGACCGGCACCCCCCGGCCCGAGACGCGGCACTGCGTACGTCGGGCGGTGCGTTCCGTAAGGCGTCGTCGGGATCGCGGTGATCGGCGGTGCCTGCCTGACCCTCAGCGCCGGCCTGGCACCCAGCGCCGGCCCGGTCCCCGGCGGCGGTGGGATGCGCCGTCGAGACGGTTGCGGGCAATGGTGAACAGCTCGCCGACCTCGATCGGCAGCCGGCCGGCGGTCTCCCGGTGCAGGTGCCGACGGGCCGCCGCCGGGAGACCCGCGAGCAGGGCGTCGTCCAGCCCGGTGACCAGACACAATCCGGCGAGTCGGGCCTCCAGGTCAGGCAACGGCTCCCCGCGCTGTAGCCGTACGGTCAGCCGGGCCCACGCCCACGCGGCCCGGTTCGCGTCGACCGGCACCTGGCGCACGGCGGTGGTCAGCAGACGGCGTACCGTCCGGGGCCGCACCACGCCCGCCGCGACCAGCCGCCGCGCGACCTGCTGATGAGCGCCGGGCGCCAGCAGCGCCAACCAGGTGCCGACCCGCCGGTACCCCGGCTCGGCGGCCATCCAACGCAGGACCCAGCCGCCGAGCGCGTCCACCGGCACGTGCCGCGCCGCCAGCCAGAGCCGGCCGTCGCGCACCCGCAGCGCCCCGGCGTCGACCAGGTCCACCAGCAGCGCGGCGGCCAGACCGAACCCGACTGCCCGGTCCGGCAGCCGCAGCCGACCGGTCGCCGTCTCCTGCGCCAGCAGGAAGAACTCGTCGGCCAGCAACGGTCTCCGCAGGTGCACCGCCGGCAACGGCAGCGTCGTTGCGGCGTCGGCCCAAGCGGCGGTCCCGGTCCCGGCCCTGGCCCCGGTGTGGTGGACCATCATGGCTCCCTTCGCGGTCATTGGCCGACGGCCTACGCCGGCATCCGGGCCTGGAACTGCCGCGACTGCCAGTCCCGCAGCGCCTGCTTGATCCGTACGTTCTCGTCGCGGGTCATCGCCAGCTCGGCCCGCACCGCGGCCAGTTCGTCGGCGACCAGGTGCAGGAAGGCGCGTACCTCGGCCGGGTCGAGACCGCGCCGGGTGCGGTCCAGGAACTGGCGGTCGCGGACCAGCCCGGGGCTGATCGACGGCCGGGCCGCAGCCCGGTAGTGGCGGGCACCGGCGTTGCGGGTGTGCGGCCGGGACTGCCGCCGGGTACGCCGGGGGAACAGGACGAGGTGGAGAAGCCTGCGCACGGTGGAACCGCCTTTCGCATTTCGACGGGATCGCTGTCAGGGTGTTTCTGGTCAGGAGCGAGATTCGGGGGTACGGCCGTCACGCTCGACGACGCCGGGCCGCCGCAAGGCGTGTTTGAACACCGACAGCAGCATCATCTGGCCGGTGCGTGGGCCGCTGACGAAGGTGCCCATCACCGCGATCATGGTCACGTGTGGAATATCGTGACCGTGCCGCAGATGTGACACCCGGATCGCCACCGGGCCGTTGCCGAATGCCCAGTCTTCGGCGCGCAGACGCAACACGTCGCCGACCTTGATCAACGGTTCACCGGACAATTTCGCACCACCCGCCGTCGTTGCCGCTCCGGCCGTCGTCGCCGCTCTCCGGCGGGTGCGGGAACTCCGGCGGCGACAGGCCGGCGACGGTGAGGACGGTCCGGATCCGGCGCGCTCGCGGCACGTCCCGCCGGTCGAGGATCGCCAGGGCCATGGTGAACGGCGCGCAGAACGCCACCGATCCGCACGTCGGGCATTCGCCGATCCGCCTCGGCAGATGCTTCTCGGCGGTCTCCCTTGCGTGCCGCAACACCGGGTCGTCGTCCGGGTCCGCCCCGGCGACCATCACCTTATTGATCATCGAATCCCTCCCGATTTTTCTGCTGTCAGCAGATCCACCCTGGACCCGCGACGCCAACAGTGGAAGGATTCCCACCAACAGAACCCGTTCCGAAACTTCGATCTTGAATCGGGAAGGACCGGTAATTCGTGAGCAGCAACGGGGTTCCCCGCACTCTCAAGTTCCTCCGCACGCTCAACGGAGGCATGACCCAGGAGCAGTTGGCGCAGCGGCTGAGCGTTTCCACCTCGCTGATCGCCAAGTTCGAGACGGCCCGGCAGATCCCACTGCCGGACACCGCCGAGCAGATCGACGATGTCTTCGGCAGCGGCACCCTGGTGCAGGAGACCGCCGCGGACGCCCGCAATGCCGTCCCGCCGGACTGGTTCCAGCCGTGGCCGGAGTACGAGGCCCAGGCCGAGATGCTGCGCTGGTTTGAGCCAACCTACGTCCCCGGGTTGCTGCAGACCGAGGCGTACGCCCGCGCGGTGCTCGCCGTCGGTCTGCACCCGCCGGAGGTGGCCGAGCAGCGGCTGGCCCACCGGCTCGCTCGCCAGGCCACCGTCTTCGACCGCAGAACGCCGCCGGTCACCTCGTTCATCGTCGATGAGGCGGCGCTACGGCGGGGCGACCCGGTGATGATGAAGGAGCAGTTGCTGCACCTGGTCAACATGTCGCGGAGCGACCGGGTGCTGCTGCACGTGGTGCCGGTCGACGCCGGACTATACGCCGGACAGTCCGGCAACTTCATTCTTGCCACGCTGCCGGACGGGGCGACGGTCGCCTACACGGAGAACCCGGTGGACGGCCGCACCTACGAGGAGCCGGCGAAGGTCGCCGCCCTCGTCAACATCTGGGAGGCGATACGCTCGGTGGCACTACCCCAAGACATGTCCCGAGACCTGATCGCGAGGATGGCAGAGGAGCTATGACCCAGCCAGCGTGGCGCACCGCCAGCCGCAGCAACAGCAACGGCGGCGAATGCGTCGAAGTCGCCGACAACCTGCCCGGCCGGGTACTGGTCCGCGACAGCAAGAACCGCACCGGCGGCACCCTCACCTTCACCCCCACCGCCTGGTCAACCTTCATCACCCAGGCCGCCGCCACCCACCACCACTGACCACCCGACACCACGCTGCGGCCCCGTCCTGCGCACCTACGCCGGGTCAAGGGCAGGGCCGCAGCGGCGGTCGACATTTCCCTCCCGGCTGGTCACCCGGGCCAGTCGCCTGATCGCGAGGATTGGCAGGCAGCTATGACCCAGCCAGCGTGGCGCACCGCCAGCCGCAGCAACAGCAACGGCGGCGAATGC